>JBOHLC010000095.1:0-9316 GCA_050729395.1 Caulobacteraceae bacterium
GTATCGTCTGTGGCTGCAATTGATTGCAGTCGCGCCGCCATACCCTTTTCCTCGAATCCCGGCGCCCGCGAGTGAGGTCCGTCGCGCGCGAGCTAAGATGAATCGTCCTACATCAGGATGAATCCCGGGGAGTCAAGTTGCAAGACCCCTAACGGGGCTTGTTCACAGGCCGTGGAAACGATCGGCAATCTGGCATGGTGACGCCAGCTATCGCTACCCATTCCAACGAAGCCGACAGATGCATGCGCGCCTTGTCTCCGCATGGGGAACGGAGAGCGCGACTACCTAGCGCGGGCGCCCCGCCGGCGGCAGAAGGCCCCGCGCGGCCTCGCGAAGCGCGTCCAGCGCGCTGCGCGCGCGCTCCCGGCCGCCCTCGACGCCGGCCAGGAAGAAGGTTCCTCTGACGGTCACCGAAAGCAGGTCGAGAAAGGCGTCGAGCCTGGGGCCTTCCATCGCGCCGGCGGCGGCGGCCCAGCGTCTCAGGCGGGCTTCGGTCCGCTCGCCGGCCTCTCGATTGATGTCGGCGAATAGGCTCCTCAAGGCCGGATCGGCCCGGCAGGCCATGAGAAGCTCGGCGGCGGCGGCGAAGTAAGGCGAATCCAGCTGGACCAAGGCGCCGTCGAAGGCGCGCAAAAAGCGCTCCCTTTCCCCGCCGCCGGCAACCGAGGTTTCGAGGATCGCTTCGGTTTGCCGCATCACCTCTTCGCCCACCGCGCGCAGAAGCTCGGCCTTGGTCCCGAAGTGATGGAGCATGGCGCCGCGCGAAAGCCCGGCCGCGGCGGCCACGGCGATGGTGGTGGTGTCCGCGTATCCTCGCTCGGCGAGACAGGCTATGGCCGCGTCGAGAAGCCGTTGGCGGGTGGCCGCGCGCCGTTCCGCCTGGGTGCGCCGAGCGGCCTTGCGCGGCTCGCGCGAACTTGCGATTTCGACTCCGGTCGCTGCTTCCATATCGGCGCCCGCCCCTCCCTGGCCTTGGTTATATCCACACCCTGACGGCGTCACAGCCCGACATATACATGCAGACTTGACTGAATGTATCAAGTCGAATAGCGGATTCGCGATCGATCCAAAGGCAAGGGATCGCGCGCGGAACGCGCGCCTTCGGGAGGGAAATGATGTACACGCGTCTCACCGTCGGGGTCAGCCTGATCGCGCTCCTCGCGGCATCGGCCGCCGCGGCCCAGACAGCGCCGGGCGCGGCCAGCGCACAGGCCCCCACCTCGGTCAGCGAGATCGTGGTCACCGCCGGGAAGCGGACGGAACGCCTGATCGACGTGCCGGCGGCGGTGACGGCGATCCAGTCCCAGACCCTCCAGAACATCGGGGCTCACAGCGTCGCCGATTTCGCCGCCCTCGTCCCGGGCCTCACCTTCGCCAATGTGGGCAGCGGCAACCAGCTGGTGCTGCGCGGCATAGCCATCAACGGCAACGAGACCTCTTCGCTGGTCGGCGTGGTCGTGGACGGCGTGCCGGTGGGGTCGTCGACCAGTTATGCGCAGGGGGGCACGGAAGCGCTCGATTCGGCCCTGTGGGACGTCGACCGCGTGGAAGTGGTACGCGGACCGCAAGGCACGCTCTATGGCGCCAACGCCATGGGTGGCCTCCTCAACTATGTCTACAACCAGCCGGACCTCAGCCGATACACAGGCGCCGTCGAGGCCGAGGGCTCGTCCACCGAACACGGTTCGGGTTCATGGGCGCTGCGCGGCATGGCCAACCTGCCGATCGTCGACGGCAAGGCAGGTCTGCGCATTTCCGGCGTCCACGAGGACGAAGGCGGCTTCATCGACAATTCGACCTTGGGTCTCAAGGACACCAATCGCGACATCAACGATGGGGTGAGAGCCGATCTGCTGATCAAGCCGACCGACCGGCTGACCGTCGATCTCGAGGGATTCTACCAACGCAACCATCGCGACGCGAGCGACACAGGGACGTTCAACCAGGCCACTGGCCAACCCATCGTCGGCCCGCTCGTCAACACCAGCGGCCTGCTCGATCCGGCGTCGTTCGACTATCGGGAAATCGGCTTGACGATCGACTATGACTTCGGACCGGTCAGATTGACCTCGATCTCGAGCTACGAGCGTCTGGTGAACGACCAGGCCTTCTTCTATTCCGACACCGGCGTGGGCGAGGTGCTGCAAAACCCAGGGCTGGTCGGCCTGACAACGCCGGCCGCCTCGAGCGTCGGCGCCACGATCGACACCAGTCTCGACAAATACAACCAGGAGCTGCGCCTCACCTCGACCTCACCGGGGCCGTTCCAGTACCTTGGCGGCTTCTTCTACACTCACGAATCGGCGCTCGATCACGAGGATATCACCGGCTATGACGCCGGCCGCGCGCCGATCGGCGCCTACAACCCGGCTCTGGACGTGCTGCTGCCGTCGACCTTCCAGGAATATGCGTTCTTTGGCGAGGCGAGCTACACCCTCTTCCGGCGCCTCAAGCTCACGGCGGGCATCCGCTACAGCCACGACGAGACGACCTTTTCGGACACCAACACCGGCCTGTTGTCGTTCCTCGTCCCCGACGTGCCGGTCACCTCAGGGACGGCGAACGCGGAGACCTATCTCTTCACCGCCAGCTATGCCTTGACGCCTGACAGCAGCCTCTATGCGCGCGTCGCCAGTGGCTATCGCCCCGGCGGGCCCAACGTCCACGTCGAGGGGGCGCCTGAGTCGTCGACCTTCGCGCCCGACACCCTGTGGAACTACGAGGGTGGCTACAAGGCGAGCTTCCTGCACGGCATGGCCAGCCTCGATGTCGACGCCTTCTATATCAGGTGGCGCAACATCCAGGCGCTGACATCATTTGACGGTTTCAGTGAGATCGCCAACGGCGGGGAGGCGTCCAGCCGCGGCTTCGAGGCCGAGGGAACGTTGAGACCTACCCATGGCCTCACCCTCGGCGGCAACCTCGCCTACACCGACGCCCACCTGGATCAGGACTCGGCCGTCATCGGCGGCCTGGCGGGCGACCCGCTGCCCTATTCCGCCAAATGGAGCGGGGCGGTGTTCGGCGACTGGAGCTTCCCGCTCACCGGCCAGGTCGACGGCTTCGTCGGCGGCACCCTGCGCGCCCTCGGCCAGCGCCACGCCGGCTTCGAGAACGGCGCGACGGTGGGCTCGCCGGACTACATTCTGCCATCCTATGTCACGGGCGACCTTCGCGCCGGACTGGATTTCCGCCGCTACAGATTGACCGTCTTCCTCGACAACGTCGGAGACACCAGGGCGCAAATCTCGGCGATCACGGCGTTTGGGATCACCGCCCAGCAGGCGCAGGTGATAATCGCCAGGCCGCGCACCGTCGGCCTGCGGCTCGACGCGAGCTTCTGAGCGCGGGTCGCCCCCTGGCTGCTCGACCTTCCTCCACACGCGGGGTAGGGCCAGTGCCGGCTTTGTCTGACGACCAGCCCCGCCAAGGACCTGACCATGAATGACACCGCCTCCGCCCAGGCCGCCGCGCCCAAGACCGTCACCGAGCAGCTCGACGCCTTGTTCGCGCCCTGGAACCGGACGGATGCGCCGGGCCTGACGGTGGGCGTGGCCAGGGAAGGGCGGCTCGTCTATCGGCGCGGCTTCGGCATGGCCAGCCTGGAGACGTGCGTGGCCAATTCGCCGAAGACGCGCATGCGCATTGGCTCGACCAGCAAGCATTTCACCGCGCTGCTCGCGCTGCTGCTGGCCGAGGACGGCAAGTTCGATCTCGACGCGCCCATCCGGACCTGGATCCCCGAACTGACCGGGCCAGGCGGCGATCCGAGCCCGCGCCTGCTCATGCAGCATCGCGGCGGCTCGCGCTGCTACCTCGATCTCGCGTTCGTCGGCCACGGCATTGCTCTGACGCCCGTCGGAACGGCCCTGAAGACGCAGACCCGCCAGGCCGGCCGCAACTTCGCGCCCGGCGAGGCGATGATCTACAACAACGGCGGCTACCATCTGGTCTCGATCGCCCTCGAGCGGGCGGGCGGCGCGCCCTTCGAGAGCCAGCTGCGCGAGCGTCTGTTCGAGCCGGTCGGCATGCCCGACACCGCCTCGATCCCCACCGATCACGTCGTCACCCCCGGCATCGCCACCATGCATGTCCCGACGCTGGACGGCCGCTGGCGGCGGGGCCTGTTTCCCTCCGACGAGGTGCGCGGCGAGGGCGCGATCGTCTCGACCGTCGACGACATGCTGCGCTGGGCGGCGCACCTGCGGAGCCGCGGCCGGTTCGGCACGCCGGCCACCTGGGCCGCGTTGACGGAGCTTCCCACCTATGCCGACGGGCGGACGGGCGCCTACGCCCTTGGCCTGATGCGCGGCGACTATCGCGGCCTGGCCACCGTTCATCACGCCGGCGGCGTGTTCGGCGGCTCCAGCCAGATGCTGACCGTGCCGGACCATGGGCTCGACATCGTCATCCTGGCCAACGGCGCTCTGGGGGCCAATCCGGTGAGGCTGGCGGAACAGGTGGTCGACATCGTGCTCGCCGACCGCGTGAGCGCGCCGGCGGCGACCATCCCGGCCAAGGACTACGCCGCGCTCATTGGCGACTGGTGGTCGCGGGAGACCGGCTTGATCTACGGCCTGACGGAACAGGACGGGGCGCTCGGCCTGCAGATTTGCAGCAAGGCCATGCCGGGAATGCCACTGACGCGCCCGGCCGGTGGGCGCGCGGTCCTGCCGGCCTCGGGCATCGGCGAGATCGCGCTGGACCTGGACGGCGCGACCGCCGAGGGCATGGAGATCGCCTTCGGCGGCCGTTCGGCGCGCTATCGGCGCGTGGCCGAGGACGGCAAGATTGTCCCCGCATTCGCCGAGGCCGTGTCGGGCCGCTATTACAGCCCCGACGCCGACGCCACCGCGACTATCGCCATGGAAGGGGACGGTCTCGCCGTGCATTTCGCCGATCCCTTTGGCGGCGCCAGCTACGCCCTGACCTGCCTCGGCGAAACGGTCGCCTCGACCAAACCGAAGCCCATGGAGATATGGGGCTGGTCCGCGCTCACATTCGAGGACGGCGGCTTCCGCCTGAACACCGCCCGCACCCGGAACCTGCGGTTCGACCGGGTGTGAAACACCTCTCCCGCCGGATAGAGAGGGGCGCCTACCGCCCCCACCGCTCGCACGGCCACTCATAGCCGCCCGCGCCGCCTTCGTCGAAGAGCTGCGCCAGCACATAGGCCAGCACGCGCTCGCTCGGGAACAGCTCCCAGGTTCGTGTCCAGCCCTTGCGGGCGATTTCGCGGGCGGCCGCGTCGTCCGCCAGGAGCCGCCCGAGCGAACCCGCGAGATCGTCCAGGCCGTCATAGAAGACGGCCGCGTCCCCGCCGTAGAAGCGGTCGAAGCCGGCGCGGCGGTCGAGGGCCACGGCCAGGCCCCAGCCGAAGAAGTGGGCCATGCGGTCCGAGGCGTAGAGCGGCAGGCTGGCGCGGCGCGACAGCGACCAGCCGGCGCGGGCCGATTGCAGGGCCTGGAAGTAGCCATACCCGCGCGCCTTGGGCTGGCCGCCCACGCCCGGCGCATTGAGGCGCAGCGCCGGCAGAGCCATGCGCAACCGCCGCGCGGCCTCGGCCGGGCTCAGCCGCTCGCCGCCCACCTCGCGCGGTCCCTCGTCCGTGGCCGGGAGCAGCAGGTCGAAGGCCGGCGCCTCGTTCTCGAAGCCGCGGCCGGTCTCGATCGCCGGGTCGACCGGATTGGGCAGATAGGCGGCGAAGGCCCCCGCCCCGGCGTATTCGCCCAGCGCCGGCTCGGCCGTGGTCACGAAGAGGGCGTCGGCCGCGCCCTTGCGCAGCGCCAGGCGCCGCCGGTTCTTCTCCGTATCGATCGGATCGATGTTGATGTCGGCGACGACCACCCCCGGCGACAGCCGCCGCGCCTCCGCCAGCGCCCCATTGCCGATGCGGTCGGCGAAGTGGAGCAGGATGAGCTCGGGCCTGAGCTCGTCCACCACCTGCAGGAAGCGCCGCTCCGGACCGGGGCGCAGCGGGCCCGCGCGCGCCACCGCCCGATCGGAAAATTCCGTCACCAGATGACCTGCCCGGTTTGCCGCGAGGCTGAACTTGCGGCAGATATCGAACAGAGACAGGTTGGCGGTGCGGCGCTCCGCCCCCGTCATCCAGTTGAAGTCGGCGACGTTGAGGATGCGCATGGACCTAGGTCTCACCCGTTGCCGCTGGGCGACGCCCGGAGACGCCCTCTACGTGGCCTATCACGACGAGGAATGGGGCGTGCCGGAATATGACAGCCGGGCGCTGTGGGAAAAGCTGGTCCTCGACGGCTTCCAGGCCGGCCTCGCCTGGATCACCATCCTGCGCAAGCGCGAGGCCTTCCGCGCCGCCTTCAGGGGCTTTGAGCCGGAGATCGTGGCCGGCTTCGGCGAGGCCGACCGGGCGCGGCTGATGAACGATCCGGGCATCGTCCGCTCCGGCGCCAAGATCGACGCCACCATCGCCGGCGCGCGCGTCTGGCTCGACATGGCCGAGCGTGGCGAGGACTTCTCGAAGTTCCTGTGGGCCTTCACGGACGGCAAACCGGCGACCAACGCCTGGCGCGAGATGGGCGAAATCCCGGCCCAGACGCCGCTGGCGGCCGAGGTCGCCCGCGCGCTCAAGGCCAAGGGCTTCAAGTTCTGCGGCCCGGTCATCACCTACGCCTTCATGCAGGCCGTCGGCATGGTCAATGACCATGTGGTCGGCTGCTTCCGCCATGGCGAGGTGGCGCGCCTGGCATGACTCGCCCGCGCGTCCATATGCGCCTGGAGCGCACCTGCCCGGCGCCGGTGTGCGGTATCGACGAGGCCGGGCGCGGACCCTGGGCCGGGCCGGTCGCCGCGGCGGCGGTGATCCTGGCGCCCCGTTCGCGCCTCGAGGGGCTGGACGATTCCAAGCGGCTGACGCCCGCGCAGCGGGCGGCGGCGGAAATCTGGATCAAGGCCCACGCCATCGCCTGGTCGGTGGCTTTCGCCTCGGTCGAGGAGATCGCCTCGCTCAACATCGTCGGGGCCACGGGCCTGGCCATGTGGCGGGCGGTGGAGGGCCTGCGCCAGGCGCCGGCCTTCGCCCTGGTCGACGGTGACTACGCCTTCCAGCTGCCGTGCCCGGTGACCACCATCGTGGGCGGCGACGGCATCTCCGCCTCCATCGCCGCCGCCTCGATCCTGGCCAAGACCGCGCGCGACCGGGTGATGACGGCTCTCGACGAGACCTATCCCGGCTACGGCTTCGCCGCGCACAAGGGCTATGGCGTGCCGGCCCACGCCCGCGCCCTGCGCGATCTCGGACCGTGCGCGATCCACCGCGTCGGCTGGCGCTCCGTGCAGCTGGCGTTCGTGCGCGTGAGAGAAACCACCCTGCTGATCGGCGCGGACGAGGCGTTGTCGGTCGAGGATTGATCGTCCCGTTCAAGCTTGACCCGCCGTCGCCGCGCCGGTCCTAAGGCGCTCCGTGAGCGAGCTGACTGAAATGCTGAGGCTGCAGGCGGGCGTGTGCGCGGCGATGGGTTCGCCGTTTTCCGCCGCCCTACTCGAGCGCTGCGCCGACGCCTTGCCGAACGAGCCCTCGGTGCGCGCGGCATTCGCGCCCTGGGCGGAGGCGGGCCGCCGCAAGCTGTTCGACGACGCCGTGGCCCTGCGCTGGCTGGGCGCGCTGCACGAGGCCGCCCTGCGCGAGCCGGCGTCGCCGCTGGCCAGGGCCTATCCGCGCGACGGCGCGCCCGGCGACGCGGAGGCCGCCTGGGCTCACGCCCTGGAGCTGATGCGTCTACGCGGCGAGGACGTCGCCGCGTTCATGCGCCACGAGCCTCAGACCAACGAGCCGCGGCGTTCGGCCGTGCTCCTGCCGGGCTTCCTCGTCGTGGCGGCGAAGACCGGCCTCCCTTTGCGCGCCCTCGAGCTCGGGGCCAGCGCCGGCCTCAACCAGCTGTGGGACCGGCGGCGCTACCGCCTGGGCGCGCTGGCGGAATGGGGACCCAAGGACGCGCCCGTCCTCATCGACATCGACTGGCGCGGCGGTCTGCCGCCTCTCGAGGCGCCGGTCAGGGTGGCCGATCGGGCCGCCTGCGATCGCAGCCCGGTCGACATCGCCGATCCGGCCCAGCGGCGGCGCCTGCGGGCCTATGTCTGGCCCGACCAGACCGACCGGCTGGAGCGGCTCGACGCGGCCATCGCCCAGACGCTGGCGGCCGGCCTCACGGTCGAGCGCGAGGACGCCGTCGCCTGGACCGGCCGCCATGCCGCGCCGCGCGCGGGGGTGGCGACGGTGGTCTTCCACTCGGTGTTCTTCCAGTACATGCCCAAGGCGAGCCAGGCGGCGCTGGTCGAAACCCTGGAGGCGCTCGGCGGGCGGGCCAACCCGGCCGCGCCGCTCGCCTGGCTGCGCATGGAGCCGGCGCCGGCCCATCCGGCGACCATGGAGCTGCGCCTCACCCTATGGCCGGGCGGCGAGGACCGCCTCCTCGCCACCGCCCACCCCCACGGCGCCTGGATCGAGTGGGCCGGGTAGCTGCGGGCGCCGCGCCGCATTAAACCTCGCCGCATGGTCAGGATCCTCGCGGCGCACGCCCACCCCGACGACATCGAGACGCTCGCGGCGGGGACGCTGGCCATTCTGGCTCGGGCCGGTCACGAGATCATCATCGCCACCTTGACCGCCGGCGACTGCGGCTCGCGCGAGCTCAGCCCCGAGGAGACGGCCCGCGTGCGCCGCGCGGAGGCGGCAAGGGCCGCGGCCATGATCGGCGCCGATTACCGCTGTCTCGGCCTGCCCGATCTTTGCGTGTTCAACGACGATGCGACCCGCCGCCAGGCGACGGAGCTGGTGCGCTCCATTGCGCCGGCCATCGTCATCACCGCCGCTCCGGCCGACTATCATCCCGACCACGAGGCGACGAGCGCGCTGATCCGCGACGCCTGCTTCGCCGCCTCGGCCCCCAATTACCGGACCGGGAGCGCCGCGCCGCTGACGGCCGTGCCGCACCTCTATTTCACCGATCCCATCGGCGGGCGCGACGGCGACGGCCGGCGTGTCGTCCCGGACTTCGCCGTCGACATCGGAGCGACGCTGGAGGCCAAGCGCGCCATGCTGGCCGCGCACGAGAGCCAGGTCGCCTGGCTCATTGAGCAGCACGGTATCTCCGACGCCGTGGCGATGATGGAGGCCCACGCGCGGAGGCGCGGCCGGGCGTTCGGTGCGCAGGTGGCCGAGGCCTTCCGCCATTATCGCGGTGAGCCCTTCCCGCGCACGCCGTTGTTGCAGACCCTGCTCGGGACCGCCCTGCTCGCCAAGCCGGCCGGGGGCGCCTAGATCGCCGCCGGGCCGGCGCGGGCG
>JBOHLC010000096.1:0-8528 GCA_050729395.1 Caulobacteraceae bacterium
CATTTGCGCTTCGGCAAGGTGGCACGCGGCGGCATTCGCTGGTCGGACAGGCGCGAAGACTTCCGCACCGAGATCCTGGGACTTGTGAAAGCGCAGCAGGTCAAGAACGCGGTCATCGTCCCGGTCGGCTCCAAGGGCGGCTTCTTTCCCAAGCGGCTGCCGCGGGGCGGCTCGCCCGATCAGGTGCGGACGGCGGCGGTGGACGCCTACAAGACCTTCCTGCACGGGCTGTTGGACCTGACGGACAACATCGACGCCGAGGGCGCGGTCGTCCACCCGGCCGCGACGGTCATCCACGACGGCGAGGACCCCTATCTGGTGGTCGCCGCCGACAAGGGCACGGCGAGCTTTTCCGACATCGCCAACGCCGTGGCCGGGGACTACGGCTTCTGGCTCGGCGACGCCTTCGCCTCGGGCGGCTCGGCCGGGTACGACCACAAGGAGATGGGCATCACCGCCAAGGGCGCGTGGGAAGGGGTCAAGCGGCACTTCCGCGAACTGGGCGTCGATATCCAGGTGACGCCGATCACCGTCATCGGCGTGGGCGACATGTCCGGCGACGTGTTCGGCAACGGCATGCTGCTGTCAAACGCGCTGAAACTCCGCGCGGCTTTCGATCACCGGCACATCTTCCTCGATCCCGCGCCCGATCCGGCGGTCGCCTGGCGCGAGCGCAAGCGCCTGTTCGACCTGCCGCGCTCGTCGTGGGACGACTATGACCGGACGCTTATCTCGCCCGGCGGCGGGGTGTGGCCAAGGACGCTGAAGGCCGTGCCGCTGAGCGACGAGGTCAAGGCCGTGCTCGACCTCAAGGCGGACGAGATGGCGCCGAGCGACCTGATCGCCGCCATCCTCAAGAGCCGGGCCGACCTTCTCTATCTCGGCGGCATCGGCACCTATGTGAAGGCGACGGCCGAATCGCAGCTGGAGGTGGGCGACAAGGCCAATGACGCGGTGCGCGTCAACGGCCGCGACCTGCGCTGCCGGGTGGTCGGCGAGGGGGCCAACCTCGGCTTCACCCAGGCCGGACGGATCGAATATGCCCTGGCCGGCGGCCACATCGACACCGACGCGATCGACAACTCCGCCGGGGTGGACACCTCCGACCACGAGGTCAACATCAAGATCCTGTTGGGCATGGCCGAGCGGGCGGGCCGCCTGGCGCCGGCCGACCGCGACCCGCTGCTGGCCTCGATGACCGACGAGGTCGCCTCCCATGTGCTCGAGCACAACTACGACCAGACCCTGGCCCTTTCGCTGCTCGAGGCGGACGGCGCGGCGAGCCTGGACGCCCAGGCGAAGTTCATGACCCGGCTCGAAGGGCTCGGCCGCCTCGACCGCGCGCTCGAGGGCCTGCCGGACGCCTCGGCGATGGCCGAGCGCGCCAAGCTGGGCAAGGGATTGACCCGGCCGGAACTCGCGGTGCTGCTGGCCTATGGCAAGCTCGACCTGTTCGACGACATCGTCGCCTCGCAGGCCCCGGACGATCCGTGGTTCCTGAAGCTGCTCGAGGACTATTTCCCCGGGCCGCTGGGTAGGTTCGACGACGACATGAAGCGCCATCGCCTGAGGCGCGAGATCATCGCCACCGTGGTCGACAACGACATCGTCAACGTCTGCGGACCGACCTTCCCGGGGCGCCTGCGGGCGGCGGCGGGGTGCGACACGGCGGCGCTGGTCAGCGCCTTCGAGGCCGCGCGTCAGACCCTGCGCTTTTCCGAGATATGGGGGCGGGTCGAGCGACTCGACGGCAAGGTCCCGTGGGCCGGCCAGGCCGTCCTGTTCCGCGAGCTGGTCGATCTCTTGCGCGGCCAGACCTATTGGCTGGCCCGGCACGCCGGCAAGTACCCCAAGGTGCACACCCTGATCGCCGCCTATCGCCCGGCGGTGGACGCCCTCAAGGAGATGGTGCCGGCCGTGCTCTCGCCGTTCGAGCAGAAGGCGGCCGTGCGCCGCGCGACCGGCTGGATCAAGGCCGGCGCGCCCAAGGGCGTGGCCCATTCGGTGGCTCTGATGCGCCCCCTGACCCAGGCCGCCTCGCTCGGCGACCTGGCCCGGGACAAGGCCTGGCCGCTGGCCCCCACGGCCCAGGTCTATCACAAGGTCGGCGGGGTGTTCGGTTTCGACAAACTGCGGTCCGCCGCCCTTGCCCGGGCGCAGGGAGAGGACCCGTACGAGCGGTTGGCGGTGCGCCGCCTGATCGAGGACATGGTGGCCGAGCAAGCCAGCCTCACCGGGGCGATCATGGACTCCTGCGCCGCCCCGGCCGACGGCGGCCAGGCCGTGACCGCCTGGACCTCGGATCGGATTGAGACGGTGCGGGCCGTCCGGCGCGCGGTGGAGGAGGTCGAGCGCGCGCCCGGCGGCTGGAGCTTCGCCAAGCTGACCATCGCCAACGCCGCCCTGCGCGACCTGGCCGCGGCATAGGGAGAGTTCTGGCGCCCCGCGCGACATCGGCCTATATCTGACTAGATAGTCAGGAGGCAACCCGTGCCAAAATCCGCTCACAGCCGGGACTGGAAGCTTGAAGACGCCAAGGCGCGCTTCAGCGAGTTGGTCCGGCGGGCTCGCGACGAGGGTCCCCAGGCGGTGACCGTCCGCGGTCGCCGCGCGGTGGTCGTTGTCGATGCGGAGGATTTCGAACGGCTGGCCGCACCCAAGCCCGAGACCCCGCTGGTGACCTTTCTCGAAGGCCTGAGCCTGGAGGGCCTGGACCTCACCCGCGAGCCTGACAACGGCCGCGAGGTGGAGATTTGAGGGGTTGGCTCCTCGACACCAACGTCATTGCCTCGCTCACTGCGGAAAATGGTGCGCCGAGCGTGAAGGCGTGGGCTTCCACGCAGGATGAGAGCCGTCTGTTCCTGAGCGTGCTGACGCTCGCCGAATACGACAAAGGCGTTCACCAGCTTGCCGAAAGCGACCCTCGGCGGCCGCGCTACGCCGCCGGGCGCGATTTGCTGGAAGCCCGTTTCGCCGGAAGAGTATTGCCGCTCACGGACGCCGTTGTTCGGCGTTGGGGCGCTCTTGCAGGCCGCATCAAGCGGGATACCGGCGCTCCCCCGTCCGTCATCGACACCATGCTCGCCGCCACGGCCCTGGAAGCCGGACTTTACTTGGCGACGCGGAATGTGAAGGACGTCCGGCATTCAGGGGCGGTGATCTTCAATCCGTGGGAGGACGATCCCCAGGGCTTTCCACTCTCGGACAAGACTCATCCGTTTCGGCGCCCCTGATCGACCCCCTTCACGGCGACGCTGGCCATGCTAGGGTGAAGCCAAGGGGGGCCCAAAAGACACGGATCGCCACGCCGGGCGGGGCGCGCCGGAAGAGTCTGGGGCCGGACATTGGGGTGGAATTCCGCACTGATCGCGGTCATGGCCTGGGTGTGCCTGGCCGGACCGCTCGTGGCGCAGGACGCCGTACTGACGCCGGCCAGCGCGCCTAGCATCGAGCAACTTCGCGGCCTTTCGATCGAGCAGCTTGGCCAGCTGCGGGTCACCTCGGTCAGCAAACAGCCGCAAGCCCTGGCCGATTCTCCGGCGGCGATCTACGTCATCACGCATAACCAGATCGTCCGCTCCGGCGCGACGACCCTGCCGGAAATCCTGAGGCTCGCGCCCAATCTGGAGGTCTACCAGACCAGCGCCAGCGGCTATGTGATCACGGCCCGCGGCTTCGACGGCGCGGCGGCCGATCAGAGCTTTTCCAACAAGCTGCTGGTGCTGATCGACGGGCGCAGCGTCTATTCGCCGATGTTCTCGGGGGTCTACTGGGACATGCAGGATGTCGTGGTGGAGGACATCGACCGCATAGAGGTGATCAGCGGGCCGGGCGCGACGCTGTGGGGCGCCAACGCCGTCAATGGCGTCATCAACATCATCACCCGCAAGGCGAAGGACACACAAGGCGGGCTCGTCGACGTGGCCGGCGGAAATCTCGATGGAGCGATCACCCTGCGCTATGGCGGCCGGGCCGGGGAGAACCTCGACTACCGGGTATATTTCAAGGAGACCATCGGCGCGGCCACGGAGCTCGCCGACGGGGCCAAGGCGCACGATTCTTGGTCGCGGCCGCAAGGCGGCTTCCGCCTGGACTGGACGCCGACGGGCGCGGACAGCGTGACCCTGCAGGGAGACGCCTTTGCGGCGGCCGAGGCGCAGGACGGAGCGCCGAACCAGGATATCCAGGGCCGCAACCTGACCGGCCGCTGGACGCACGCCTGGGCGAACGGCCAGAGCCTGCAGGTTCTCGGCTATTACGACTACGGGCAGCGGACGACGCAGGGTGGGAACGGCAGCTTCTATGTCAACACCTACGACCTGGAGGGCCAGGAGGGCTTCGCGCTCGGGCCACGCGACCAGCTTCTGGTGGGTTCCGGCATCCGCCTCAGCCAATACGCCATCACCAACGCTCCATCCCTGCTCTTCCAGCCTTCGGCCGGAACCCTGAAGCTGTTCGATATCTTTGCTCAGGACACGTTCTCTCTCAGCCGGACGGCCAATCTGGTCGCCGGCCTGAAGCTGGAGCACGATCCCTATTCGGGCTGGACCCTGCTGCCGGACGTGCGTGCTTCGTGGAAGCCGACCGACCAGACCCTGTTGTGGGCCGCCGTCTCACGCTCGATCCGCTCGCCGACGCCGTTCGACACCTCCGTCATGGAGAAGATCGGCTCGCTCACCTATCTGGTCGGCGACCGAAGCTTCAGGCCGGAGACGCTGACCGCCTACCAGGCCGGCGCGCGGGCGGAAGCCGGGTCCCGGGCGTCGATCTCGCTCTCGGCCTATTACAACGTCTATGACGATCTGCGCAGCATCGAGCCCAATCCGGCGACCGTCATCCCGCTCAGCTGGGCCAACGGCATCGCCGGCGAAACCTATGGCGTCGAGGCGTGGGGCGACTGGCAAGCGCTGGACTGGTGGCGGCTGTCGCCGGCCGTCGACGCCATGCACGAGCATTTCACCTTCAGGCCGGGATACTTCGCCCTGGTCGGCGCGCAGCAGGTGGCGAACGATCCGAGCTATCAGGCCTCGCTCACGTCATCGATGAGCCTCGGCCGCTTCGTCACCCTGGACGCGACCCTTCGCTGGGTCAGCGACCTGCCCGATCCGCGCGTCCCGGCCTATGTCGAGCTGAACGCGCGCCTTGGGTGGAACATCACCGACAAGCTGCGCCTCTCCGTGGCCGGGTTCAACCTGTTGCACGCCCGCCATCAGGAGCTGCCGGCGCCCTATGCCAACGCCGTGCCGCGCAGCGTGCTGGCCGAACTGAGTTGGCGCTTCTAGAGATGCTCCGGGGGCTGTCCGCCGGGATGCGCGCGGGATGGCTTGCCGCCGCCCTGGCCGCGTGCGCTTGCGCGGCGCGGGCGGACGGATCGCTGGAGACGGCCATCAAGGCATCGTATCTCTACAAGCTGCCACCGTTCGTTACCTGGCCCGCGGCGGTGGCGGGAGCGCCGTCGGATCCCTTTGTCATCTGCGTCGTCGGCGAGGATCCGTTCGGGTCTGTCCTCGACCGGGCCATCGCCGGACAGCGGGTCGGCCCGCGGCCGATCATCGCCCGCCGTCTTCCCCGCGCCAGCCGCTCCACCGGTTGCCAGATCATGTTTATCGGCGGATCGGCGCAGCAATCGGTGGGGGACGCGCTGAGCGCCATGCGCGGCGCGCCCGTCCTCACCGTGACCGACGGGCCGGGTCCGGCCGGGGTGATCAATTTCGTGGTGGATGGCGGGCGGGTGCGCTTTCGCATCGACGACGCGCTCGCCGCGACGGACGGTCTCACCATCAGCTCGAAGCTGCTCAGCCTCGCGGTCTCGGTGAAGCCGCGAGCAAAGGTCGCGCCATGAAGCCTTATCACTCCGATCGCTCCAGGCTGGCGGCGGTGAGCGCCAGCGCGGCGCTCTTGATCGGCGCCGGCTTCTTTGTCGCCGTCAGTGGCGAGCACGAGTATCGCGACCAGGCGACGGCGGTCGCGCGCAGCCAGGCGCGCGTACTGGCCGAGACCGTCTCGGCGGCGCTGTCGTTCGGCGACCGAGCCGCCCTCGGGGGCTACGTCAGCGCGCTGGAGTCGGAAAGGGACGTCGACGCGGTCGGCGTTTATGACGACAAGGGCCGCCTGGCGGCGCGCTCCACCAGATCGCACCTCGCCGACCGCCTCGAGCGCGCCCTGGGGCCGCGGACCGCGCCCGACCGGATCATCGTCACCGCGCCAGTGGTCCAGAGCGGAACGCGGCTGGGAACGGTCTATGTGCGCGACAAGGCCGAGCCGCTTTCCAGGCGCCTGGACCGCTACGCGGGGGCGGCGCTGCTCATCGCCATGGCGCTGATGATGTTCATGATCATGGCGCTCGACTCGCGCAGCCTGCGCCAGGCCAATCGCGATCTCGTCAAGCAGATGGCCGAGCGCGAAAAGGCGGAGGAGGCGCTGCGGCAAAGCCAGAAGATGGAGGCGGTGGGTCGGCTGACCGGCGGTATCGCCCATGATTTCAACAACATGCTGGCTGTGGTCATCGGCAATCTCGATCTGCTCATCCGGCGCAAGCTGGCCGGCGACGCGGACGCCGCGCGTCTGGCGGGCAATGCGCTGGAAGGCGCGCAGCGGGCCAGGGGTCTGACCCAGAGACTGCTGGCGTTCTCGCGCCTGCAGCCGCTAAAGCCCGCGTCGGTCGATGTCGCGCGGGTTGTCCGCGACACCACCGAACTCATCCGCCGGACGCTGGGCGAAGCGGTGGTCGTCGAGGCGGTGTCGGGCGGCGGATTGTGGCGGGCGCATATCGACGCCGCCCAGCTGGAATCGACCATCGTCAATCTGGCGATCAATGCGCGGGACGCGATGCCCGATGGTGGCAAGCTGACCATCGAGACGAGCAACGTCTATCTCGACCGCAGCTATGCCGCGGACGAGATCGACCTGACGGCGGGCCAGTACGTCATGCTGGCGGTGACCGACACCGGCTGCGGCATGACGCCGGACGTGCTCGCCCAGGTGTTCGAGCCGTTTTTCACCACCAAGGGGGCGGGCCTGGGCACCGGGCTCGGTCTCAGCCAGGTGCATGGCTTCATCAAGCAGTCCGGCGGCCACATCCGCATCTATACCGAGGTCGGGGTCGGCACGACGGTCAAGCTCTACCTTCCGCGCTCGACGGACGAGGCCCCACACGGCGACGGGTCTGCCCTCAGGCTCGCGGACGGCGGTCGGCGCGGCGTCACCGTGCTCCTGGTCGAGGACGAGGACGGCGTGCGCCGGTTCGCGCGGGAGGCGCTTGATGAGCTGGGCTTCGATGTCATCGCCGCCTCGGGCGCGGCCGAGGCGCTCGAACTTCTCGCCGCCAATCCGTCAGTGACCCTCATGCTGACCGATGTCGTCATGCCGGAGGTCAACGGCCGGGTTCTGGCCGAGACGGCGCTGGCCCGTTCGCCCGGCCTGAAGGTGGTGTTCATGACGGGCTACACGCGCAACGCCATCGTCCACAATGGCGTGCTGGACGCGGACACCCATCTGGTGAGCAAGCCGTTCACCGTGACCGAACTGGGCGAGGAACTTGAAGCGGCTCTGGCGAAAGCGTGATTTCGCCTTGCGCCCCACCTCGCTCGCCGTGAAGAGGGAGGCGGAAACCCTGATGGAGACCACCGCATGAAATACCGCAAGCTGGGCGCGAGCGACCTGGAGGTGTCGGAAATCTCCCTCGGCTCGTGGCTGACCTACGGCGTGGGCGTCGAACGCGACGCGGCCAAGGCGTGCGTCGACCGCGCCTTCGACCTCGGGATCAACTTCATCGACACGGCCAATGTCTATGGACACGGCGCGGCCGAGAGCTTTCTGGGCGAGGCGCTGGCCGGGCGTCCGCGCGGCTCCTACGTGCTGGCGACCAAGGTGTTCGGCGAGATGGGACCGGACGACCGGGGCCTCTCGCGCGCCCAGATCATGAAGCAGATCGACGCCTCGCTGGCGCGCCTCAACACCGACTTCGTCGACCTCTACCAATGCCACCGATACGACGCCGACACGCCATTGGAAGAGACCATGGAGGCGCTCTCCGACGTGGTGAAGGCCGGCAAGGCGCGCTGGATCGGCTTTTCGGAATGGTCGCCCCAGCATATCGCCGACGCCTTCGCGCTCGATGGGGTGGAGCGGTTCGTCTCCAGCCAGCCGCAATATTCGCTGCTCTGGCGGCGGCCCGAGCAGAAGGTAATCCCGTTCTGCCGTGAGCATGGCGTCTCGCAGATCGTCTGGTCGCCACTGGCCCAGGGCGTACTGACCGGCAAATACGCGCCGGGGACTCAGCCGGCGGCCGATACCCGCGCCGCCAGCGAGGAGATGAGCGGGGCGATCTCGGGCTGGATGCGGCCCGAGGTGCTGGAGGCGGTGGAGAAACTCAAGCCGCTGGCCGCAGAGGCCGGCTGCACCCTGGCCCAGTTCGCCCTCGCCTGGGTGCTGCGCGAGAAAAACGTTGCTTCGGCCATTGTCGGCGCCAGCCGGCCCTCGCAGGTCGAGGAGAACGCCGCCGCGTCGGACCTCAAGGTCGATCCAGA
>JBOHLC010000097.1:0-14569 GCA_050729395.1 Caulobacteraceae bacterium
CGTCATCCCGCACGCAGCGGAACGAAGTGGAGCGGAGATGCGGGACCTAGCGCATCCGACGGTTAAGTTGGCGCATAGCCGTCGTGACGGAAGTAATTGGCGCACTCTTCCGGTGTGAAGGCGTCGAGGACTTGGCCGATCCTGTCCCAGAGGCCCTCCTTGGTTCGCTCCGCGGCTTTGCGAAGCAGGGTTTTGAGCTTGGCGAAGGCCAGCTCGATGGGGTTCAGGTCTGGGGAGTAGGGCGGCAGGTAGAGGAGCGAGGCCTTGGCCGCTTCGATGAGAACGCGGACGCGCTCGCTTTTATGCGCTGGCAGATTGTCCATGATGACGATGTCGCCAGGGCTCAAGGTGGGGACCAGGACCTTCTCGATGTAGACCAGGAAGGCTTGTCCATCCATCGCCCCGCCGAGCACCCAAGGGGCCGTGAGGCCGTCGCATCGAAGGGCCGCGGTGAAGGTGGTGGTCTTCCAATGGCCCCAGGGCTGCTTGCCGATGAGCCGCTGGCCCCGGCGGCATCGGCCGCGAGCGCGGACCATCTTGGTGTTGGTTCCGGTCTCGTCGATGAACACCAGCTTGTAAGGGTCAAGCGCCGCTTGGCCGCCCTTCCACCGCTCGCGCGCCTCGGCCACGTCCGGCCGGTCCTGTTCGGCCGCGCGCAGGGTTTTTTTTGAAGGTGATCGCCTGACGCTTGAAGAACCGGCGAACCGACATCTCCGAGATCCTCAAGCCCAACTCGGCGAAGATCCTCTCGACGATCGTCTCCAAGGTCAGGTCTGGCTCATCGCCGATCAATCGAAGCAGCCAACCCGTATGCGGCGTCAGCGGCGAGCGGCTCCTGCCGCCTCGCCGGCGCGGGCTGACCCCGCCCGTCTCCCGCTGCAAGCTCACCCAGCGGATCGCTGAGGACACCCCAACCTGGAACCGCGCCGCAGCCGCCCGTCGCGACGAACCCGCCTCCACCGCCTCCACCACCCGAACCCGCAAATCATCCGAATGCGCCTTGCCCATCGTCACCTCCCGAATCAGAGGCCCGATTGAGTCAGACCCGCGTCCCCGCGAGAATCCCTTCCGCTATCACGTTCGATTCATCTCAGCGGTCGGATGCGCTAGGGTTGCCGTCCGCCCATCGCGAAGCCGCGACGCCTGCGCATGAGGCCCTGGGTCCCGGGTCTGCACTGCGCTTACGCTCCGTTTCGCCCGGGATGACGGAATTTGGGGTAGGGCGCGCTGCGTGCGGGATGACGCGGTGTTGCGATCAGGCCGCGTCCAGGCCGATATCGAGGATCGGCGCGGAATGGGTGAGCGCGCCGACACTGATCAGATCGACGCCCGTTCCAGCGATCGCGCGCACGCTCGCCAGGCTGACGCCGCCCGAGGCCTCGAGGAGCGCCCGCCCGGCCGTCCGTCGAACCGCCTCGGCCATGTCGCCCAGCGGGAAGTTGTCGAGCATGACGATGTCGGGCCCCTCGTCCAGCGCCTCGTCCAGCTGGTCCAGCCGATCGATCTCCACCTCGATCCTGACCATATGGCCAACGGAGGCGCGCGCCCGGCGGACGGCTTCGGCCACGCCCCCGCACGCAGCCACGTGGTTGTCCTTGATCAGAATGGCGTCATCCAGCCCAAAGCGGTGATTGGCGCCACCGCCGCAACGCACGGCGTATTTCTCCAAAGCGCGCAGGCCAGGCGTGGTCTTGCGCGTATCGACGATGCGGGCCCTGGTTCCGCGGGTCTCGGCCACGAACCGCGCCGTCAGGCTGGCGATGCCCGACAGGCGGCAAATGAGATTGAGCGCCGTGCGCTCGGCCGCTAGCAGGGCGCGGGCGTTGGCCTCGGTTCGGGCAATGACCTGGCCGGCCGTGACTTGGGCGCCGTCCGCCAGAAGGGCGTCGAAGCGGGCGTTCGGGTCCAGCAGCGCCATGGCCAGGCGGGCGCAGTCGATCCCGGCCAGGACGCCGTCTTGGCGGGCGGTGAAAGCCGCCGCCAGCCGCGCCTCGGGCGCGATGCAGGCGTTGGAAGTGATGTCGCCCGCGCGGCCCAGATCCTCTGCCAGGGCGGCGCGCACGATCGGCTCGATGAGAAGATCGGCAAGCCCCCTCAAGCGGCGCGGACCTCGGGCGCCCGCGTCCTACGCAGGGTGCTGTGAATCCCTTCGGCCAGCGGCGTCGGGAAGTCGGTGCGGAAGTGCGCGCCACGGCTTTCGCGCCTGGCGAGCGCCGCCTCGGCGACGAGGCGAGCGGCGATCACCGGCAGGGCGGGGCCATGGGCGAGGAGTTGGCCGTCGAGCCAGCCGACGAGCGCCGCGAGACCCTCGGCGGTCCGCACGACGCCCGCGTCGGCGCTCATCCGCCGTCTCAGTTCAACCAGCGCTTCGGCGCGCATGTCCGGGGCGCTCTCGACCGGAAGTCCCCGCGTCCCGCACGCGCCAGCCTCGCGCGCGGCCTCGCCAGCCCTGCGCCCGAACACCGCCGCCTCGAGCAGGGAGTTGGAGGCCAGGCGATTGGCCCCGTGGACGCCGCTCGAGGCAACTTCGCCGACCGCGAACAAGCCGGGGAGGGAGGTCCGACCCCAGGCGTCGGCCGCGACGCCGCCCATGTGATAGTGCGCCGCCGGCTTGACCGGGATCGGCGAGATGCGCGGATCCAGGCCCGCGGCGCGGCATGCGGCGAAGACCGCCGGAAAATGTTCCGGGAAAGCCTCGCCGATGGTTTTCGTCGCATCGAGGAAGACTCGCCGTCCGCCCACGCTCTCGGCGGCGATGGCGCGCGCCACTACGTCGCGAGGCGCCAGGTCTCCGGCGGCATGATAGCGGTCCATGAACGGCCGGCCGGCGCCGTCGATCAACCGCGCGCCCTCGCCGCGCAGCGCCTCGGTCGCCAGGGGCGCGGGATCGGCCCCCGTGTCGATGGCGGTCGGGTGGAACTGCACGAATTCCGGATCGACGATCTCAGCTCCGGCCAGCCAAGCCAGAGCCAGGCCGTCGCCCCGCGCGATCGGCGGATTGGTGGTCACCGCATAGAGCCCGCCCAGTCCGCCGGTGGCCAGCACCGTGGCGGCGGCGCGGATTTCCACCGTCCGGCCGTCGATTTCAGCCAGCGCGCCCAGGACGCGGCCGAAGCCGTCCTGGATGAGCGCGGTCGCCCGCGCATCCTCGCGCGCCTCGATATGTTCGCTCTCTCGCACCTTGCCGATCACGGCCCGCATGATGGCCAGGCCCGCGCCGTCGCCGCCGACCCGGGCGATGCGGGCGCGTGAATGGGCGGCCTCCAGGCTCTGGACGAAGTCACCGCCGGCGGTCCGGTCGAACGGCGCGCCGAGCGCGGCCAGCGCGCGCACGGCCGCCGGCCCCTCGCGGGTGAGGATGGCCACCGCGGCCGGATCGCATAGGCCGGCGCCGGCGGCGATGGTGTCGGCCGCGTGCAGGGCGGGATCGTCGTCATCGCCAAGGGCAGCCGCCATGCCGCCCTGGGCCCAGGACGAGGCGCAGCCTTCGCCGAGCGGGACGGGGCTGAGCACCATCGTCCGCCGGGGCGCGGCGGCCAGTGCGGCGGTGAGGCCGGCCAGGCCCGCGCCGACGATCAGCACGCCGTCGAGATGAACTTTATCGGTCATCGCCTGGTCAGATCAGTTCCACGTCGACGTGATGTCGCGCCTTGACGAGGTCGTAGCGCGCCGGGACCGCTGGTGGCGGCAGGTCGATCATCCGCTGGACCGCGGCGCGGGCGCGGCGAGCGATGTCCGCCTCGACCGTGACTTCGTAGCGGCCAAGCTCGAGCGCCTCGAGGATGTTCTCCAGCGTGATCCGCTTCATGTGCGGGCAGAGGTTGCACGGCCGGACGAACTCTGTCTCCGGCGCGTCGCAGGCGACGTTGTCGGCCATGGAGCATTCGGTGATCAGCACCACCCGGCGCGGCCGGCGCGTCACCACGAAATCGCTCATGGCCGCCGTCGAGCCGGCGAAATCAGCCGCCTCGAGCACCTCGGTCGGGCATTCGGGGTGGGCCAGGACCAGGGCGTCGGGCCACGCCTCGCGCATCTCTGCGATGTCCTCGGCCGTGAAGCGCTCGTGCACCTCGCACCGCCCGCGCCAGGCGATTATCCCAATGCCGGTCTGGCGGGCGACATTGCGGGCCAGGAACTCGTCCGGCAGCAGGATCACCCGGTCGACGCCGAATTCGGCCGCGATCGCCTCGACCACTTGCACCGCGTTGGCGCTGGTGCAGCACACGTCCGTCTCGGCTTTCACCTCGGCCGTGGTGTTGACATAGGTGACCACCGGAAGGCCCGGATAGCGCTGCTTGATCAGGCGCACGTCCGAGCCGGTGATCGAGGCGGCCAGGGAACAGCCGGCGCGCAGGTCCGGGATGAGCACGGTCTTGTCCGGACAGAGGACCTTGGAGGTCTCGGCCATGAAGTGTACGCCGGCCTGCACGATGACGGCCGCCTCACTGCGCGCGGCTTCGCGGGCCAGGCCCAGGCTGTCGCCGACGAAGTCGCCCACGCCATGGAAAATCTCCGGCGTAATGTAGTTGTGCGCCAGGATGACCGCGTTCTTCTCGCGCTTCAGCTGGTTGATGCGCTCGATCAGCGGCGCCTGGAGACGCCACTCGAGGGGCGTGACGTGGCCGCGGATTTTCTCCCACAAGGGCGATGTCGCCGACTGGACGGCGGGGGTGAAGGCGAGCGATCCGTCAGCCATGGCGTCCTCCTTATGCTCAAAATGAGCATTACTGTCGCCTTTTAAAAGACGCCGGCCGGATCGGGCGGCGCCTCCCGGTTATGCTAAATCTGAGCATAACCTTTCCGGGTCATATAGACCGGAGATCGGCGCTCGGAAACCCCTCTTGCGACAGGATCGTCGAATTGTGATGGGCGCTTCAGTCGAACACCGGCGGGTAGGCGATGGCGATCGGGCGACCGAAGACTCCAGGCTCGAACTCCAGGGTCTGGAAGGCTGGAAGACCTGCGTAAGGCGAGCGAACGGTGTTCGGCGCGGCCGTGAAGCCGAAACGGTCGTAATAGGCCGGCGCGCCCAGCACCACGCATCCCCGCGCGCCCACCGCGCGGCAGGCTTCGAGGCCATGCCCGGCCAGGGCGGTCCCCACGCCTTGGCCCTGGCGAGGCGGAGACACCGCCAGGGGCGCCAGTCCGGCGATCAATAGCGCAGGCTGGCAGATCATGCGGTTGAACAGGACGTGGCCCAGGATTTCGTCTTCCTCAACCGCGACGAATTCAACCAGCGCGTGACCGCCGGCCCTCGCCTCGTCCACCATGCGCGCTTCATCTGGGCGGCCAAAGGCGGTTGCGACCAGCGCCGCGATGCTCTCGAAATCGTCCGGCGCAGCGGCCCGGATGATCACCAGGCGCCGATCTTCTCGGCCTCGGCGTGGCTCAGCGGATGGTGGGCGCGGGCGTGGTCTTCCTCGGCCAGCAGGCGCACCGCCTCGAGCGCGGCCATGCAGCCCATGCCGGCGGCGGTGACCGCCTTGCGGTAGATATCGTCGGTGACATCGCCGGCGGCGAAGACGGCGGGGATCGAAGTCGCCGTCGAGCCGGGCGCGACCGTAAGGTAGCCGCCGGCGCGAGTCTCGAGCTGGCCGGCGAACACCTCCGACGCCGGCGTGTGGCCGATGGCGATGAACAGGCCGTCGCACGCCAGCTCGACGCTCCGGCCGTCGCGCACCTGGCGCATCCGAATGCCAGTGACCGTCGGCGGTTCGCCGGCGCTCAACACCTCGGCCACTTCATGATCCCACATCACCGCGATGCTCGGGTGAGCGAACAGGCGCTCCTGAAGGATCTTCTCGGCGCGCAGCTCGTCGCGCCGGTGGACCAGGGTGACCTTGGCGGCGAACTTGGTCAGGAACAGCGCCTCCTCGACCGCGGTGTTGCCGCCGCCGACCACCACGACCTCCTTGCCGCGATAGAAGAACCCGTCGCAGGTGGCGCAGGCGGAGACGCCGAAGCCCTGCAGCGCCTTTTCGCTCGGCAGCCCCAGCCAGCGGGCTTGCGCGCCAGTGGCGATGATCAGGGTTTCGGCCAGCCAGATCTGACCGCTGTCGCAGGTGAGGCGGAACGGCCGGCTCGACAGATCGGCCGAGACGACGAGATCATCGATGACCTCGGTTCCTACATGCGCCGCCTGGGCTCGCATCTGGTCCATCAGCCCGGGCCCTTGGATCACGTCGGCGAAGCCTGGATAGTTTTCCACGTCCGTGGTGATGGTGAGCTGGCCACCCGGCGTCAGGCCGGTCAGCAGAACAGGCTCGAGCAGGGCGCGCGCGGCGTAGATGGCGGCCGTGTAGCCGGCCGGCCCCGCCCCGACGACGAGGCAGCGGACGCCGCGCGGGTCTGGCTCGGCCGGGGTCATCGACGCTCCCGGCTCAGACCCACTCGACTTTCAGGATCTCATAGGCCTTGACGCCGCCGGGCGTATTGACCTCGACCACGTCGCCGCTCTCCTTGCCGATCATGGCCCGCGCGATCGGCGAGGCGATGGAGATCTTGCCCGAGCGCACGTCGGCCTCGTGCTCGCCTACGATCTGGTAGCGCGCCTCTTCCTCGGTGTCCTCGTCGACCACGCTCACGGTGGCCCCGAACTTCACCTGGCTGCCCGATAGGCGTGAGACATCGATGATCTGGGCCCGCGCCATGCGGTCCTCGATCTCGGCGATGCGGCTCTCGATCCAGCCCTGCCGGTCCTTGGCCGCGTGATATTCGGCGTTTTCGCTGAGGTCGCCGTGTGTGCGCGCCTCGCCGATGGCGGCGGTGATCGCCGGCCGTTCCTGGGTCTTGAGACGCCTCAACTCTTCGTCGAGGGCGTGGAAGCCCTCGGCGGTCATCGGTACTTTTTCCATCGTTGGATTAGCCAGATCCGCCTTTTTTCAACACCCGAGTCGGCCCAGGGCGACGACAAAACGGGGCCAGCTAGAATAGGGGCGTGGCCGGACCGATTCAAGAGGAGCCTTAGCCATGGCCGCGCGCCCTCGACCGCAACCATGGCTCCGCGTTGCTTCAGAGGCCGCGGCGAAGCTGCAGGTTCTCACCGGACCCCGGTGGGGTGACGAACAGGCTGTTGCTCCAGCGGCCGAGGTTCAGCACCGTTTGGCCGCCCGCGCCGACGAGCTTCATGCCGTCCGAGGTCGGCGCCCAGGCCACGGGCTGACCAGGCAGCGCCGCGCCGCAGCCGCCTCTGGATCTGACCGCATATCCCTGGCCCGTCCGTCGTCGCCCCAGATCAAGGACGCACAGGGTCTGGCCGTTCTTTTGCAGGCTCCAGGCGCCGGCCGCCTCGGCCGGCCTCAGGGGTACGCCGGCTTCATGGTCCGCCGCCACGGCGGAGCCGGCCAGCAGGGCCGCGCAAGCCGCGATCGTCCAGGCTTTCATGGACTTCCTCCTTCCAAGCTTCGGCGATGAAAACGCATGCCGGGCCGGCGCGTTGCGCGCGGCGCGGGTGGGTCTGGCGCGCGGCCGCCAAATCAGTGCTAAAGCCCGCGCGTCAGTTCCGAGGGAGCCGTCGTGAGCAGTCTCATCGTGCGCGGTGGCAGGCCGCTGAAAGGGCGGATCACGCCGTCGGCCAACAAGAACGCCGTCCTGCCCATCTTGTGCGCCACCCTGCTCACCGACGAGGAGATCGTTCTGCGCGGCGTGCCGGACATCACCGACGTGCAGCAGATCCTTGGCCTTTTTCAAGCGCTCGGCAGCGAGGTGGATTGGGATCGGGCCCACAGCATCCTGCGCCTCAGGCACGCCCGCGCCCACTCCGGCGACGGGGTCTCGCTGCCAGAGGGCATGCGCTCTTCGATCATGCTCATTCCGCCGCTGATCGCACGTTTCGGCGAGGCCCGCCTGGAAGGCGAGGTCAAGGGTTGCACCCTCGGCGCGCGCGAGATCGATCCTCACATCGAGGTGTTTCAGACCTTCGGCGTCGACGTGGCCGAGGCGGGCGAGGCCCTGGTCATGTCGCGTTCCGGCGATTTCCGCGCGGCGACGCATTGGCTGGACTACGCTTCGGTGACCACGACCGAGAACTTCATCCTGTGCGCTGCCAAGGCGCGGGGCGTCTCGCAACTGACCAACGCGGCCTGCGAGCCGCACGTGCAGGAGTTCTGCGCATTTCTGAAGCTGATGGGGGCGCGCATCGACGGCGTGGGCGCAAGCCGCCTGACGGTGGAAGGGGTCGAGCGGCTCTCGGGCGCCGACTACACCTTCGCCGAGGACTTCCACGAGATCGCCACCTTTCTGGCTCTGGGCGCGATCACGGGCGGCGAGGTCGCGGTCAAGAACGCCAACCCGCAGCAGTTTCCACTCATCGACCGCGCGTTTGCCAAGTTCGGCGTTGAGATCCGCCACGAGGATGGTTGGTCGCACAGCGTGCCCGACGGGCCGTTGTGCGTGCGCGCGCCGTTCACCTCCTACATCCTGCCCAAGATCGAAGCCGCGCCCTGGCCCTATCTGCCGGTCGATCTGCTGCCGATCTTCGTCGCGCTCGGCGCCTGTAGCGAGGGCCAGATGCTCTACTGGAACAAGGTCTACGAGGGGGCGCTCGGCTGGACCTCGGAGCTGGCCAAGTTCGGGGCCCACGCCCTGCAATGCGATCCGCACCGGGTGATCACCTTTGGCGGCAAGCCCCTTGGCCCCGCCCGGGTGGAGAGCCCCTACATCATCCGCGTGGCCATCGCCCTTCTCATGGTGGCGGCGAGCATCGAGGGCCAGTCGACGATCCTGAACGCCGATCCGATCCGCCGCGCGCATCCAAGGTTCGTCGAGAACCTGGTGGCCATCGGCGCCGACGTGGAGTGGGCCTGAGGCCCGTTTCAATTCCGTTCGATTCGCCGCGCCGGGCCCTGTAGGCTGGCGCCCGCGAACGCCTGAATGAGACGTCCGGGAGGTTCAAGCCGTGGTCTATGCGCCGAGCCATCGCGATTTCTACGACGCCGACAGCCATGTCATGGAGCTGCCGAACTTCCTGAAAGCCTTCGCCGACCCTGACGTCCGCGACGAGGTTTGGTCGGTTCGCTACACCGCCTCCCTGGTCACCGACGAAGAGGTGGCGCAGATCATGGCCCAGGGCGGCCGCCACACGCCCGAGCATGTTCGCGCGCAGATCGACCTCGGCGACAAGCTGATCGAATCCTCCAAGGAAATCCAGGCGCTGGGGGCATTCGACGGGGTCGATCGGCGCACGGCCATGGACATGCTGGGCTTTCGCCGCCAGCTCGTCTTCCCCACCCATTCGGCGGCGCAACCGTTTTCGGTGAGTTCGAAAATCACGCCAAGGGTCCGTTACGGCGCCGCTCGGGCCGTGAACCGTCACATGGCCGCGTTCTGCGGCGAGGATGAGCGGCTGATGGGTGTCGCCGTCGTGCCGCTCAACGAACCTGAGCTGGCGCTGGCCGAGGTCGACTTCGCCCTTAAGGCGGGACTCGAGGCCATCTGGGTTCCGCACCATCCGGGGACCGAGCGCTCGCCTTTCCACTTCGACCTCGAACCGTTCTGGTCGCACTTGGCGGAGACGGGGACGCCGTTCGTCATTCATGTGGGCGGCGCGCCGTTGCAGGTCGGCGGGCCGTGGATGAACACCGGCCGGCCGGCGGCGCGTGACTGGATGGGCGGCGGCGAGAACCTCAGGACCAAGGACATCGCCATCGCCCACCAGGCCCCGGAGGCCTTCGTGAGCATGATGGTGATCGATGGCCTGTTGGAGCGACATCGCGGTCTGCGCGGCGCGGTGGTGGAACTGGGCGCCGGCTGGGTTCCCGAACTCGTCCGCCGGCTCGACTGGGTGGTCGCCCACTGGAGCCGCGTCGACGAGGGGCTGAAGAGCTTCACTCGCAAGCCCTCCGAGCAGATCCGCGAGCAGCTGGCGTTCACGCCCTTCGTCTTCGAGCCGGTTGGCGAACTGATCGATCAGTCGAGCGACGACCTCTACCTGTTCTCGACCGACTATCCTCACGTGGAGGGCGGCCGCAATCCGATCGGTCGGTTCGAGGCGGCGCTGGGCGAGCGCGGCGAGGCGGTGAGGGACCTGTTCTACGCCGAGAACTTCCTGCGCATCTTCCCGGACGCCCGAGCGCCGGTTTCGACCAACGCCGCCGCGATCGCCTGAAATGACGGTCGTGGAGATCGCCGCGAACGAGCCTCGGCCCTAGTCGGAAGGTCCTGGCATTTGGATCCTGCGCCACTTTGGCGGCGGGCCGTTTCTAATACTATCGTCGAACCCCGGCCTGAGGCGACACTTCTTGAACATTTGGTCCCAGGTCTCCGTCCCCAAGAAATCCAACTCGACCAGACCGTGGTTGTCCGGTTGTCCAGCCGGAGCGTCATTCGTGGTGAGGTAACCATCGCCGACGGCGTAACTGATTCCGATGCCGCCAACGAACGGCCGTCCCTTCTCTCTGAACTTGTACTCGATGACATATTTCTCAGTTCCAACGGCATAGACCTCGAGCGAGAGCACGCCGGGCTTTGACCTCACGATGTCGTAGGCGCAAGTCACTGCGGTTTTCCGGCTCTGTCGATCGCCAATCGCTGCCGCAAGCGATGATCCCGCGCTGACTGCGGCCAAGGCCGCAGCGCACAGAGTGAACGCCATTTTCTTCCGGGTCACGCTTCGCCTCTGCGCGTACGGACTAGCGGACGCTGAGGCCGCCATCGATGACCAGCTCGGCCCCGGTCACATAGCGGGAATCGTCGCACGCGAGCCACAGCACGCCCTTGGCGATGTCTTCCGGCACGCCTTTTACGCCCAGTGGCACGGCCATGGCCGAGATGGCGTCCAGATCGGGTGGGGCGTTCGAACCGCCGCTTTCGACGATGCCCAGCCAGATGGGCGTCTCGATGATGCCCGGATGGACGGAATTGACGCGCACCCCGTCCTTGGCCGCGGCGCACTCGAGAGCAACCGCCTTGGTCATCATCCTGACCGCGCCCTTGGTCGCGCAATAGCCCGCCAGGGTGGGCGCGCCCTTCAAGCCCGCCACCGACGACATGTTGATGATGGAGCCGCCGTTTCCGGCCTCGCGCATCAGGATCAGGCCGTGCTTCAGGCCCAGGAATACCCCTTCGACATTGATCGCCTGCTGGCGGCGAAAGTCCTCGAGGCTCATGGTCGTAATACTGGGCGCGCCCAGCCCGATGCCGGCGTTGTTGACCAGCACGTCCAACCGATCGTGGGAATCCTTCACCTCGGCCAAGACCCGCGTCCAGGCGGCCTCGCTGGTCACGTCGTGACGCACATAGCGCGCCTTGCCGCCGACCTTGGCGATGTCCGCCGCCAGGGCTTCGCCCTTGTGATCCTGGATGTCGGCGATGACGACGCTGGCGCCCTCGCGAGCGAAGATCTCGCAGCAGCCGGCGCCGATGCCGCTCGCCCCGCCGGTCACCAGCGCCACCTTGCCGTCGAGCTTGCCCATGCATTCCTCCATTGGTCGGAGGCGTTCTACACGGGCCGGTAGCCCCGCCAAGTCTGACGCAGGGTGAGGTGTCAGGCGAAGCGCGGGACGCCAGATCAGCCTATTGTCGAAGCTCGACGAGGCGATCGCCGGACGCCAACCGCGCTTCAATCGTCGGCATCATCGGCGTCAGCATGGCGATGAGATCGACCGTCGCCCCGTTTCCGGTCCTCAACCAAACAACCGCCGGACCCGTTCGCGTTACCGTGACCCTGTCGGCGAAGTCCTGGTCCTTGGTGACGATGACCGTGTCGATCTGCGTGGCCCGCACCCAGATCACCTCGTCGGATGCCTGGCCAAGCCCCAGGTCCAGGACGTGGTCACACTGATGCCCGAGCCCGGTCAGCCAGTGACACAGCCGTCGCGGGAGATTGGCGTCGACCAGAAATTGCACGCCTCAGGCCGCGCCGATCAGGACCGGATGATCGATTTGCGCCGAGGCGTATTCCAGGCAGGCCCGGATATCTTCGGCCTCGAGAAATTCGTAATCGGACAGGATGTCCTCTGGCGTCGCGCCGCCTGCAAGCATGTCTAGCACGTCGGAAACGCGCAGACGGTAGTGCCGAATGCACGGACGCCCGCCGCATTGGGCGGGATCGAACGTGATGCGACGGCTCCAATCGAAAGACATGGCGGTTTCGCTGCCCAAATCCGTGGAAATCCCAGTATCGCATATTTCGGGCGTGGCGGCGCGTCTTCGCTCGGGAAGCGCCCGCCGCGCCTTCTCACCCATGGCTTTGCAGGGAGCGGACCTCGAGCGTGCCGTCCATCAAAGCGACAATGGCCTGGGCGGCGGCGAGAGCGCCGGAACTCGTCGTGTAATAGGGAATCTTCATCATCAGGGCCGCGCGGCGCAGGGAGAAGCTGTCCTCGAGCGACTGGCGTCCCTCGGTGGTGTTGAAGACGAGCTGCACCTCGCCGTTCTTCATGGCGTCGACGATGTGCGGCCGGCCTTCCAGCACCTTGCGCACGGGTTCAGCCTCCAGGCCGATATCGGTCAGATAGCGGTGCGTTCCGCCGGTGGCCAGGATGTGGAAGCCGCGCTCCAGGAGCAGGCGCGCCGGCTCGACGATGCGCGGCTTGTCGCTGTCCTTGACCGAGATGAACACGCCGCCCGAGGTCGGCAGGATCACGCCACCGGCCATCTGGCTCTTGGCGAAGGCGCGGGCGAAGGCGGGCAGGGCGCCCTCGCCGGGCCGGCGCCAGTCCAGTCCCATGACCTCGCCAGTGGAGCGCATCTCCGGTCCCAGCACCGTATCCACGCCGGGAAAGCGGGCGAAGGGAAACAACGCCTCCTTGACCGCGACGTGATCATAGCTCGTCTCCGCCAGGCCGAAGCTCGCCAGGCGCTCGCCGGCCATGACCTTGGCGGCGATGGCCGCCACCGGCTGGCCGATGGTCTTGGCCACGAACGGCACGGTGCGGCTGGCCCGCGGATTGACCTCCAGGACGAAGATGCGCGGGGTTTCGGAGTGGGGCGCCTCGATCGCGAACTGCACATTCATCAGTCCACGGACGTTAAGCGCGCGGGCCATGGCCTCGGTCTGGACCTTCAGCTCGGCCACCGTCTCCGGCCGCAGGGAGAACGGCGGCAGGGAGCAGGCGCTGTCGCCGGAATGAACGCCGGCCTCCTCGATGTGCTCGAGCACGCCGGCCACGAACACGCTCTCTCCATCGGCGAGGGCGTCGACGTCGACCTCGGTCGCCTGGGAGAGATACTGGTCGATGAGCACCGGCGCGGCGCCGGAGACGGTCACCGCCTGGCGGATGTAGCGGGCGAACTGCTCCTCGTCGCGGACGATCTCCATGGCTCGGCCGCCCAGCACGTTCGATGGACGCAGGACGACCGGGAAGCCCACCCGGCGCGCGGCTTCCAGCGCCTCCTCCGCGCCGCGCGCCACCGCGTTCCGGGGCTGGGCGATGCCCAGCCGATGCAGCAGCTTCTGAAAGCGCTCGCGGTCTTCGGCCAGGTCGATGGCGTCGGGCGAGGTGCCAAGGATCGGGACGCCGGCCGCCTCCAGCGCCGGCGCGAGGCCGAGCGGCGTCTGGCCGCCGAACTGCACGATCACCCCCATCAGCTCGCCGCGGGAGGCCTCGACCGCGATCAGCTCGAGCACGTCCTCCGCCGTGAGCGGCTCGAAATAGAGCCGGTCGGAGGTGTCGTAGTCGGTCGACACCGTCTCCGGGTTGCAGTTGACCATGATCGATTCGACGCCGAGTTCGGCCAGGGCGAAGGCGGCGTGGCAGCAGCAGTAGTCGAACTCGATGCCCTGGCCGATGCGGTTGGGCCCGCCGCCGAGGATGATCGCCTTGCGCTTCCCGCTCGGCTCGGCCTCGCATTGCGCCGCGCCGCCGAGCGGGCCCGTCTCATAGGTCGAGTACATGTAGGGCGTGGCGGCGGCGAATTCGGCGGCGCAGGAGTCGATGCGCTTGTAAACGGGGCGCACGCCCAGCGCGTGGCGCGCGCGCCGGACGTCTCCCTCGGACTGATGGGTCAGGGCGGCCAGGCGCGCGTCGGAAAAGCCGAGCGATTTCAGTCGCGTCAGTTCGCCGTTCTCGGCCGGCAGACCGTGGGCGCGGACATGGGCCTCCTCGGCGACCAGAGCCTCGATCTGGCGCAGGAACCACGGCTCGTAGGCACAGGCGGCCGCGACATCCCGGACGCTCAATCCGTGGCGGAAGGCCTGGGCGATGATGCGCAGTCGGTCGGGGGAGGGGATGCCCAGCGCCCGCACGATCGCTGCATGGGCGCCGGCGCTATCTTCCGTACCCGGAACGTCGATCTCGTCCAGGCCGGCAAGGCCGGTCTCCAGGCCGCGCAGGGCCTTCTGAAGACTCTCGGCGAAGGTGCGGCCGATGGCCATGACCTCGCCGACGGACTTCATCTGGGTCGTCAGATAGGGCTCCGCGCCGGGGAACTTCTCGAAGGCGAAGCGCGGAATCTTGGTCACCACATAGTCGAGCGCCGGCTCGAACGAAGCCGGCGTGGCGCCGGTGATATCGTTGGTCAGTTCATCCAGGGTGTAGCCGACGGCCAGCCGCGCGGCGACCTTGGCGATGGGAAAGCCGGTGGCCTTGGAGGCCAGGGCCGATGAGCGCGAAACGCGCGGGTTCATCTC
>JBOHLC010000098.1:0-2386 GCA_050729395.1 Caulobacteraceae bacterium
CACCACCACATGCTTGCCGGCCGCGCTGATCGCGCCATCGGCGGCCGCGCGCGCCTCGGGATTGCCGGCCCCGCGCTTGTTCTGCTGGGTCAGGAAATCCATGGCGAAATGGATGCCGGCAAGGCCGTGCACGGGCAGCGCCAGGTCGCGCGGCAGCTCGGCCCCGCCGGCCAGGACAATGGCGTCGAATTCGGCGGCGATCTCGCCGAAGGCGTGGTCCGCGCCGACATGGACGCCGGTCCGAAAGCTCACGCCCTCGGCGGCCATCTGCTCCACGCGCCGGTCGATCAGGCGCTTTTCCATCTTGAAGTCGGGGATGCCGTAGCGGAGCAGCCCGCCGACGCGGTCCGACTTCTCGAACACGGTGACCGCGTGGCCGGCCCTGGCCAGCTGTTGGGCGCAGGCCAGGCCCGCCGGGCCCGATCCGATCACGGCCACGCGCCGGCCTGTGGTCCTGCTTGGCGGCTCAGGGACGATCCAGCCTTCGTCCCAACCCCGATCGACGATCTGGCACTCGATGGTCTTGATGGTCACCGGGTTGTCGTCGATGTTGAGCGTACACGCCGCCTCGCACGGCGCCGGGCACACCCGGCCGGTGAATTCGGGGAAGTTGTTGGTCGAGTGGAGCGTCTCCAGCGCCGCGCGCCAGTCGTCGCGCCAGACGAGGTCGTTCCAGTCCGGGATGAGATTGTTCACGGGACAGCCGGTGTGACAGAAGGGGATGCCGCAGCTCATGCAGCGCGCGGCCTGGCGCTCGACCTCGCGCTCCGGCAGGGGGCGGACGAACTCGCGCCAGGTCTTCACCCGTGTCGCGCGATCCTCGTAAGGGCGCTCGCGCCGCTCGATCTCGAGAAAGCCGGTGACCTTGCCCATGGCCTACTCCGCCGCTTGCAGGGCGGCGCCGGCCCGCTCGGCGGCCATTTCCGTAAGCGCGCGCCGATAGTCCCTGGGCGTCACCTTGACGAACTGACCAAGGACCGTCGGCCAGTCGGCGAGCAGGGCGGCGGCGCGCGCGCTGCCGGTGTGGCGATGATGGCGTTCGATGAGGATGCGCAGGCGCTCCGCGTCGTGGTGGAGCGGATCGCCCATGCCGGCGTCCCACACGCTGGGCGCCTCGGGAAGCGGCAGGCCCGTATCGCCCCGGCCGGCTTCGACCGCTGACAGCTCGATCATGGCCGGGTTGACCAGGCTGGCGAAGACGCCGCGCGGGTCCCAGACATAGGCGAGGCCGCCGGACATGCCGGCGGCGAAGTTGCGCCCGGTCTCGCCCAGCACGACGACCACCCCGCCGGTCATATATTCGCAGCCATGGTCGCCAACGCCCTCGACCACGGCCACGGCGCCGGAGTTGCGTACGGCGAAGCGCTCGCCGGCCACGCCCTCGAAATAGGCTTCGCCGGCGATGGCGCCATAGAGCACGGTGTTGCCGACGATGATGTTGGCCGTCGGCTCGCGCGTGGCCTCGGGCGGGGCGCGGACGATGACCCGGCCGCCAGAAAGGCCCTTGCCGACATAGTCGTTGGCGTCACCGGTGAGTTCCAGGGTGACTCCCCGGGCCAGGAAGGCGGCGAAGCTCTGGCCCGCGGTTCCGGTCAGCGCGACGGCGACCTGGCCGTCGGGCAGACCGCCGTGACCGTAACGACGCGCCACTTCGCCCGAAAGCATGGCCCCGACCGAACGATGCAGGTTGCGGATGGGCAGCTCGATCCGCACAGGCGCGCCGCCGTCGAGCGCGTCCTCGGCCGATTCGATAATCCGGCGGTCGAGGGCCTTGTCGAGGCCGTGGTCCTGCCTGGCGCTGTTGAAGAGATCCGTGTCGCCCGCCGGCGGCGCGGCGTAGAGGACCCGCGTCAAGTCCACGTGCCGCGCCTTCCAATGCTCGACCGCGCCGCGCATGTCGAGGCGGCCGACCTGGCCGATCATCTCGCGCACCGTGCGAAAGGCCAGGCGGGCCATGATGGCGCGCAGCTCCTCGGCCACGAAGAAGAAGTAGTTGATCACGTGCTCCGGCTTGCCTTGGAACTTCGCGCGCAGCACCGGGTCCTGCGTCGCAATGCCGACCGGACACGTGTTCAGATGGCACTTGCGCATCATCACGCAGCCCATTGCCACCAGCGGCGCCGTCGAAAATCCGAATTCCTCGGCGCCAAGCAGCGCCGCGATCGTCACGTCCCGCCCGGTCTGCAGCTTGCCGTCGGTTTGCAAGCGGATGCGCCCGCGCAGATCGTTCATCACCAGAACCTGGTGCGCTTCCGCCAGCCCAAGCTCCCACGGAATGCCCGCATGCTTGAGCGAGCTGAGCGGCGAAGCACCGGTGCCGCCGGTGTCGCCGGAAATCAGCACCGCGTCGGCATGCGCCTTGGCCACACCCGCCGCTACCGTGCCC
>JBOHLC010000099.1:0-3562 GCA_050729395.1 Caulobacteraceae bacterium
GCCCTCGGCCAGGCCGCCGAAGTCATCCGGCGTCTTGATGTCGATCGTCTTGCGCTTGGCTTTCATGATGTTGGGCAGGGACGCGTAGCGCGGCTCATTGAGGCGCAGGTCGGCGGTGACCACGGCCGGCAGGTCGAGTTCGAGCGTCTGCAGGCCGCCGTCGACCTCGCGCGTCACGCGCGCCGTCTTGCCGTTGACCTCGACCTTGGAGGCGAAAGTCGCCTGCGGCCAGCCGAGCAGGGCCGAGAGCATCTGGCCGACGGCGTTGTTGTCGCCGTCGATGGCTTGCTTGCCCATGAGGATCAGATCCGGCTGTTCGGCTTTGGCGACGCCGGCCAGCAGCTTGGCCACTTCCAGGGGCTCCGGATCGGCGTCGGTCTGAATGAGGATGCCGCGCTCGGCCCCCATGGCCAGGGCCGTGCGGATGGTCTCCTGCGCCTGGATGGGCCCGATCGATACGGCGACCACCTCGCTGGCCACGCCCTTTTCCTGCAGGCGCACGGCCTCCTCCACGGCGATTTCGCAGAAGGGGTTCATCGACATCTTGACGTTGGCGAGGTCGACGCCCGTCTGGTCGGACTTGACCCTGGCCTTGACGTTGTAGTCGATCACCCGCTTGACCGGGACCAGAACCTTCATCGGCCTCTCCGACTCCACATGTCTCCCGCGCCCTGGGAGGAAGCGAGGGCAATAGCGCCTTGAGCGTGGTTTGCAAGCCGCCGGCGCCGCGCCTGCGAGACGCCGCTCTGGCACCCGAGGCGCGGGCCCGCTAAGTACGCGCCGCCATGGAACGCTGGTACACCACCGCCAAGCTCGCCGTCCTCGCCCTGTTCCTCGCGGTGACCGCGTGGGAGATCGGCTATCAGGTGCTCTATGTGTGGCCGGCGCAGAAATGCGACCGCGAAGGGCTGTGGTGGGACCCGAAGGACCGCCAGTGCCTGACGCCCATTCCGATCGAGAAGTTCACCCGCGGCGCCTTCGCCGGCTACAAGATCATGCCCGCGTCGCCGCCGGCGCCCACAGCACATCCCCCAGCCCCCGGGCATTAGCAAAGCGGGCGGCCACGAACAGCAGATCGGACAGGCGGTTCAAGTACCGCAGCGCCTCGCGGTGCTCGCCGGCGCCGTCGTCGGCGGCGAAGGCCACCGCGGCCCGCTCGGCCCGCCGGCATACCGTCCGGGCGTGATGCAGATGGGCCGAGGCGCGCGAGCCGCCCGGCAGCACGAAGGAGGTCAGGGGCGAGAGACTTTCGTTGAGGGCGTCGATCTCCCGCTCCAGGCGCTCGACCTGGCTGGCGACGATGCGCAGCGCCTCGGGCGCGCCGGCCTTGCGCGCGGGCGTGGCCAGGTCCGCGCCGAGATCGAAGAGGTCGTTCTGGATGCGCGCCAGTATTGGATCGAGAAACGTGTCGGCCGAGGTCTCCAGGCGAGCCAGGCCGAGGACGGCGTTCAGTTCGTCGACTCCGCCATAGGCCTCGACGCGGGCGCTGGCCTTGCTGACCTTTTCACCGCTCGCCAGGCGGGTCGAGCCTCCATCGCCGGCGCGGGTGTAAATCCGGTTCAAGGTAACCAAGCGAGCGCTCCCCTAATGCGTATGGGCTCGGCCCCAGAAAAGCGCCGCCACCAGGATCAGGATGGCCAGGAACTGCAGCGCTACGCGCAGGCGCATCAGCTTGTTGGACCAGGCAAGGGCGAAATCGCCACCGCGGAAGAGGGTGTAGATGCCCATCGCCAGGGTGAGGGCCACCGCCGCCAGCGCGATCGGAACGAGAAAGGTGAAGACGCCGGACATCTCTTCCGACACCTAGCGCTTTCGCGCGTCGTCCGCCATTGCGCCTGACGCGCCTTTCGGGCTCTGCTTGATCTGGCAGCCAGGAAGGGAAGTCCACATGATCGTCGTCCACCACCTCAACAATTCGCGCTCGCAGCGCATCCTGTGGCTGCTGGAGGAGCTGGAGGCGCCCTATGAGATCAAGTTCTACCAGCGCGACGCGACGACCAACCTCGCCCCGCCGGAGCTGAAAGCGATCCATCCGCTCGGCAAATCGCCGGTGGTCGAAGACAACGGCTTGACCATCGCCGAGTCCGGCGCGGCGGTGGATTATCTTATCCGCGCCCATGGCGGAGGGCGCCTGCAACCCGCGACCTCAGGCGCCGAGCATGAGCACTATCTGGAATGGCTTCACTATGCCGAGGGCTCGGCCATGCTGCCGCTGATGCTGCTGCTCTACACCACGCGTCTGGGCGAGGGCGGCGCGCCGCTGAAGGACCGCATCGACAGCGAGATCGCCAATCATCTCGGCTATGTCGAGGGCGCCCTGAACGGCCGGGATTTCCTGATGGGCGGCGATCTCACCGGCGCTGACATCCAGATGAGCTTCGTGGGCGAAGTGGGCCGCGCCTTCGGCCGGCTGGCCGACAAGCCGAACCTGGCCGCCTGGGTCGATCGCCTGCACGCCCGTCCCGCGTTCAAGCGCGCCTTGGAGAAGGGCGGGGCCTACAATCTCGCCTGAGGCCGGCTCGCATGACGGACCCGAGCGGGTCGCTGGTCGGCCGGCTGGCCACGGAGGACGATCTTGCGCGCCTCACGGAGCTGATGGCCCTGTCCATCGGCGAACTTCAGCGGGACTTCCTGGACGAAGCTCAGATCGCCGCCAGCCGCCAGGTCATGGGTCTCGACACCCAGCTCATCGCCGACCGCACCTACTTTCTGGTGGAGGACGGCGGCCGGCTCGCCGGATGCGGCGGCTGGAGCCCGCGCGCCACCCTCTATGGCGGCGACCATAGCACCGCGTTGCGAGACGCGGCCCTGCTCAGCCCGGCGACCGACGCGGCCAGGATCAGGGCCATGTACACCCATCCCGCGTTCGCGCGGCGTGGCGTCGGTCGCCTGACCCTGTCGCTGTGCGAAACGGCGGCCATGCGTGCCGGCTTCCAACGGGCCGAGCTCATGGCGACCCTGGCCGGCGAGCCGCTCTACCTCGCCTGCGGCTATGAAGAGATCGAGCGAACCGCCGCCGCCCCGGTGAACGGCGTCGCCGTCCCGCTGGTGCTCATGGGAAAGCGCCTCACATCTCGTCCAGCCAGCCTTCCAGGAAGTCGAACACCGCCGCCTTGAACAGGGCGTGCGGGATGGCGGTGAAGTGGTCGCAGGCCGGCAGGCTGACGCACTTGGCGCCGGGAATGGCGTCCGCCAGGCGTTGCGGATCGCCGGCGATGTCGTCGAGCGAGCCGGCGACCACCAGCGTCGGGGCCCGGATGCCAGCCAGATCGTCGGCGGTTACCGCTCGTCCGTGGCCTTCGCTGCAGGCGGCCAGAGCGAGGCGGTCGTCACCCTGCTGATCGGCGAAGCGGCGGAATCCCCGCAGGTTGGGGTCGGCGATGGAGTCGGCATCGTCCACGCGCATGGCCTGCGCCATGGTCATGCCGGCCTTGGCGAAAGGTCCGGCGCCGTCGATCGCTCGCGCGCCGACTCCGCCCAGAATCAAATGGCCGATGCGCTCCGACTGCCTCAGCGCCAGGCCCAGCGCCAAGTGAGCGCCCATGGAATAACCCATCAGATT
>JBOHLC010000100.1:0-6747 GCA_050729395.1 Caulobacteraceae bacterium
GTATAATGTCGATGAGTCTATCCGGGGTTTCGCCCGCGCCTGCTGCAATTATGCGCTCACACGCGGCTACCCGCTGTTCCTGTCAACCAAGAACACCATCCTCAAAGCCTATGACGGGCGCTTCAAGGACATCTTCCAGCACGTCTACGAGACCGAGTTTGCCGAGGCCTACAAGGCTGCGGCGATCACCTACGAGCACCGGCTGATCGACGACATGGTGGCCTCGGCGCTGAAGTGGTCGGGCGGGTTCGTCTGGGCGTGCAAGAACTACGACGGCGACGTGCAATCCGACCAGGTGGCCCAGGGTTTCGGCTCGCTGGGCCTGATGACCTCGGTGCTGATGACGCCGGACGGCAAGATCGTCGAGGCCGAGGCGGCCCACGGTACGGTGACGCGCCACTATCGCCAGTATCAGCGCGGCGAGAGCACCTCGACCAACTCCATCGCCTCGATTTTCGCCTGGACGCGCGGATTGCAGCATCGGGCCAAGCTGGACGGCAACGGCGAACTGGACCGCTTCGCCCACACGCTGGAGAAGGTGTGCGTGGACACGGTCGAAGCCGGCTTCATGACCAAGGACCTCGCCCTGCTGGTCGGCGACTTCCAGGGCTGGCTGACGACCGAGGGCTTCCTCGACAAGGTGGCCGAGAATCTGGAGCACGCCCTGGCGGCGTAGGGCCTGACGCCCTCCACTGCTCCGCGGCCCCCCTGCCCACGGCCGACCTTGAACGACGGCCGAAAATCACTACAGTAGTGAATATGTCCGACGCCCCGATCACGATTCCCGCCGCCGAAGCCAATCGGAGTTTCTCCAAGTTGCTGCGGGCGGTGCGCGAGGGCGCGCGCGTCACGATCACCTCTCACGGCGAGCCGGTGGCTGAACTCGGGCCTGTCGGCGGGTCCGAGGAGGAACGCGAAATGCTCCGTCGTCGCGAAGCTCAATCGGCCCTTGTCGAACACATCAAGTCCGTCAAGCCACGGGTGGTGGGGCCTTGGACGAGGGACGAGCTCTACGAGCGTGGCTGAACAATCCTTGCGCCTGGCGTTCGACACCAACATCCTTGTCTATGGCGAAGGCGTCGTACGGGCGGCAAGCGACTCGGCCAAGTGCGCGGTGGCGGCGCGCCTGATCATCGGGCTTGAGGACGCCCCGATCATCATCGCCCGCCAGGCGCTGGCTGAGTTTCATGCTGTCCTGGTCCGGAAGGACGGCCAAGCCCCTGCCGACGCGGCGGCGAGCGTTCACCGCTGGGTCAGGCGATCGAGAGTTGTCGACACCGACGCGACGGTGTTTGAAGCCGCGCTCGAACTCGCGAGCGATCACGGCATTCCGATCTTCGACGCCGTGATCCTGGCTGCGGCGGTCGAGGCTCGCTGCGACCTGTTGCTTTCGGAAGACTTCCACGACGGTTTCGCCTGGCGCGGCGTGGTCGTAAGCAACCCGTTCGGACCCGCCCCTGACGCTCGCGTGACGCGGTTCCTCGCCAGCGCGTCCTGATGCTGGCGCGCCGCGGGGCTCAGGCCCCTGCCAACGCCGCGACCTTACCCCGGGCCATGACGAAGCTCACGCGTTCAAGCTCGGTGATATCGGCCAGCGGGTCGCCGCCGACGGCGACGATATCGGCGGATTTGCCGGGCGCGAGCGTTCCTGCGATCTCGGAGATGTCGAGCAGGCGCGCGGCGGTGACCGTGGCCGCCTTGATCGCATCGGCCGGCGTCATGCTGGCTTCGACCATCAGGGCGAATTCACGGGCGTTCTGGCCGTGCGGGCCGACTCCCATGTCGGTGCCGAAGGCGATCGGCACGCCCGCCTTGTAGGTTCGGGCCAGGGCCTGCTTGATCCGCTCGCCGACGATGATCGCCTTTTCGGCCTGAGCCGGGGTGAGCACCGAGCCGCTCCTGGCCATGCCGAGCACGGTCGCGCCGGCGATTAGGGTCGGCACGTGGAAGGCGCCATGCTTCAGGAAGAGTTCGATCGATCCCTCGTCGAGGAAGCTGCCGTGCTCGATGGAATCGACGCCGCCGGCGAGCGCGGCGTTGACGCCGGCCAGGCCGTGGGCGTGGGCCGACACACGCCGCCCGAGCTGATGAGCCGTCTCGATGATGGTGCGGATCTCATCGGTGGTGAACTGCTGGTCGACGCCGGCGCGCAGATTGGACAGAACCCCGCCGGTGGCGACAAACTTGATGGCGTCGGCGCCCTGGGCGACCTGGGCGCGCACGGCCCGGCGGCACGCGTCGACGCCATCGCACACCCCAATGCTCGACTGGACGCAGGCGCACACGTCCTGGCGAAAGCCGTAGGTCTGGCCGTGGCAGCCGGTGGGCGAGAGGATCGCGCCGACGCACAGGATGCGCGGCCCAGGGACGACGCCCTCGGCCACCGCCTCGCGCAGGGCGTAGATCACCTCCGGCTTGCGCGCGCCGAGGTCGCGCACGGTGGTGAAGCCGGCGGCCAGAGTCAGCCGCGCGCGCTGGGCGGCGTCCAGCCCGACCCTGGGATCGGAGTCCTCGACGAAGCCGAGGCGCTGGCCGGGCCCGAGCTGACCGGTCAGATGCACGTGGCAATCGATCAGGCCAGGGAGGACGAACTTGTCCCTCAGGTCAATCAGCGTGGCGCCTTCGGGCGGATCGATAAAGCCGGAGCTGATCTCCGCCACCTTGCCGTCGACCACGCGGATGCTCTGGCGCGGCTCGGCGCCGGCGGCGGGATCGGCCAAGAGACGGCCCGCGTGGATGACGCACTCTGTTCCGCTCGCCGCCATTTCGCTCTCCACTCCGTCCGGATCGACCTTGCCCCCAATTCGGCGCGCCGCAAAGGCGCGGCGCTTGCTTGAGCACTATTCGGGGCGGGCGTAGGCTTGCCGGAAATCCAAAGGGAGAGACGAAGATGACCTATGCCGCCGGGCGCGTCATCAATGACGCCGACAGCCACATCATGGAGAGCCTGGACTGGCTCGGCCGCTACGCCGATCCGGACATGCGCGGGCAGCTGGGCAGCATGCGCCTGGAAGCCGGCGGCTCGGGGGCGGAAAAGGCCATCGCGCGGGCGCTCGAGCGGCAGAAGGACGCCGCCGCCACGGCGGAGATCGCTTCGAATGTCGTCGCCGGACCCAAGGGCTGGGCCGCCTATGGCGCGATCGATCCCGGTGAGCGGACCAAGGCGCTCGACGATCTCGGCTTCGCCCGCCAGCTGGTCTTCACCACCTTCGCCGGCTCGCAGTTCCTGCCGTCGGCCGACCCGGACGTGAAATACGGCGGCGCTCGCGCGCTGAACCGGGCCATGGCCGACTTCTGCTCGAGCGACAAGCGCCTGATCGGTGTCGGCGTCGTCCCGCTCGACGATCCGGAACGCGCCTTGGCCGAGGTCAAGTTGGCGATAAAGGCCGGTTGCGGAGCCATGTGGATTCCCGCCGCGCCGGCGGGCGAGCGCTCCCCCGGCCATCCCGATCTAGATCCGGTGTGGCGGGCGTTGAGCGAGGCGCGGGTTCCGTTCGTGCTGCACGTTGGCGCGGCCACGCCCATGATGCCGGCCGCCTATCACAAGAACGGCCATCCCCGCCCCAAGGACTGGCTGGGCGGCGGCGAAAACCTGCGCGCCAAGGACTATGTGGCGCTCTCCTTCGCGCCGCAGAACTTCCTCTCGGCCCTGGCCCTCGACGGGGTCTTCGACCGTTTCCCGGCCCTGCGCGGCGGAGTGATCGAACTCGGCGCCGGCTGGGCGCCGGACTTCATCCGCCGCTTGGATCAGGCGTGGAAGGGCTGGCGCAAGACCGATCCGGTGGTCGCCAGCCTTTCGGCCCCGCCCTCGGAATTCATCCGCCGCGCGGTGCGCTTCACACCCTACGCGACCGAGGACGCCGGCGCGATCATCCGCGACGGCGGCGCGGAGCTGTTCCTGTTTTCATCCGACTTCCCCCACCCTGAAGGGACGAAGAATCCCATCGAGCGCTTCGAGTCGACCTTCGCCGGTCTGGACGAGGATACCAAGGACCGCTTCTACCGCCGCAACTTCGAAACGCTGTTCGCGGCGTGAGGCCTCAGCCGACGGGCCCGAAATCGCTGGCCCGGTCACCGAGCAGGAAGCGAGGGCCAGGCCCGGCGCGCGCGGCTCGGTCGCCCGGATTGTAGAGAGCGCATCTGTCGAGCGACAGGCAGCCGCAGCCGATGCAGCCGTCCAGCAGGTCGCGCGTCTTCTCGAGCATCTCGATCCTGGATTGAAGCGCGCCCCGGACGCGCAGGCTGATCGCCTCCCAATCCTGGCGGGTCGGCGGTTGATCCGGCGGCAGAGTGGCCAGTTCGGCTTCGATCTCGGCCAACGTCAGACCCAGCCGCTGCGCGATGAGAGCGAAGGAGAGGCGGCGGATGTCCGAGCGCATGAACCGCCGCTGGTTGCCGCCGGTGCGGACCGCCCGGACCAGGCCCCGCGCTTCATAGAAGCGGATCGCGGAAACGGTGAGGCCCGTCCGGCGGGCCAGCTCGCCGATCGAGAGCAACGATCCTTGCATCACCCGACCTCCATTTTGATGCTTGACCTAAAGTTAGCTTTAGGTCGTACCTCGATCGACGGGCGCAATCCAGCGCCGGTCAGAGGATGCCATGCCAAGCCCTAGAATCGAGCACGTCAACGTCACCGTCACCGACCCCGAGCGCGCCGCCGGCCTGATGGAGGCGCTGTTCGGCTGGCGCGTCCGCTGGCAAGGCCCCGCGCGCGATGGAGGCCGCACCATCCACGTGGGCTCGGACGATCACTACCTGGCCCTCTACACCGGGCGCGACGTCGCATACACGCCGGAAGATTTCGCCAAGGGTCGGCCGCTCAACCACATCGGCGTCGAGGTCAAGGATCTGGACGCGGTTGAGGCGCGCGTCATCGCCGCCGGCCTCTCGCCCTTCAATCATGCGGCCTACGATCCCGGCCGGCGGTTCTATTTCCTGGACCCCGACGGCATCGAGTACGAGGTCGTCAGTTACAGGTGAGACATCGCGGGCCAAGCGGGCGCGTCCCCCCGCTTGACGCCCAGGCGCGAACGCCAAGCGCCGCCACGACCGAAGAGATCTGGGCTGCGGCTCTGGCCGCATCGCGCGGCGCGCGTCGCTTATGGGCCGATCGCGTTCAAGCCCGCCGTCATTGCGAAGAATGCAATAAGCATCAACCAGAATTTGACAGATCCCGAATCATTCCTGCCGCGTCCCGCGCCAAGCACCTCGTTCCTGAATACGGCTACCGGAAGACCGAAGAACAGGACGACGCAACCATAACTGGCGAACATCAGGTTAAGTGGCACTGCCAACACCTTTGGCAGAATAGAGGAAACGACAAAAAGACAGGCTGCCCAATAGAAAACCGGCACCTTAAAGCTGAACCATCGCCGGACCCGCATTTTAGCGTCCTTCAAGCGGCTCATGAACTTCTCGGCGCGAATCAACGCGTGCTCGACGCCAATCAGTGCGATCGCGAGCAACGCGCCGGCCGCAAGCTTCCACGTCAGAGGCGCGTCGAGATCAGTCCATTTCGCCACAAGTCCGATCGAGGCGGTCGCGCCGAGCACCGCGGCCCAAAGGCCGAACGAGCCCGGCCGGCGAGCCGCCAGCCGATGTCGCCAATACGGCAGGTTTGGGAATGTCTCGGAGTTCAGCAAGCGAGGATGCTTCGCGCCGATATGATTAAGCATGGCCTGGACTTTTCCCGGGCGCTCAATCGAGACTTGGTCGGCAAGCCATTCCAAGCCGCGACGCGGGCGCGTGAGCGCGCGCCAAGCGTCGCGTGTTTGGTCCGGTTCCCGCGCGAGGAAGGCTCGCACGCGCTCGTCCTCCCGCCGCGCCAGAACCTCGGCGACATGTGGCGACGGCGCTCGAGATCGGTGACCTTCCCAGCCAAAGTACTCGATGGCTGCGTCAAACAGCGGGGCGGCGCTTGCGGATTGGCCCGCTAGCAGGGCCGCAATCCACGCTTCGGTGCGAACGTTAATCGCAACCGCAGTCATGGCGGGTGATTCCAAGACCGCGCGCAGCGCCGCAAGCTGACCGTCAGGTGGCGACCCAGGTTCCGTCAGGACCCGCGTTAACGCCTCGCATAATTCGTCGTGGCGCAGCACACCGGGATCGGGCGGTAACGGAAGCCGAGCGTCGGCACCGCCGTTCGCGTTCCGCTTCCCGTGCGGCGGCTTGATCTCAAGCCCCTGATCACGCGCTTCAGTGTCTCGCGCTCCCGCCAGCACGTCACGAGCGGCCGAAGCGCGCACGGTCGGCGGCTTGATCAAGCTTCCAGACTTAGGCGCATCAGCGCCTCGCTCCGGTTCGCGCACATTTCCGTTTACGGGCTGGATGACGCGGACTCGACGCGTGGGAGAAGCTGGCGCCGCATCAGCGGACGGCGCAGGCGTCTCTGCGCTTCCAACATCGGCGGTGCGCGCGCCGCTGAACAACACGTTGGCGGCGACACCGCCTGTGGCGCCGGCCAGTGCGCGCTCGTAGGCCTCGCGCAAATGTTGAAAACCCAGACTATCGTCTTCCGGGTGCGTCACTTTCAGCCGCGCGGCGTAGGCCCGACGGATGATGGATGCATCGCGCGTTGGGGAGATCCCCAGTTCGTCCCAGACAGAGCGACGCCCTACAGCCAAGTGGGACCTTCAAGAAAATCAAGCTGCCGGATCATTGTCTCCCGCGCCGTCTTGATGGCGGCCGGGTCCTGTCGATCGAGCACCCGCTCGAACTCCGACAACCAACGCGCGCACTGATCCCGTT
>JBOHLC010000101.1:0-1396 GCA_050729395.1 Caulobacteraceae bacterium
CTCAAGCGCAGCGCAAGGCGGAGGTTTTCCATGGCGCGCACGATCTGGTGCGGCGGCTGGGCGCCCAGGCGCTCGGCGGTTTCCTTCATGCGCCGGAAGATGTCTTCCACCGTGGGCTTGTTCTGAGCGAGGACCGCGCGGCCCTCGTCGGTGATCTCGAAGGCCTTGCGCGGGCCCTCGGACTGCAAGCCGCGGATATGGCCAAGCTCTTCGAGGAGGGTCAGGGTGGGGTAGACCACGCCGGGGCTTGGGCTGTAGGCGCCGCCGAAGCGGTCTTCGATCTCCTTGATCAGTTCGTAGCCGTGGCTTGGCTTGTCGGCGATGAGCTGGAGCAGGACATAGCGCAGGTCGCCTTGTCCGAAACGGCGCTCGCGCCGGCCGTGGCGTGCGCGGCCACCCATCGCGTGGGAGGCGAAGGCGCGGGCAAAGTCGCGCCCGGAATGGCCGCGCCATTCGTGGGAATGGGCCTCGCGGCGGGAATGAAATCGATGCATAGTTTTAGTACCTATCTAAGAACGCACGAGATATATCGTACAAAAGATATATCTTATGTATGTCGTAGCTTGTCAAGAGGCTTTCGCCGCGACCGACATTGGGCGAACATGGCCCGATGGCGCGGCGACACATCGAGCGGCACACGACCGGGCGAGCCGGCTGGCTGCGCGCCGCCGTGCTGGGCGCGAACGACGGCCTGCTCTCGACCGCCAGCCTGATCATCGGCGTGGCCTCCGCGCACGCCACCCGCGGGGCCGTGCTGGTCGCGGGCGGCGCGGGCCTGATCGCCGGCGCCATGTCCATGGCCGCGGGGGAGTATGTCTCCGTCAGCTCCCAGCGCGACGCCGAAGAGGCGGATCTCGCCTTCGAGGCCCGCGAATTGAGACAAAGTCCGAAGGCCGAGGAGGCGGAGCTCGCGGGGATCTATGTCGGTCGCGGACTGGAGCCAGCCCTGGCCCGAGACGTCGCCCGCGAACTGATGGCCAAGGACGCTTTGGGGGCGCACGCGCGCGATGAACTTGGCATGTCGGAGGTCACTGCCGCCCGCCCGCTGCAGGCGGCCATGGCGTCGGCGATTTCGTTTTCCGCCGGCGCGGCGGCGCCCCTGATCATCGCGCTCATCGCGCCACGGGATCTGATCGCGGCCGGCATAGGCGCCGTGTCGCTGGCCATGCTGGCCGCGCTTGGCGCGGCCGGGGCAAAGCTGGGCGAAGCGCCGATGGCCAAGGCGGTCATCCGCGTCACCTTCTGGGGCGCGCTGGCCATGCTGGTCACCGCTGGCCTGGGCCGCGCCTTCGGAACGGTGGTGAGCTAGGGCGGTCGAGCGGTTGGGCTGGCCCTCGTGCGTCAGTCCCCTGATCTCCCCCCGCAAGGCGGGGGGAGTACCGGCGAAGCCGGGGAG
>JBOHLC010000102.1:0-1862 GCA_050729395.1 Caulobacteraceae bacterium
GGCGCGAACCTCGCCCAGCAGGAAGTCGGACAGCGACATGCCGGCGAGCGCCGCGCGTGACTTGAGCCGCCGGTGCAGATCGTCCGGCACGTTGCGGATCTGGATCATGGTTGGCATGTGCTTAACATGTGAACATGTGGCTCACATGTCAAGCCGCGCTCCAGAACCTCAGCGCGCGGGCCTCCTTGACCTGCGGCAGGGCGCGGATGCGCTCGATCAACGCCTCGTCCGGGGCCTGATCGACGCCCACCAGGGCGATGGCGTCGTCGCCGGCGGCCACCCTCCCCAGGTTGAAGGTGGCGATGTTCACCCCCGCCTCGCCCAGCAGCGCGCCCAGCGCGCCGATGAAGCCTGGCCGGTCGAGGTTGTTCACATAGAGCATGGCCGGGGCGAAGGCGCTCTCCAGCTCCATGCCCTTGACCTCGACGATACGCGGCGCGCCGGCGACCACCGTGCCGGCGAAGGAGCGCCGGCCCATCTCCGTCCGCACGGTGATGCGCATCAGGTTCTCATAGATCGGCGAATGGTCCTGGCGGGATTCCGAGACGGTGACGCCGCGCTCGCGCGCCACCGCCGGGGCCGAGACCATGTTGATCTCGGCCAGCATCGGCCGCATCACCCCGGCCAGCGCCGCCGCCGCCAGCGGCCGCACGTTAAGCGCCGCCACCTCGCCCTCGAAGGCCACGTCCACGCCCTTGAGGCCCACGTCGACCATCTGGCCGGCGAAGGCCCCCAGCCGCTCGGCCAGCGCGATATAGGGCCTGAGCTTCGGCGCCTCGTCGGCCGTCACCGAGGGGCTGTTGAGGGCGTTGGTCACCGCGCCGGTGAGCAGATAGTCGCTCATCTGCTCGGCCACCTGCAGGGCGACGTTCTCCTGCGCCTCACTGGTCGCCGCCCCCAGGTGCGGGGTGGCGATGAAGCCCGGCGCGCCGAACAGCACATTGGCCTTGGCCGGCTCCTCGACGAAGACGTCGAAGGCCGCGCCGCCGATGTGGCCCTCGTCCAGGCCCTGGCGCAGCGCCGCCTCGTCCACCAGGCCGCCGCGGGCGCAGTTGACGATCAGGACGCCCTTTTTCGTGGCCGCCAACGCCTTGGCCGAAAGGATGTTGCGCGTCTTGTCGGTGAGAGGCGTGTGCAGGCTGATGATGTCGGCCCGCGCCAGCAGCTCGCCCATCTCCACCTTCTCGACCCCGATCTCCACCGCCCGCTCGGGACTGAGGAACGGATCGTAGGCGATGACCTTCATCTTCAGGCCATTGGCCCGGTCGGCGACGATCGAGCCGATGTTGCCGGCGCCGATGAGGCCGAGGGTCTTGGCGTAGAGCTCCACGCCCATGAAGCGGTTCTTCTCCCACTTGCCGGCCTGGGTGGACTGGTCGGCCTGGGGCAGCTGGCGGGCGAGCGCGAACATCATGGCGATGGCGTGCTCGGCGGTGGTGATGGAGTTGCCAAACGGGGTGTTCATGACCACGACGCCCGACGCCGTGGCGGCGGGGATGTCGACGTTGTCGACGCCGATGCCGGCGCGGCCGATCACCTTCATCCGCTTGGCGGCGGCGATGACCTCCTTGTCGGCCTTGGTGGCCGATCGGAGCGCGAGGCCGTCGTAGTCGCCGATGATCGCCAGGAGATCGTCCTTGCCGAGCCCGGTCCTGACGTCGGCGACGACGCCGCGCGCCGCAAAGATGTCGATGGCGGCCGACGAGAGCTTGTCGGCGATGAGGACTTTCGGGGCCATGGCGCTCAAGCTGCCGTAAGGAGTTCGTCGGCGACGCAGGCAAAGGCCCAGTCGAGCCAGGGCGTCAGCGCATCGACGTCCGAGGCCTCGACGGCGCTGCCGCACCAGATGCGCAGGCCCGGCG
>JBOHLC010000103.1:0-10840 GCA_050729395.1 Caulobacteraceae bacterium
CCTACTACCCGGACCTCGCCGACGCCCCGAACAAGCCGGCCGCCCTTCTGAGGGCTGTGACGGCCCGCTCGGCCCGCCTGGTTTCCCGCTGGATGGCGGCGGGCTTCGTCCACGGCGTCCTCAATACCGACAACATGAACATCACCGGCGAGAGCTTCGACTATGGGCCCTACCGGTTCCTGCCCAGGAACGATCCGAACTTCGTCGCCGCCTATTTCGACCAGACGGGGCTCTACAGCTTCGGCCGCCAGCCGGAGTCGGTGCTGTGGAACCTGACGCAACTGGCCGGCGCGCTGACGCCGGTGAGCGAGCCGGAGCCTCTGGTGGCCGCGCTGAACGGCTTTTCCGCCGCCTATCGCGCCGAACTGGCCCAGGCCATGGTCCGACGGCTGGGGCTCGCGCCCGGCGAGCCCGAGGCGGACATCGATCTCGCCAACGCCGCCTTCAAGGCCGTGGCTGAAGGCGGCGAGCCGTTGCGTTGGGAGCCGTTCTTCTTCGACTGGTTCGGCGCGACCGAGGCCCGCGCGCTGGCCGGCCCGCGAGCCGGCCTCTACGGCGGCCAGGCCTTTGGCGCCTTTCGCGAACTCCTGGCGACACGCGAAGCGGATCGACCGAAGAGGCTTGACCATGCATATTTCCGGCGCGGCGAGCCGGAGGAATTGCTCTACGATGGGATCGAGGCGCTTTGGGGCGCGATCGCCGAACGTGACGACTGGGGCCCGTTCGAGGATAAACTGGCGGCGATAGAGGCCGCGCGTAGTGGCTGGGGATACGCAGATGGATGAGCCTCGCGGATGAACATCACGCACTTTCCGCGCCGGCGCTATACGCCCGCGCCGACCCCTATCGAGTTCATGCCGAACTTGAGCCGCGCGCTCGGCGGGCCGGAGATCTGGATCAAGCGCGACGATCTCACCGGCCTGGCGGCCGGCGGCAACAAGACCCGCAAGCTCGAATTCCTCGTCGCCGACGCCCTGGCCAAGGGATGCGACACCCTGATCACCACCGGCGCGGTGCAGTCCAATCATTGCCGGCTGACGGCGGCCGCGGCGGCTCACGAGGGGCTGAAGTGCCGTCTGGTGATCGAGGAGCGCGTGGCCAAGAGCTATGACGCCAAGGCCGGCGGCAACAACTTCCTGTTCGACCTTCTTGGCGTCGAGGCGATCAAGGTGGTCGAGGCGGATACCGACCTCGGCGCGGCCATGGAAGCCGTCGCCGCCGAACTCAGGGGCCAGGGCCGCAAGCCCTATGTGATACCGGGCGGCGGCTCCAACGCCCTCGGGGCTCTCGGCTACGCCGCTTGCGCTCAGGAATTGATGGCCCAGTTGTTCGACGCGTCCCTGGTGATCGATCACATCATCTGCGCCAGCGGCAGCGCCGGTACCCACGCCGGGCTCCTCGCCGGCCTGGCGGCCATGCACGCGGGCATACCGGTCACCGGGATCAATGTGCGCCGTCCGCGCGCCGAGCAGGAAGGCATCGTCCGTCTGCTCGCCCGCGACTGCGCGGACCTGCTGGAATCCCTGGCGCCTAAGAACAAGGACGTGGTCTGCCTCGATGACTGGGTGGGCCCGGGCTATTCCCTGTCCACTCCGGAGATGGTCGAGGCGGTGCGCATGACGGCGAGCCTGGAGGGGATCCTGCTCGACCCGGTCTATACCGGAAAGGCCATGGCCGGCCTGATCGGCCTCGCGCGGCAGGGGCGCTGGCGCAAGAGCGAGAAGGTGCTGTTCGTGCACACCGGCGGCGCGCCGGCGCTCTTTGTCTATCAGGATGCGTTCAGGAAGAAGGCCTGAAGGCGATCATGCGCACCGTGGGCGTGCTGGGCGGCATGGGACCGGCGGCGACCGTCGACTTCATGGCCAAGGTCTATGCGGCCGACCCGGCCGAGCGGGAGCAGGATCGCGTGCGCCTGATTGTCGATTGCGATCCGGGCGTGCTCGACCGCAACGCCGCGGTGCGCGGTGAGGGTCCATCGCCCGGCCCAGATCTGGCGGCCATGGCCGGGGGGCTGGTCGGCGCCGGCGCGGACTTCCTGGTCATCGCCTGCAACACCGCCCATGCCTGGACCGCCGAGATCGAAACGGCCACGGGAAAGCCGGTGCTGTCGATGATCGAGGCGGTGTGCGAGGAGCTGGCCCGCCGCCTGCCCGGCGCCCGGCGCATAGGCGTTCTCGCCGGCGACGGATGTCTGGCGGCCGGCCTTTATCAGAACGCGTTCGCCGCCCGCGGCTGGAGCGCGATCCTGCCCGGCCGCGAGAGCCAGGCGGCGTTCATGGCCGCCCTTTACCGGATCAAGTCCGGCGCCCTGGGCGAGGCCGAACGCGCGGCTTTCATCGCCTGCGCCAACGAGACGATCGAAGCCGGCGCCGAAGTAGTCGTGGCGGGCTGCACCGAAGTTCCCCTGCTGCTCCGCCCCGAGCACCTCCCCGTCCCGCTGATCGATTCCTCGCAGGCCCTGGCCGCCCGCACGATCGCCTACGCCAAGTCGGCGCCCTGATCCTCCCCAAATAAAAGATTCTGACTCTCACCTGACGTTGGGAACGTCCGCATTTGGGCGCAACGTCGAAATCAGGCCCAAGTCAAGCGGTTCAATATCAACTCCGTCACCAACAAATTCAGTGCGAGCCCATCGGGCGAAAATAAATCACCGAAACGACGGGCCCCTTGCGGAACCGGGTTCGAAGGACTCCACTGTCCGCATTCAGCGCGGAGTGCAGGCGCCGGAACGAGCATGAGGTGGATTTCGATGCCTGATGGCATGCTGGACACGCTGACCGAAAAACGGGCGCTGGCCCGCAAGCGCGCCTACGAGGCGCCGCTCGAAACGCTCAATCCCGCATGGGCCTCGGCCTTCCGCGATGACGCCCACTGGCCCTATTTCGAGCGCCTGCGCGCCGAAGATCCGGTGCACTGGACCCCCGACAGCAACTACGGCGCGTTCTGGTCGATCACCAAGTACAACGACATCATGGCGATCGAGACCAATCACCAGGTGTTCTCGTCCGCCAAGGGTATTGGCCTGCCGCCCAAGCGAAGCGTGCTGCCGCCGGAGGCCTTCATCGAGATCGAAACCAGCGAAGACTCCAACAGCTTCATCAACATGGATCCGCCCGGCCATGACATCCAGCGCAAGACGGTGAGCCCGGGCGTCGCGCCGACCCGGCTGGGCGAGATGGCCCCGGTGATCCGCGAGCGCGCCGGGGCGATCCTCGATTCGCTGCCGATCGGTGAGCCATTCGACTGGGTGGATCTGGTCTCGAAAGAGCTGACCACCATGACGCTGGCCACGCTGTTCGGCTTCCCGTTCGAAGAGCGGCGCAAGCTGACGATGTGGTCGGACACCATGACCACCGCGCCCGGGCATGGTCCCTGGAACACCTACGACGAGCGCCGCAAGCTGTTGACCGACTGTCGCGCCTACTTTGTCCGACTCTGGAACGAGCGGGTGAACGCCGAGCCGGCCGGCGACCTGATCTCGATGCTGGCGCATGGCCCCGACACCCGCGGCGCCACGATGGATCAGTACTTCTCCAACGTGACGTTGCTGATCATCGGCGGCAACGACACCACCCGTAACACCATCTCCGGCTCGATCTTCGCGCTCAACCGCAACCCCGACCAGTACGCCAGGCTGCGCGCCACTCCTGAGCTGATCCCCTCGATGGTCTCCGAGACCATCCGTTGGCAGACGCCGTTGGCGCACATGGCCCGTGTGGCGACCGACGACTACGCGTTCCGGGGCAAGACCATCAAGGCCGGCGACCGGGTTGTAATGTGGTACGTCTCGGGCAACCGAGACGACGAGGTCATCGATGATCCCTATGCGTACATCATCGATCGCCCGCGTCCCCGCCAGCACCTGTCGTTTGGCTTCGGCATCCATCGCTGCGTCGGAAACCGCCTGGCCGAGCTGCAGCTGACCATCATCTGGGAAGAGATCCTGAAGCGCTTCCCCGAGATCCGCCTGCTCGAAGAGCCGAAGCGCAGCTATTCGATCTTCATCAAGGGCTACGAAGAGATGAAGGTCGTCATTCCCCGCAGGCATTGACTGATTGCCATTGAGGGCGGTTGGCGGAGATGCCCCTCGTTCTTGAAGGTGTCAGGAATTTCTGCGTCTGACTGTGGGGACGGGAGCACCTGTCCCCAATCCGACCTCAAGTCCGGCGCCCAGGCCGGCACCGAAGTGGTTGCGGCGGGCTGCACCGAGGTCCCTCTGCTACTGGGCCCCGAGCACCTCTCCGTCCCCTTGCTCGATTCCTCCCAGGCCCTGGCCGCCCGCACGATCGCCTACGCCAAGTCGACGCCCTCATCTCCCTTGAGTGAGGGATTCTGACTCTTCGCGCATGTTGGGAAGGTCCGCCAGGCGGCGCCGTCCCGGGTAGATCGCCGGGCCTGCTTGATCGACAGGTCGGCGCAGGACAAGCTGCGCCACGGGTTGAACTCAGGCCGCTCTCGGTGCGGAGGGATGTCGTGAAAACGCAGATAGCCCTGCCACTTCTAATCGCGCTCGTGGCCGCACCTGCCTGGGCGGGGAGCTACAGCAAGGACCAGAAGACCGCCGCTTACGAGCTGAGCTTGACGATCCCCGACGTCCCGGCGGCGATCGCTCCGTTGAAGGCCGAAATCCTGCGCCGCTTTGAGGCGGCTACGAAATCCTTCAAGGCCGACGCGGTTGCGGATAGACAGGACGACCCGCAACGTTTCCAACCCTACCTGTTCGACAGCGAGTGGCGGGTTACCTTCGACAGCCCTCGAGTCATCAGCTTGTCAGGGCTTAGCGTCACCGACGAAGGCGGCGCCCACCCCAGCAACGACTACGACACCATCGTCTGGGATAAGAGGGCCGCGCGCGCCGTCGCGCTGCCCGAACTATTCGTGCGGGCCGATCTGCACGCCGCCCTGGACGCCATTGCCGAACACGCCAAAGCGTCGCTTCGCCGGAAGTTCCCGCACGAAGAGGGCCAACCCGCCGATTACGATCCGGTCGAAGGCAACATCGCCGCCGACCCCGCGAAGCTCGGCCAATATGCGCTGACCTACGCCAAGGGCCAGACCAAGGCGAACGGCATTGTGCTGCTCTGGGCAGCCGGCGCGCCCTGGCCGAATGTAATGAGCGACATCAAGCTGTCCATTCCGGTCGCGGTGTTCCGCAGGTACCTCGCTCCGCGATGGGCGGCGGAGTTCAACTAGGGCCCCCGAACCCAGGAGGTTGCGATGAGAGCCGCATTTGGCGCGGCGGCCGCGCTCATCTGCCTGGCCGGTAACGTCCAGGCCGCGGCGTTGCAGGCCTGCGATCTGACCTTGGCCGTGATCGACACCGATCCGCGCGGGACCAATGTGCGCGCCACGCCTGGCGGAAAAGTCATGGTGGCCCTGAAGACCTCGCCCGATCCCCAGATTCTCGAAGACTGGATCGAGGTGCATGTCGTCGGCCAGTCGGGCGACTGGTTCCTGATCGACGGCGCGAAGGACATGGGGGACAACGAGAAAACCATCTTCCGCGGCAAGGGCTACCTGCACCGAAGCGTGCTGGGGGCCAGCGGGCTGGAGAACGGCTTTCCGTTGTGGAGCGACCACGATGAAAAGAGTCCGATGATCGCCAAGTGGACGTCTGGCGATGAGTCCGTGAACTTCCTGGGCTGCTGGGGCCATTTCGCCAAGGTCCGCATCAAGCAAGGCGTAGGCTGGACCGAGAACCTGTGCACGAACCAGCGCACGACCTGCCCGTAGAGGCAGTCAACCTCACCAGGGCACGGTTTTGCCTTTGCGATCGAGGAACCGCAGGCCCGGCGCGTCCTGCTGGGCGACAAGGACGTCGACGACCTGAGGCATGGCTTCCTCCACTCCGAACGGCGCGTTCGAACCGCCCAGCTCCGTGCGGATCCAGCCAGGCGCCATGAGCACCATCGCGCGGTCTTCGTCGGCGTGACGGCCCGCATAGCTGGCCATCGCCTGATTGAGGGCCGCCTTGCTGGCGCGATAGACATCGTTCGCGCCATTGGCATTGTTGGCGATGCTGCCTTGCCCGGAGGACATCACGCCGATCACCCCGCCTGGACGGGCCAGGACGCCGAGCTCTTCGACGGCGCGCATCACGCCAAGCACGTTGCTCAGCATGACGTGGACGAACTCGTCCGTCGACACCTCGGCCATCGTGTCCCCGGGCGCGCGGTTCGCGACGCCGGCGTTGACGAACACGATGTCGAACTGACGGCCGGCCAGACGATCGCGCAAGGCTCGGATCTGATCATGGTCGGTCATGTCGAGCGTCTCGATCTCGACTCGATCTGGCTGTTCGGCCGCGAGGCCGTGCAGCGCAGTCCCCGTCCCGCGAACCGTGCCGACCACGCGCCATCCCCGGCTCGCGAATTCGGCCGCCATGGCGTGGCCCAGTCCACGCGAGGCGCCGACGATCAGGATCGAACGCCCGGAATCCGCCAGCGTGGAGCTGCTCATGTTTGAACCTTCGTGGCTAAGGACCAGAATACTAGCCCTCTCGCCACCACGCGGCCCACACTCAATTGAAAAAGGCAGCGGTCCGAAGGCTGCTCTGTGGAATGAGGCCGATGGCCGTTCTGGCGCTTGAACGACCTACCGTCGCTGGCTTCCCGCGTCGCGTAGCGGACGTTCCTCGCGGCCGGCGTGGGTGGTAACCCCACACCTGATCCCGCCTGAACGCGGACTACTACCGTCAACCCGATTACGAGCCCGAAACCGGAGAGGCTTAATGAAGTTTCTGCTCACGTCCGCCGGCGTGAAGAACGCGAGCATCCAGGACGCACTCGTCGACCTGCTGGGTAAACCGATCGCGGAGTCCAGCGCCCTGTGTATTCCCACCGCGATGTACGGGCACCCCATGGTCGGTCCCGGGTGGAGGGCATGGCAGTTTATCGCCGGACGATCCGCCGAACCGATGTGCGAGCTGGGTTGGAAGTCCATGGGCGTGCTGGAGCTAACGGCGCTGCCCAGCATCGATGAAAACCATTGGGTTCCCCTGGTTCGAGAGACTGACGCCCTGCTGGTCGCGGGCGGCGACGCCTTATATCTGGCCCACTGGATGCGACGGTCCGGGCTGGCGGACCTCCTGCCGTCGCTGGGCGACACGGTCTGGGCGGGACTGAGCGCCGGAAGCATGGTCGTGACTCCCCGTATCGGGGAGGACTTCGTCGGCTGGAAGCCGCCAGCGGATGGCGAGAGCACGCTCGGTCTGGTCGACTTTTCGATCTTTCCGCATCTGGATCACCCGGACCTGCCGGAGAACACCATGGCCGACGCTGAACGATGGGCAGCCGGGATCGGAAATCGGGCGTTTGCGATTGACGATCAGACCGCGATCAAGGTGATCGACGGGGCCATCGAAGTTGTGTCCGAGGGGCGCTGGAAGGCGCTTACCCCCGGGTCGCGGGACAGAAGGCCGAGGCCAGAACCTGACGCTGGGTGATGCTTGTCAGACGCCGGCGGGACGCACACCATGGGCCGCGGCTAGGCAAACGGCATCGCGGAGAGCGGCGTGTACGATCTGATCATCCGGGGTGGGACTATCGTCGACGGCACTGGCGGTCCGCCGTTCAAGGGCGACGTCGCCGTCGACGGCGACCGCATCGTCGCGGTGGGCGCGGTTGAGGGCGGCGCCAGGCGCGAGATCGACGCGGTCGGCCTGATCGTGACCCCCGGGTGGGTCGACATCCACACCCACTATGACGGGCAGGCCACCTGGGACCCGCAGATGGCCCCCTCGTCCTGGCACGGAGTGACCACGGCGATCATGGGCAATTGCGGCGTCGGCTTCGCGCCCGTGCGGCCGGACCAGCACCAGTTCCTGATCGAACTTATGGAGGGGGTAGAGGACATTCCCGGATCGGCCTTGGCCGAGGGCATCGACTGGACGTGGGAGCGCTTCCCGGAATACCTCGAGGCGCTCGAGGCGATGCCGCGCACCATCGACGTCGGCGTGCACGTGCCGCACGCGCCGGTGAGGGCCTATGTACTCGGCGAGCGCTGCAACACCGACTATGCGCCCAATGCCGCCGAGATCGACGAGATGGCCGCCCTGGTGCGCGAGGGCGTGGCCGCCGGGGCGCTCGGCTTTTCCACCTCGCGCACGCTGCTGCACAAGGATCTGAAAGGCGTGCACATGCCCGGCACCTTCGCCGGCTCGGACGAGATGCTGGCGCTGGGCCTTTCCATGAAGGGCCTCAGCCATGGCGTCTTCGAAATGGTCTCTGACCACCTGGGCGACGATGACGAGTGGATGTGGGTGAAGGGATTCGCCGGCGAGACCAAGCTGCCGGTCACCCTGGTGGCGACCTCGGCCGGCGCCTACCAGCGCGACAAGATGTACAACATCGCCGAGGAGGCGCGGCGGCACGGCATTGACATCCGCCCGCAGATCGCCGGCCGGCCGACCGGCGTACTGCACGGCCTTCAGTCCAGCTTCCACGTCTTCATGGGCCATCCCACCTACAAGGCCGAGGTCGCCCACCTGCCCCACGAAGAGAAGCTGGCCGCGCTGGCGAGGCCGGAGATCCGCGCCGCCATCCTCTCTGAGGAAAGCCCGATCAGGCGCACGCTGATGGGGGTGAGCCTGGACGACCTGCTCTGGCAGGTGTTCCCGCTGGGCGAGGAGCCGGACTATGAGCCCGACCGCGAGGCGAGCGTGCGGGGCCTCGCCGAGGCGGCCGGCGTGTCGCCCATGGAGATGATGTATGACCTGCTGCTGCGCGATGGCGGCCGCGAGCTCTTCTACCAGCCGCTGGGCGGCTTTCAGAGCTACAACTTCGACTTCTTCCGCCGCAACATGGAGCACCCGAACGTGCTGTTCGGGCTCTCCGACGGTGGCGCCCACTGCGGCGTGATCGCCGACGCCGGCATGCCCAGTTTCATCCTCATGCACTGGGCGCGCGACCGCGCCAAGGGCGAGAAGTTCCCGCTTGAGTTCCTGGTGCGCAAGCTGTCCAGCGACACCGCCCGGGCCTATGGCCTCAATGACCGAGGCGAGCTGCGCCCGGGCCTTCTGGCCGACATCAATGTCATCGACTTCGAGAACCTGAGGCTGCATCGGCCCGAGGCGATCAACGACCTGCCCGCGGGTGGGCGGCGGCTGGTCCAGCGCGTCGAGGGCTATCGCTACACCATCAAATCCGGCCAGGTGACGCTGGAGGACGGCGAGTTCACCGGGGCGCTGCCGGGCTCGCTCGTGCGCGGCGGCCGCGAAGCGGTGGTGTTGATGGCGGCGGAGTAGCCGACGTTCTCGGGTCAGCCGCCGGGCTTTCCCGGCTATTGCCGAAACCTGAGCGCCTCCACGAGCAGAGCCAGCGCGGGCGACTGCTGGCGTCGGCTCGGGTAGTACAGATGGTATCCGGAGAATGGCGGACACCAGGCTTCGAGCACGCGTGTCAGTCGGCCGGCGTCGATCTCCGACTGGACATAGTTCTCGGGCAGGAAGGCGATCCCCGAACCGTCGATCGCCGCCTGAAGAGCGATCGCGATCTCGTTGACGATGAGCTGTCCCTCGACGCGGACGGTGAGCGCGCGGCCATCTTTTTCGAACTCCCAGGCGTAAAGGCCGCCGAGCGTGGGGAAGCGCAGGTTGATGCATCCGTGCGCGGCGGCCAGATCGTGCGGGCTGCGCGGCGGCGCGCGGCGGGCGAAGTATGACGGCGCGCCTACGGCGGCCATCCGCATGTCGGGGCCGATCCGCACCGCGACCATGTCCTGCGCGATCGTTTCGCCGAGCCGAACGCCCGCATCGAAGCGTTCCGCGACGATGTCCACGAAGCCCGCGTTCACGCTGATCTCGACCGACAGGTCAGGGTAGTCGGCAAGGATCTTTGCCAGCGCCGGCCAGAGGATCGTCTCGGCCGCATGGACGCCGGTGGTGACGCGGATCGTCCCGGACGGCCTGTCGCGAAGCTCGGCCAGCGCGGCGAATTCCGCCTCGATCCCCTCGAGATGGGGACCGACGGCGGCCAGCAATCGCTCGCCGGCCTCTGTCAACGCCACGCTCCGTGTGGTGCGGGTGAGCAGGCGGATGCCCAGCCGTTCCTCCAGGCCGCGGATGGCGTGGCTGAAGGCCGAGGGCGAGACGCCGATCTGCGCCGCGGCGCGCGTGAAGCTGCGCTCCCGCGCTACGGCGCGGAAGGCGAGCAGATCGTTGATGCTGTGGCGCGGCATTGATGAATTCAAATCACAGCTTCATGCCGATTACACCATCTTATCGCACGCCGCCGCGAGGCCTAGATTGCGGCTCGCCCGAGGAAGGATCCGGATATGACCATCACCAAAGACGCGCCGATGCGCGCGCCGTGGGGCGATATCGCGCCCCGCCTGACGGAGATCACCGACACGGTGCTGTTCGACGACATCTGGCGGCGGCCTGGACTGAGCCCCCGCGACCGCAGCCTGGTCACCGTCGCCAGCCTGGTCTCGCTCTACCGGACCAACGAATTGCCCTTCCACCTCAGGAAAGCCCTCGAGAACGGCGTGACGCGAGACGAGATCGTCGAGCTGATTACGCACCTCGCCTTCTATTCCGGCTGGCCGACGGCCAGCACCGCCATCGGCATCGCCCGGCAAGTGCTGGCCGACGCCCAACCGAACCAGGACAACTGAAAGGAGCATATTATGCACAAGCGTGAACTTGGACGCGGCGGCCCCGAGGTTTCGGCCATCGGCCTGGGGTGCATGGGGATCAGCTTCAGCTACGGCACGCAGCTGACCAAGCCAGAGGGCGTCGCGCTGATCCGCGCGGCGGTCGAGCGCGGCGTCACCTTCTTCGACACCGCCGAGGTCTATGGCCCCTTCGTCAACGAAGAGGTCGTCGGCGAGGCCCTGAGCC
>JBOHLC010000104.1:0-9334 GCA_050729395.1 Caulobacteraceae bacterium
TCGAGAACCCGCGCCACATCGAGATCCAGGTGCTGGGCGACCGGCACGGCCATGTCGTCCACCTTTTCGAGCGCGAATGCTCGATCCAGCGGCGCAACCAGAAGGTCATCGAGGAGGCGCCCTCGCCACTGCTGGACGGCGCCACGCGCGAGGCCATGGGGGCGCAGGCCGTCGCCTTGGCCAAGGCGGTCAACTACGATTCCGCTGGCACGGTGGAGTTCGTCGCCGGGCAGGACAAGTCGTTCTATTTCCTGGAGATGAACACCCGCCTGCAAGTCGAGCATCCGGTCACCGAACTCATCACCGGCGACGATCTGGTCGAGCAGATGATCCGCGTCGCCGCAGGCGAGCCCTTGGCCTTTGCCCAAAGAGATCTCGCCATCGATGGCTGGGCGGTGGAGAGCCGCATCTACGCCGAGGATCCGTACCGCAATTTCCTGCCCTCGATCGGCCGGCTGGTCCGCTATCGCACGCCGGAGGAAGGCCAACTCGACGGCCGGCGCGTACGCAACGATACCGGCGTGCGCGAAGGTGACGAGATCTCGATGTACTACGACCCGATGATCGCCAAGCTGTGCGCCTGGGCGCCCTCGCGCGCAGAGGCGGTGGGCGGCATGGCCCTGGCGCTGGAGGACCTGCACATCGAAGGCGTAGGCCACAACACCGCCTTTCTCTCGGCGGTGATGGACCAGGCGCGCTTCCGCGACGGGGCGCTCTCCACCCGCTACATCGCCGATGAGTTCCCGGACGGCTTCCACGGCCTGGACCCGACGCCCTGGCAGCTCGATCTCGCGGCCGCCGTCGCCGCCCATATGCAGCGAACCCTGGTTCTTCGGGCGCGAAAGGCGAACGGCGATTTTTCGCTGGGCCCGCGCGCGGACTGGGCGATTGTCTGCGGCGGATCACGCCGGCCGGCCCGGCTTACCGACGCCGCCAATGGGCTTGAGGTCGCTTTTCCGGACGACGATCGCATCGTGAATCTGAGCCAGGTCGACTGGCGGCCCGGTTCGCCGCTGTTCCATGGCGCCCTCGACGGAAGGGCGTTCACCGCGACAGTCGCGCCGGCCGCGGAAGGCTTCACCATCCGCCATAGAGCCGCGCGCATGCGAGTGCTGGTGCTCACGCCGACCTCGGCCGATCTGCACGAGCGCCTGCCGGCCAGGGCCCCGCCAGACACCTCCCGGCTGGTGCTCTCGCCCATGCCGGGCCTGGTCATTTCCAGCGAGATCGAGGCCGGCGACGAGGTCAAGGAAGGTCAGGTGCTGTTCGTGCTCGAGGCCATGAAGATGCAGAACATCATCCGCGCCGAGCGCGACGGGACGATCAAGAGCTGCCCGGCCAGGGCCGGCGACAGCGTCGCCGCCGACGATGTCCTGGCCGAGTTTGCCTGACTTGTTTGCCTGACTCGGGGGGCGCGGCTAGGTTGATCCGGCGCATCGAGGATCGAGGATGAATGGCGGGCCGATCGACTGGCGGGATCTCTTCGCCTCTCCCGTCGGGCGTTGCGGTCGAGCCAGGTTTTGGTTCGCCGCGGCGAGCCTGTTCATCCTGGCCGCGATCTATGAGGCCGTGGCCGGCCCGACGACCAAGCTGCTGACTTTCTGGTTCGTCTATCCGGCGCTGATCGCCTCGGCCGCCTGCGTGATTTCCAAGCGCCTCCACGACCGCGGCCGCTCCGGCTGGTGGGCCGCCCTGGTGCTGCTAGGCGTGGTGCTTGTCTGGCGTGCGCCGAGCGGCGGGCGGCTGCTCCTGGCCCTGCCGATCCTTGTCTGGTCCGGCGTGGAGCTGATCCTGATGCAAGGCGAGCAGGGGGCCAACCGTTTCGGCCCGAGCCCGGTGGCGATCGCCGCGGCCTAAGCTCGTCGATCGGCCTTTGCCCGAGGGCGACGTTGGACTATCGAAAGCCGGCCAAAGGGAGCCGCGCATGCACATCGAATTTTCCGCCATCGACGATACGCCCGGCGCGACCGGGGCCCTCGCGGCATTCGCATTCGAGGACCGCGTCGTCGCCGGCGCTGTTGCCGAACTCAACGGCGCCACGGGCGGGATGATCGAGCGCGCCCTGGCCCAGGGCCGCTTCGCCGGCGCCGCCGGTCAGATCCTGGACCTCATCGCCCCGCATGGCCTCGACGCGGCCCGGTTGACCATCGTCGGCGCCGGCAAGCAAGCCAAGCTGGACGACCGCGCCGTCGAACTGGCCGCGGCCCAGGCCTATCAGGCGGTGAAAGCGAGCGGCGCCGAGACCCTGGTCATTCGGCTCCCGGGCCTCTCGGCAACGCAAGCCGCCAGCGCGGCCCTGGGCGTCACCCTGGCCGCCTATCGTTTCGACCGCTACCGCACGACCGAGAAGGCCGAGCGCAAGCCGTCGGTCAAGACCGTCCGCATCGCCGTGGACAAGCCGGCCCAGGCGGCCAAGGCGTGGACCCGGCAAGCGGCGGTGGCCGAGGGGGTCATTCTCGCGCGCGACCTCGTCTCCGAACCGGCCAATGTGCTGTTTCCCGAGGAGTTCGCACGCCGGGTGAAGAAGCTCACCAGCCTCGGCCTGGAAGTCGAGATCCTGGGCGAGAAGGAGATGCGCAAGCTCGGCATGGGCTCCCTGCTGGGCGTCGGCCAGGGCAGCGTGCGCGAGAGCCAGCTCGCCGTCATCCAGTGGCATGGGGCCAGGGACAAGACCGCCGCGCCGGTGGCCTTCGTCGGCAAGGGCGTGTGCTTCGACACCGGCGGCATCAGCATCAAGCCGGCCGAGGGCATGGAGGAGATGGTCACCGATATGGGCGGCGCCGCGGCCGTGACCGGGACCATGGCCGCCCTGGCCGCCCGCAAGGCAAAGGTCAACGCCATCGGCATTCTGGGCCTGGTGGAGAACATGCCCGACGGCGCGGCCCAGCGGCCGGGCGACGTGGTCACCTCCATGTCCGGCCAGACCATCGAGGTGATCAACACCGACGCCGAGGGCCGCCTCGTGCTGGCCGACGCCCTTTGGTACTGCCAGGACCGCTTCAAGCCGCGCATCATGATCGACCTGGCGACGCTCACCGGCGCCATCATCGTCGCCCTCGGCAAGGATCTGGCCGGCCTCTACAGCAACAACGACGGCCTGGCCGACGACCTGCTGGCGGCGTCCAAGGCCAGCCACGACGCGCTCTGGCGCATGCCCCTGCCCGCGCAATACGACAAGCTCATCGAAAGTCGCATCGCCGACATGAAGAACACCGGCGGCCGCCACGGCGGCTCGATCACCGCCGCGCTGTTGCTGCAGAAGTTCGTCAATGGCGTGCCGTGGGCGCACCTCGACATCGCCTCGACAGCCTGGAAGCCCAATTCCACCACCGCGACCATCCCCAACGGCGCCACCGGCTTTGGCGTTCGCCTGCTCGATCGGCTGGTGGCCGACAGCTACGAGGGCAAGGCCCGGGCGTGAGCGAAGGCAGGTGCGAGGTGTGGTTCTATCACCTCGAGCGCGCCAGCCTCGATCAGGTGCTGCCCGAGTTGCTGGAGAAGACCCTTGCGCGCGGCTGGCGCGCCCTGGTCCGCACGCCCTCGCCCGACCGGATCGAGCGTCTCGACGCCTGGCTGTGGTCCTATCGCGACGACAGCTTCCTGGCCCATGGGCTCGACGGCGAACCCTTCGTGGAGAGCCAGCCGATCGTGCTCGCCACTAGCAAGGCCAATCCCAACGGGGCCAAGGCCCTGTTCCTCATCGACGGGGCCGAGGCGGGCGATCTCGCCGCGTTCGAGCGCTGCATCCTGATCTTCGACGGGGCCGAGGAGACCGCCGTCGCCAAGGCGCGCGCGCAATGGGCGCTGTTCAAGTCCGCCGGCCATGAGGTCGCCTATTGGCGACAGGGCGCAGAGAGGGGCTGGGAGAAGCAGAGTTAGCGAAACAGGTCGCGCGCTTTGCTGAGAAGCGACGGGCTGTGCAGGTGCTTCATGGTCGCGGCCCACCGGCTCTCGGCGGACTCGGATCGACCGATTGACTTCTCTTCCGTCTTCATCAGGGCCAGCACCCGGGTGTCGTCACCATCTTGGAGCCAAAGGCCGTGACCCTGGTCGCACAGCGCGATTTCCAGGTCGTAGTCCCTGTAGTTGAACCGCTTGAGGAGCGCGCCGCACTCCGGGCATTTGAGCGTGGTGGGCTCGGCGTTGAAGACGAGTGTCCCCTTGGCGTGCTCGTCCAGGTCGAAAACCTCATCCTCGAGCGCCTTGAATTCCTGACGGCTGAACCACATGCCGTGGCACGACGGACAGCTCTGAACGGGGATCTTGTGCCTGACCGCCGGCGTCAGCTCCAGGTTGTCCTTCGGACATTTCACGGTTTCCTCCATACGCAAGAGTGCGAACGCTGGAGCCGACGTTAAGTGCCGCTCGATGCTAAGTCGAGGCGGGCGCTGGCCGGGCGCGGAACGGGATTGGCGCGCCAGACGACCCTGGCTATAAGCCCGGACCCCCACTTATTCAGAGTCTCGCCCGCGCATGACCGAACGCACCTTCTCGATTATCAAACCCGATGCGACGGGGCGCAACCTCACGGGCAAGGTCAACGCGGTGATCGAGGACGCTGGCCTACGCATCGTCGCTCAGCGACGCATCCAGATGACCCGCGCCGAGGCGGAGGAATTCTACGCCATCCACCGGGAACGGCCGTTCTACGGCGAGCTGGTCGAGTTCATGACCTCCGCGCCGGTCGTGGTGCAGGTGCTGGAGGGCGAGAACGCCGTGGCAAAGTACCGCGAGGTGATGGGCGCGACCAATCCGGCCCAGGCGTCCAATGGCACTATCCGCAAGCTCTTCGCCCTGTCCGTTGGCGAGAATTCCGTGCACGGCTCGGACAGCCCGGAAAACGCGCGCGCGGAGATCGCCCAGTTCTTCAAAGACGATGAAATCGTCGGCTAGGCCGCGCGCAGTTCGCCGCAGACGAAGGCCGCTTCACCGGCGTCCATGAACTGGCTGAGCGCCGTTTCGACGTCGCCCGCGCCGACGATAAGTACGAAGCCGATCCCACAGTTGAACGTGCGACGCATCTCCTCAGATGCGATACCGCCCACTTCGCTGAGCCACCGGAAGACGGGGGGCGTCGTCCAGGCGTTCCAGTCAAACGCGGGGGCGAGGCCCTCGGCCACGGCGCGCGGGGGATTTTCGACGAGGCCGCCGCCGGTGATGTGAGCCGCGCCTTTGACGAGGCCTGCCCTGACCAAGGGCAGAACGTCGCGGACATAGATGCGCGTCGGCATCATCAGCGCCTCGCCAAGCGTCTGGCCGGCCGCGAACGGCGCGGCGTCGGTCCAGTCAAGGCCGGAGATCTCCACGACGCGGCGGATCAGGGAATAGCCGTTGGAGTGTGGCCCGGAGGAGGCCAGGGCGATCATCACATCGCCCGCCGACTGGTCGTCGAGGCGCGGCAGCACGCGCGACCGCTCGACAGCGCCGACACTGAAACCCGCGAGATCGTAGTCTCCCTCTCCATACATGCCCGGCATTTCCGCAGTCTCGCCGCCGACGAGCGCGGCGCCGGCCTGACGGCAGCCCTCAGCAATACCGGCGACCACCGCCTCGGCCTGATCGACATCCAGCCGGCCGGTGGCGAAATAGTCGAGGAACAGCAGCGGCTCGGCCCCCTGGGCCAGGAGATCGTTGACGCACATGGCCACCAGGTCGACGCCCACGGTTCCATGCAGGCCAGTCTCGGCCGCGATCTTGAGCTTGGTGCCGACCCCGTCGGTGGTCGAGACGAGCAGAGGATCGGCATAGCCGGCCGCCTTCAAGTCGAACAGGGCGCCAAAGCCGCCGAGGCTCGCCTCCGCGCCCGGCCGACGCGTCGATCTGGCCAGGGGTTTGATCCGCTCGACCAGAGCCTCGCCGGCGTCGATATCGACGCCCGCCTCGGCATAGGTCAGGCCATTGCGCGGGAAGGTCATGGCTCGCTAAGGGTCTCGCCGGTTCAACATCGCCGCCCTTGCAGACTCGCCGGGCGCGCGCGCTATAGCTAGCCGATGACGCCCATCACGACCACGGCGGAACTCGCCCGTTTCTGCGCCAGGCTCGAGGGCAAGCCCTTCGTCGCCGTCGACACCGAGTTCATGCGCGAGTCGACCTATTGGCCGAGGCTGTGCCTGGTGCAGGCGGCGAGTGAGGATGCCGAGGCGGTAATCGACCCGCTGGCGCCCGGCATCGACCTCGAACCCTTTCTTGAAACGATGCGCGATACGGCCATACTCAAGGTGTTCCACGCGGCCCGTCAGGATGTGGAAATCCTCTATAATCTCAAAGCGATGCCCGCGCCTCTGTTCGACACCCAGGTGGCCGGCATGGCTGCCGGCTTTCCCGAACAGGTGGCCTATGACGTTCTGGTCCGTCAGATGCTGGGAGCCGAGGTCGACAAGTCGAGCCGCTTCACCGACTGGGCGCGCCGGCCGCTGAGCGAGGCCCAGCTGACCTACGCCCTGGCCGACGTCACTCATCTCGCCAAGCTCTATCCGATGCTGCGCGCGCGGCTGGAGGAGAGCGGGCGGCTCGGCTGGGTGATGGAGGAGATGGCCGCGCTGCTCGAGCCGGCGCTCTACGACACGGAGCCGGAAAACGCCTGGAAGCGGCTCAAGCCCCGCCGCCACTCCGCCAAGTACCTCAGCATCCTGCGCGCGTTGGCGGCGTGGCGGGAGCGGACGGCGCAGACGCGCGATCAGCCGCGTGGCCGGGTCCTGAAGGACGACGCCATCGACGAACTGGCCACCCAGGCGCCGACCGATGTCGAGAGCCTCGACCGGCTGCGCTCGCTGCCCCGGGGTTTCTCCGGCTCGAGGTACGCGAAGGAAGTTCTCGATGTGGTTCGCGAGGGGATCGCGACCGCCGAGCATCAGCCGGTGGAGCCCAAGCGCGTGGCCAAGCATGCCTCCGCGCCTACCGGCGCGGTGGTCGAGCTCCTGAAAGTGCTGCTCAAGGCCCGCTCCGAGGACGCCCATGTCGCCTCCAAGCTGATCGCCACCGTGTCCGACCTGGAGCGAATCGCGGCCGATGACGAGTCGGACACGCCGGCCCTGCATGGCTGGCGGCGCGAGGCTTTCGGCGAGGACGCGCTTAAGCTCAAGCGCGGCGAAATCGCGCTGATGCTCGACGCGGGCAAGGTCAGGGTGGTCGAGGTCCGCCGCCGGCCAAGAACCGAGGAGGACTAGCTGGCCGCGCCACGGGCCATGGCCAGCGCCGGGCTCGTCGGACGACGGACCTTGAGCTCGCGATCCAGCAGCCCCGCGAGCGTCGCCGCGCGCTTGGCGATCGGTTCGCCGAGCAGGATGGCTTCCCATCCCGGATCGGCTTCGAGCACGACCGTCTCCGGTTTCAACGCCAGCCGGGCGCGGGCGAGGAGCGCCGGTCCGCGCCCCGAGAGATCGCAGCCGAGGCGAATGGCGGCGCCGAGCGCCCTGGCCCGCTGGTAGCGCTCGGGACTGAGAAGCCGGGCGACGATGCGCGGCCCGGGCATGACGGCCGATCCGGTGTGACGGCCAAAGGCGGCGCAGGCGAGAAATACGCGCTCGCCGTGGTCGATGGCGGCGATCGGCGCGCGCAGCACCTGCTCGAAGACGAGGTCGGCCCGATGGTCCGGATGCAGCTGCGCGCCGAAATCCGCCAGCCGGCAGGCGGCAGACAGCAAGACGTGATCGCGCGCGCCGAACAGCGGCTCCAGATCGGCGAAGGGGTTCTCCAGCCAGGCCTCCAGCGCCGCGCCGAGAATCTCGGCCGCCTGCGGACGCCCGCCCAGCGCGGCGCAGCCGGCGACCAGCGGATCGAGCGCGCGCGTCTGCCGGCTCATGGCGTCGTAGAGTAGGCCTTCGCGCAAGCCAAAGGCCGACAGTACGACCCGCTGCACGCCGAGGTTCTCGACCAGGCCTTCCAGCACCGCGGCGGCATGGGGCAGGGCCTCCACCCGCCGGCGCGAAATGCCTTCGATGCGCTCGAGCGAGCCGCGCGACTGGCGCTCGACAAACCTCGCCGCCTCCAGGGCGTCGGCGCGGCCAAGTTCATATTGATGGATGATGCCGAGCGGATAATCCGAAAGGCGCATGTGAAGCAGGGCGAGATTGCGCCAGGCGCCGCCGACGGCGTTGAAGCTCCTGGCGGCGAAGTCGCGGCGAACCGCCTTCAATTCGCGGCCGACGGCCTCTCGGACGGCGCCGACCTCGAATGGCCCGCCGAACGAGAAGGGACCAAGCGGCAGGCTGGCACCCGCGCCCGGCTCGCCGCCGTCGATGCGGGTCAGCTCGAGGCTGGCGCCGCCCAGGTCACCCACCAGGCCTTCCGCCCCCGGCGAACCGGCGATGACGCCGAGCGCCGCGAAGCGCGCCTCCTCGGGCCCGGAGAGGACCCTCAGGGCAAGACCGGTCTCAGCCTCGACGCGGCGGCAGAACTGCGAGCCGTCCTTGGCGTCGCGCACGGCTGCGGTCGCGGCGGCGTAGACGAGCGGCGGGCGGCTGGCCTCGATCAGCGCCTGAAAGCGGGCCAGGGCGACCATGGCCGTGGCCATCCCTTCGCGCGATAGCCGACGGGTGGTGGAAATGTCCCGGCCGAGCCCGGCCAGCACTTTCTCGTTGAACACGGTCCAGATCGCCCGGCCGTCGAGCCGGTACATGACCAGACGAACGGAATTCGATCCGACGTCGATGACCGCGGCGTCGGCCTGAGCCTCGCTATTGTGGAAGGCTGACATGCACTATGGCTCGCGGCAGGTCTTTCACCTTGTGGCCGCGGCCCGAGAGCGACGGGTTGGTCATGAAGTAGTTGTGGGCGGAAAAGGCGCCCTTGCGGTTCCATCCCGGGCAGCGGCGATAGCCGCCGTCGGCGTCGAGCAGCCAGCTCTGAGCTTCGTCATTGAGGTTGGCGACAATGATCTGCTGCAGAACCTGCTGATGCACCGTCGGGTTTTCCACTGGCGTCATCACCTCCACCCGCCGGTCGAGATTGCGCGGCATCCAGTCGGCGGATGAGATGAAGACCCGCGCTTCGGAGGAGGGCATGGCCGCGCCGTTGGCGAAGGCGACGATCCGCCCGTGCTCGAGAAAGCGGCCGACGATCGACTTCACCCGGATGTTCTCGGAGAGGCCGGCGACGCCGGGGCGCAGGCAGCAGATGCCGCGGATCACCAGGTCGACCTGCACGCCGGCGCGGCTGGCGCGGTAGAGCGCGTCGATCACTTCCGGGTCGACCAGCGAGTTCATCTTGGCCCAGATGCCGGCAGGGCGAGCGGCCTGCGCATGCTCCACCTCGCGCTCGATCAGCGCGCACAGGTCGCGCTTCATGGTGATCGGCGAATAGGAGATCTTCTCCATCTTCTCCGGCAGCGCGTAGC
>JBOHLC010000105.1:0-19500 GCA_050729395.1 Caulobacteraceae bacterium
CCACGGCGTGCCCGAAGTGATGGACGCCATCTACTACCACGGCGGGGTGATCCGACCGGTGGTGGCCGTGGTCAAGTCGCTGGCTTCCGCCCTGGCGATCGGCAGCGGCTCGTCGGTCGGGCGCGAGGGTCCGATAATCCAGATCGGCTCGGCGCTTGGTTCCACGCTCGGCCAGATCATCCGCATGCCGCCGGGCCAAAGGATCGCGCTCGTGGCGGCCGGCGCGGGCGCCGGGATCGCGGCCACTTTCAACACCCCCATCGGCGGGGTGATGTTCGCCATCGAGCTGATGATGCCGGAGGTGAGCGTCTCGACCTTCCTGCCGGTCGCTATTGCCACCGGGGCGGCCACCTTCGTCGGACGCTGGTTCCTGGGCCAGGCCCCGGCCTTCGCGGTCCCGCCACTGGCGCCGCTGACGACCGACGCCAGCGCGGTGATCGTTCTCGCCCTCTATGCGGTGCTGGGCGCCCTCACCGGCGTGGCGGCGGCCGGCTTCATCCGGGGCCTGCATACGGTCGAAGATCTCTTCGAACGCATACCGGGGCGGTACGCGCGGCACATGCTCGGCATGCTGATCGTCGGCGTCCTGATGTACGCGCTCTACCTGTTGGGCGGGCAGTATTTCGTCGACGGCGTCGGCTACGCCACGATCCAGAGCATCCTCACCGGCCGCATGACGCTGATCTGGCTGCTGGCGTTGCTCTTTCTCTGCAAGGCGCTGGCGACGTCGCTCAGTCTCGGATCCGGATCGTCGGGCGGCATTTTCTCGCCGTCCCTGTTCATGGGCGCCACCCTGGGAGGCGCCTTCGCGGCTCTCCTCAATTGGCTCGGGCTTCCCTTGCCGCTCAGCGTTCCGGCCTTCGCCATGGTCGGTATGGGCGCGATGGTCGGAGGCGGCACCGGCGCGGTCATGACCGCGGTGACCATGACTTTCGAGATGACCCGCGACTACGACATCGTCATGCCGATGATCCTGGCCGTGGCCATGAGCGTCGGCACGCGCCGGCTGCTGTCGCGCGAGAATATCTACACGCTCAAGCTCGTTCGCCGCGGCCGGGCCATTCCCAAGGCGCTGCATGCCAACATGTTCATGGTCCGGCGCGCGCGCGAGGTGATGGATCGCGACGTGATCGTCCTGCCGGCCGAGGGCAGCTTCGATGAATTCCTGCGCGAGCATGAGAGCGAGCAGCGCCTGCGCCATGTCGTCGTCACCCGGAAAGGAAGGCTGTACGGGGTCATTCGGGTCAACATGGGCCTTCGCCGCGGGCTCGAAAGCACGAGCACCGGGGTCACCCTCGGCGATGTGGCCAGCCGCGATTTCACCGTGGTGGGCGAGGAGGAGGTGGTGTTCGACGTGATCGAGCGGATTTGGCGCCGAGGGGCGATCATGGCGGTCGTGGTCAAGGGACAGGGTGTGCCGCGTGGCAGGGACGTCGTTGGCGTCATCAGCAAGGAGCACGTGGCCGATTCCGTCGCCGAAAGCGTGCAGATCTATCCGCGCTGAGGCGCGCCCGAGAGTGGACAGTCTGTCATGACCCTAAGACCGTTACACTTCGAACGTCTGGCCGGATTCCGTCGCGGCCTTCGACGGTTCCTCGCCTCGAGCGAGGCCATCACCCAGGTTTCGGGGGTCACCGCGCAACAGTACCAGGCGCTGCTCGAGATCAAGGCGCGCGCCGAAAGATCCACGACCGTCGGCGATCTCGCCGAGGCCATGATCATGCAGCATCACAGCGCCGTCCAGCTTGCCGACCGCCTTCAGGAAGCGGGCCTGATCGCGCGCAGCCGCTCGCCGAACGACGCCAGGTCGGTCCTGCTCGGGCTGACGCCGGAGGGCGACGCCCTGGTCACCAGGCTGGTCGCCGATCACTTGGGGGAGTTGCGCAAATGCGAGCCCATCCTGGCCGAGTCGCTGCGGCAGTTGCGAAGGATCGAAGGCTGAAGCTTTCCCGCCGCGCCAAGCCTATTCCGCCGGCTCGAGCGCCTTGGCGAAACGGGGGGCGAGCTCGCCGGCCGCATAGCGTCTGGCCATGACCGACATCGGCAGGGGCTTGATCTTGTCGGCCCAGCCGGCCGCGCCGAACTCCTCGAAGCGGGCGTGGCAGACCGCGCGCATGGCTTCCAAGGCCGGTTTCAGGTACTTGCGCGGGTCGAATTCGGCCGGGTTCTCTGACAGCACCTTGCGGATGGCGCCGGTCATGGCCAGGCGATTGTCGGTGTCGACGTTGATCTTGCGCACTCCGTGCCGGATTCCGCGCTGGATCTCCTCGATCGGCACGCCCCAGGTCTGGGGAATGGCGCCGCCATAGCGGTTGATGATGTCCTGCAGCTCCTGTGGCACGGTGGACGAGCCGTGCATCACAAGGTGCGTGTTGGGCAGGCGCTTGTGCACCTCCTCGATCACCTCCATGGCCAGTACCGATCCGTCCGGCCGGCGGGTGAACTTATAGGCGCCGTGGCTTGTGCCCATGGCGATGGCCAGGGCGTCGACCTCCGTGGCGCGGACGAAGTCCACCGCCTGGTCAGGATCGGTGAGCAGCTGGTCGTGGCTGAGCGCCCCTTCGGCCCCGTGGCCGTCCTCCTTCTCGCCCATGCCGGTCTCGAGGCTGCCGAGTACGCCGATCTCGCCCTCCACCGAGGCGCCGATCCAATGGGCCATGTCGACCACCCGGCGGGTGACGCGCACGTTGTAGGCGTAGGAGGCGACCGTCTGGGCGTCGGCTTCCAGGCTGCCATCCATCATCACGCTGGTGAAGCCGTACTGGATGGCCGTGGCGCAGGTGGCCTCGTCGTTGCCGTGGTCCTGGTGCATGCAAAGCGGAGTGTCGGGATAGAGCTTGACCAGGGAGTCGATCAGGCCGGCCAGGACGATGTCGTTGGCATAGCCGCGCGCCCCGCGGCTCGCCTGGATGATCACCGGGGCGCCCACGGCCACGGCCGCCTCCATGATCGCCAGGCCCTGCTCCATGTTGTTGATGTTGAACGCCGGCACGCCGTAGTCGTGCTCGGCCGCGTGATCCAGCAGTTGCCGAAGCGTGATGCGCGCCATCGCCTAAATCCCCGTCCGGGCTCTTCGAGCTCCTGTGAACGAAAACTCTAGCCTCGCGCGATCAGGCTTGCAAAGCGGCGTCGCGCGTCAGTTCGCCATTGCGAGCGCCGCCATCTGGCCGAACAGGACGCCGATGTCGGCATGGGCGCGCGCGCCCGAGAATTCCCGATAGAGGCTGGCGACATTGACCACGATGCGCTCGCCGTCGCCCCAACCGTTGTAGTCTGTCATGTCGATGTCGCGGGCCGCGTCGAAGGCCGGGAGTCCGGCGACGAAGCGCTTTCGCGCCTCGTCGCGCACATAGACGAGGTAGTCGCGCACGGCGGCCACGCCGCGCTTGTCGGTGATCGGGCCGTGGCCGGGCACGACCGTCTCGACGTCCATGGCCATGATGCGGTCGCACGCGCCGATCCAGTTAGCCACAGGCCCCTCCCACATGATCGGATGGCCCTCGATGAACAGGATGTCGCCGGTGAAGACGGTCCTGTCGGCCGGAACATGGACGAGGGCGTCGCCCGCGGTGTGAGCCGGACCCACGTGCAGGATTTGCACGGTCTTGCCGCCGACCTCACGCGTCAGTTCGTGCTCGAAGGTGGTGGTCGGCAGCGTCTGGGTCACGCCGGCGAAATCGAAGGCCCCGAAGATGCGCGTGAGGTACGCGCCGGCCTCGCCGAGGCCCGGCGCCGCGCCCATCATGGCTGCGAGCCGCTCCGGCCCTTCACGCGCCATGGCCTTGGCCGCCAGGGTGTGGGCGATGATTTCGGCCCCTTCGCAGCACTCATTGCCGAAGCAGTGGTCGCCGTTGTGGTGGGTGTTGACCAGCATGCCGATGCGCGCGGCCGCCTTCGGCTCCGCCCGCCGCATGGCGTCCAGCATGGTTCGGGTCAGAGGCACGTCGAACAGGGTGTCGACGAGGAGCGATTCTCCCTGATCGACGATCAGGCCGGCGTTGGACCAGCCCCAGCCGCCGTCCGGCTGCAGCCACGCATAGCCGCCGTTTCCGAGATCGTGCAGGCCCCTGGTGTAGGCGAAACGGCCAAGACCGAGCGACATTTGGAGCGCCTCCCTGCCGCGAACGGCTTTAGGCCTCGCCGGTCAGACTTCCAAGGCCGCGACGCCCGGCAGGCTCTTGCCTTCCATCCATTCCAGAAACGCGCCGCCCGCGGTCGAGACGAAGGTGAAGTCGTCGGCGACGCCGGCGTGCCTCAGGGCCGCGACCGTGTCGCCGCCACCGGCCACCGCGATCAGCTTGCCGGCCTTGGCCCGCGCGGCGGCGTGGCGCGCGGCGGCGGTGGTGCCGGCGTCGAACGGCGGGGTCTCGAACACCCCCAGCGGTCCGTTCCAGACCAGGGTGGCGGCGGCGTCCATGGCCGTCTCCAGCCGCGCCACGGTCCTTGGCCCGGCGTCGAGAATGCGTTCGTTCTCGTCCATCTCGCCCAGTTCGCGCAGACGCGCCGCCTCTCCGGGCGCGGCCCGCTCGGCGACGATGATGTCGAGCGGCAGAAGCAGCTCGCAGCCGCGCATCGCCGCCGCGTCCATGATGTCCCTGGCGGTCCCGGTCAGATCGTGTTCGCAATAGGAGGCGCCGACATCCCACCCCTGAGCGGCCAGGAAGGTGTTGGCCATGCCGCCGCCGATGGCCAGCTGGTCCAGCTTGGCGATGAGGTTGCGCAGCAGATCGAGCTTGGTCGAGACCTTCGATCCGCCGACGATGCCCAGCACCGGTCGGCGCGGCCTGCCGAGCGCGGCCTCCAGCGCGTCCAGTTCGCGCCGCATGGCTTCGCCCGCATAGGCCGGCAGGAGGCGCGCGATGGCCTCGGTCGAGGCGTGCGCGCGGTGCGCGGCGGAAAAAGCGTCGTTCACATAGAGATCGCCGTTTTCGGCCAGGGCGCGGGCGAAAGTCGGATCGTTGCCTTCCTCGCCGGGATGGAAGCGCAGGTTTTCGAGGAGGAGAACATCACCGTCCTTCATCGCATCGACGGCGCGCCGGGCGGTCCCGCCCACACAGTCATCGGCGAAGGCGACGGGCGCGCCGAGAAGTTTGGAGAGCGGGGCCACGACGGGGCGAAGGCTCATACCCTCGACGCGCTGGCCCTTGGGCCGGTCGAAATGGGCCAGGAGGATCACCCTGGCCCCTCCGTGACGCAGGCGGTCGATGGTCGGAATGGCGGCGCGCAGGCGCGTATCGTCGGATACCTCGTCGTTCGCCATCGGGGTGTTGAAATCCACTCGCACCAGGGCGCGCCGGCCCTTGAGCGGGACGCCGTCGAGGGTGCGGTAGCTCACCTTACGAAATCGCCGCCATGGCCAGGGCGACGTCCGTCATGCGGGTCGAAAAGCCCCATTCGTTGTCGTACCAGGCCATTACGCGCGCCAGGCGCCCTTCGATCACCTGGGTCTGGGGCAGGGCCACCGTGGCCGAGGCGGCGATGTGGTTCAGGTCGCTGGAAACGAGCGCGTCGCTTGTCACATACAGCACGCCCTGCAGAGGGCCCTGGACCGCGGCCGCGCTCATCGCCTCGTTGATCCCTTCCTTGGTCACCTCGCGGGCCGGCACGACCTTGAGGTCGATGACCGAGACATTCGCCGTCGGCACCCGGATGGACGAGCCGTCGAGCTTGCCGGCCAGTTCCGGCAAAACCAGGCCCAGCGCCTTGGCCGCGCCGGTGGAAGTGGGGATCATCGACAAGGCCGCCGCCCGCGCCCGGTAGAGATCGTGGTGCAGGGTGTCCTGCGTCGGCTGATCGGAGGTGTAGGCGTGGACGGTGGTCATATAGCCGCGTTCGATGCCGCAGTGGTCGAGCAGCACCTTGGCCACCGGGGCCAGGCAATTGGTCGTGCACGAACCGTTGGAGACCACCAGGTCGTCCGCCGTCAGGGTCTCGTGGTTGACGCCGAAGACGACGGTCTTGTCGGCGCCGTTGCAGGGAGCCGAGATCAGCACCTTGCGCGCTCCGGCCTGCAGGTGCGCGGCGGCGGCGGCGCGGGTGGTGAAGAGGCCCGTGCATTCCAGGGCGATGTCGACACCCATCTCCTTGTGCGGCAGCTTGGCCGGCTCGCGGATGGCCGTGACCCGGATGGGCCCCAGACCCACGTCGATGCTTTCGCCTTCCACCGAAACGACGCCGGGAAAGCGGCCGTGCACGGAGTCGTAGCGGAGCAGATGGGCGTTGGTCTCCACCGGTCCGAGATCGTTGATCGCCACCACCTCGATGTCGCGCCTGGCGTGCTCGACGATCGAGCGCAGGACGAGGCGTCCGATTCGGCCAAAGCCGTTGATCGCGACGCGGACGGTCATGGTTCGGTTCCTTCAAGCTGGAGGGCGCCGCGCCGTTTCGCGGCCCCAGCCGGTGAAGTCAAGGGCGGCGCGAGCGCCACGCGCGCCGCCTCCGCCACGGCCTCGGCCGTAATGCCGAACTCCTTGTACAGTCGCTCGTAGGGGGCCGAGGCGCCGAAGCCGGTCATGCCGATGAACACGCCGTCCTCGCCGATGAAGCGGTCCCAGCCCTGGCGCACGCCGGCCTCGACGGCGATGCGCAACGTCGCGGCGCCGAGGGTCGCCGCCTGGTAGGCCGGGTGCTGGCGCTCGAACAACGCCCAGCAGGGCGCGGACACCACCCGCGTCGGGACGCCGCCGGCTTGCAGCAGATCGCGCGCCGCCAGGGCGACGGCGACCTCTGTTCCGGCCGAGAAGATGGTCACCTGGGCCCCGCCGTCGGCGGCCGCGAGTTCGTAGGCGCCCCGGGCCACGTCCGGCGCGCGGCCGGCGCAGACCGCTGGGGTCTTCTGGCGCGACAGGGCCATGACCGATGGCGTGCGCGGTTCGGCCAGCGCCGCCTTCCAGCACAGATAGGTCTCGACCGCGTCGGCCGGGCGGAAGACCAGCAGGTTGGGCATGGCGCGCAGGGAGGCCAGGTGCTCGACGGGCTGATGCGTCGGGCCGTCTTCGCCAAGGCCGATGGAATCGTGGGTCATGACGTGGATCGCCCGTATGCCCATCAGCGCGCCCAGGCGGATCGCCGGCCGGCTGTAGTCGGCGAAGGCCAGGAACGTCCCCGAATAGGGTATCACGCCCCCGTGCAGGGCCATGCCGTTGAGCGCGGCGGCCATGGCGAATTCTCGCACGCCGAAGTGGATGTAGCGGCCGGCGTAATCGGGCGCGTCGAACGTCCCCATGTCCTTGACGATGGTGTTGTTAGAGCCAGTGAGGTCGGCCGAGCCGCCGATCATCTCCGGGATCGCCGGGACCAACTCGGCCAGCGCCGCGCCGGAATGAACGCGGGTGGCGTTTTCCGGGGGATCGGCCAGAACGCGCTCCACCGCGGCGTCGAGGCCAGCAAAAGCGTCGGCCGGTAGCTCGCCTCGTTGCGCGCGCATGAAGTCGGCCTTGCGCTCGGAAGCCTCGAGCCGGGCCGCCCACGCGCGCCGTGCCGCCCCGCCGCGCTGTCCGGCCGCGCGCCAGGCGGCGGCGATATCGCCCGGGATTTCGAATGGCGGCCACGGCCAGCCCATCGCCTCGCGCGCGGCGGCGATCTCCTTGTCGAACAGCGAGTAGCCGTGGCCGTGCGGATTGCCCTCCATCGCCCCTGCGCCGCGATTGATGCGCGTCTTGCAGGCGATCATCGATGGCCGCTCCTGGCGCGTGGCCCAGCGCAGGGCCGCCGCGATCGCGCGCGGGTCATGACCGTCCACGCGCCGCGTCGCCCAGCCGGCGGCCCTGAACCGCATGAGCTGATCGCCCGTCTCGGCCATCGTGGCCCGGCCGTCGATGGTGGTGTCGTTGTCGTCGAACAGGACCGTCAGACGGGAGAGCTTCAATCGGCCGGCCAGGTGGATCGCTTCGTGGCTCACCCCCTCCATCAGGCAGCCGTCGCCGGCGACGACCCAGGTGCGGTGGTCGACAAGTTCGCCGCCAAAGCGCGCGGCCAGGCTCCGTTCGGCCATGGCCATGCCGACGGCGGTCGCCAGCCCCTGGCCCAGCGGCCCGGTCGTGGTCTCCACACCTGGCGTATGGCCATATTCCGGATGACCGGGCGTCCTCGAGCCCCATTGCCGCAAGTTGCGGATCTCCTCCATTGTCACCGCCTCGAATCCCGTGAGGTGGAGCAGGGCGTAGAGCAACATCGAGCCATGGCCGGCGGACAGCACGAACCGGTCACGATCGGGCCAATTCGGGTCGCTGGCGTCGAACTTCAGAAACCTGGTCCACAGGACGGTGGCGACATCGGCCATCCCGAGCGGCATGCCCTGATGGCCCGACTTCGCCCTGTGCACCGCATCCATGGAGAGCGCTCTGATGGCGTTGGCCATGGTCTGAGTTGAGACGGGCATCGAGCGCCTGGATCCTCGAAGGAAAGGGAATCGCCGCGGGCGGCCAAACAAGCGCCGCCTCGCACGCGTCGCCGCGAGGGTCAAGCAAGGCGCTTTGCGACCGCCGCGCCGGGCTATAGAACGGTCAGTCGAGGGGGCCTGGAGCGCGTCGCATGAAAGCGGAAGCAGGTCAGGGAGGGCGCCTCGAAGCCGCCGCCCAAAGGCTCGATCGGGCGGTAACCATGCTCGAGCAGCGCATGTCCAAACGCCTGGCCGAGGCCGGCGCCCAGGCGGGCGATCTGTTCGACCAGGACCGCACCAAGCTTGCCGCCGATCTCGACGTCGCGCGTGGGCGCGAACGCGAGCTGGAGGAGGCGGCCGCCCAGGCTTCCGAGGCGTTGGCCAGGGCCATCGCCGAATTGAAGGCCCAGCTGGCGCCAACGGGTGAGGGTTAGGCGTGGCTCAGCTGACGGTTCACATCAATGGCAAGCCCTATCTGGTGGGCTGCGAGGATGGCGAAGAGCCGCGCCTGGAGGCGCTGGCGGCCGTGCTGGACGAGAAGGTGCGCGCGGCGGGGGAGGCCGGCGCGCACCTCGGCGAAACGCGCCTGATGCTGATGGGCGCGCTCCTGCTGGCCGACGAGGGCGTGGCCGTGGAGGAGCGACTGGCGGCGGCCGAGGCCGAGATCGCGCGCATGCGCAAGCTGCTGGACCAGGCCGATTCCCGGGCCGTGGCCGCCATCGAGGCGGCGGCGAAGAAAATCGAAAGCCTCGCCGCGCGATAAGCGCGCATCCGGCCTTGAGTCCGTCCGCCGGGCGTCCTAGCTTTCGAGGTGGCGGGTCTTGCTGCGGCTCGCGTCGGAGGCTCTTAAATCCCGGGGACCTTAATCGCTTCGTTAGGGAGCTGTCCCTGGCCGGAACCGTGGTTCCGGACACACGGCGCCCACCTGGTCTTCCAGGTCCGAGGGGATTTAAACCGCCTTCACGGCTCTCGCGGCGCCGCCACCCTCCGCCCCGGCGGATGAATCTCTCCAATAAGGCCGCACTTCGCCGGCAGATGCGCGCGCGGCGCGTGGTGCTTGGCCGACACAATCCGCATGCGGCCCGCGAGGCCGCCGCCCACCTGCCGGCGGCCTTGATCGCTCGCGCGCATGTGATCGGCGGATATCACCCGGTTGGGGCCGAGCTCGATCCCTGGCCGCTGCTGCGGCGCTTCGTAGACGCCGACGTGGTCCTGCCCTTCGCCGTGCGGCCTGACGCGCCGCTCGTCTTCCGCCTGTGGCGCGAGGGCGATCCGCTGGTCAGGGACGCGCTCGGCGTCTCCGCGCCGAGCGAGCTGCGTGGCGAAGCGCGACCAGACATCCTGATTGTCCCGGTGCTCGCCTTCGACCGGAGAGGCGGACGTCTTGGCCAGGGCGCCGGCTGCTTCGACCGGACCCTGGCGACCCTGCGCGCGCAGGGACCGGTGACCGCGCTCGGCCTGTCCGTCGCCGGCCAGGAGGTCGAGAGCCTGCCGCTCGAGCCGCACGACCAGCGCCTGGACGCGGTCGTCACCGAGTTGGGTTATATTGAGCTGGGGTAGCCTACTCGCACGATACCTTCACCCGTGACTTGCCGTCGTCGGCGTCGATATCGATCGAGGTTTGTGCAAGGCCCTTGATCAGGCTCTCGACCTGATCGGCCTTGAGCTTGTCCAGATCGACGTTCACGCCTTTCTCGGCCAGGGCGGCGTTGAGGCTCGCCCGCGCTTTCGGCGGGATGATTCCTTGCAGACGCACGCCGGCGCGTAGCAGTGACAGCGGCACGCGGATATTGACGTGCTTGGGATCGCGCTCGTCGCCCCGCGCCTTTTCCACCTGGACGCGCAGGTACTTCGGCGCCGTCGGGTCTGCTTGTGTTTCGCCGCTCGGGCGGCTGTCCAGGGCGTCGAGAAGGCGCTCGGCCTCCTCGGCGGTGATCTTCCCCTCAGCCAGCATATTCAGGATCTTGTTACGGTCTCCACTCATCGCGCGCTCCTTTGCGGGATTGGATTTGAAAGGGTTCACTGGTGCTCTCGCAGTAGGCGCACGGCCTCGTCGGCGTCGATTTCCCCGCGAGCCAGGCGTTCGAGCACATCGGAACGCGGCGGCCCGGTATCGCGCTCGATCGGATCGAGCGCCGCGGCCAGGCGCGCCAGGCGCGCCTTGATGGTCGGATAACTGACGCCGAACATCTGCTCCATCTCCTTGATCGAACCGTGGACGGTGAGGAACGCGGCCACGAACACCTGGTCGTCGTGCGTAAGCTGGGCGAGCCTGGGCAGGGCGAACGCCCCTTCGATGGCCACCCCGCTCCCAGCGATGCGGACCCGCTCCACGACAAGCGGCGCCCCTTGGGTGAGTTTCGTCAGGGCCTGCCAATCGCTCGTCGCCTCGCCCGGCAAAATGCATCTCCATTGATTGGCGCGATAGATAAATTGAGAAAATCAATTTAGCAAGCACATTTTTTGATAAATATGAATTTCTGCTTTTAGCTCGCCGCAACAGGTCGTCTCCCGCCCGTCCGAAGGCCGATCAAGCTTTGGACGCGATTTTGACGGAAAGCCGATATACCGATGTCCGAAAGGACTTTTGATGCGCATCGCCTTCTTCGGCGACGTTGTTGGTCGATCCGGCCGCGACGGCCTCGCCGAGCACCTGCCGGCGCTTCGCCGCGCCCTTGCCTTGGAGTTCGTCGTCGTCAACGCCGAGAACGCCGCCGCAGGCTTCGGCATCACCGAGGCAACGGCCCGCGACCTGTTCGCCGCCGGCGCCGACTGCCTGACGCTTGGCAACCACTCCTGGGATCAGAAGGAAGCCCTGACCTACATCGTGCGCGAACACCGGCTGTTGCGCCCCCTGAACTATCCGCAGATGGCGCAAGCGCCTGGATGCGGCGCCCAGCTGTTCGAGACCGAGCGCGGGCGGCGGGTTCTGGTAGTCAGCCTGTTAGGACGGGTGCACATGGACGCGCTCGACGATCCCTTCGCCGCGGTCGACGCCGAGCTTTCCGCCTGCCCGCTTGGCGAAGCCGCCGACGCGATCGTTGTCGACATCCACGCCGAGGCCAGCTCGGAGAAGATGGCCATGGGCCATTTCTGCGACGGCAGGGCGAGCCTGGTCGTTGGCACTCACACCCACGTGCCGACCGCGGATGGCCAGATCCTCGGTCATGGCACCGCCTATCAAACCGACGCCGGCGCCTGCGCCGACTACGACAGCGTCATCGGCAACCAGAAGGAGGAGCCGCTGCGACGCTTTACCACCCGTATATCGGGCGGCCGTTTCCGGCCGGCGGAGGGCCCGGCGACCGTCTGCGGCGTGTATCTGGAGACCGATGAGGTCACCGGCCTCGCGCGCCGGTTCGAGCCGATCCGCGTCGGCGGCCGGCTGACGCGCGCGGTGCCGATGTTCGAGACGGCGGAGCTGGCCTAGGCGCGTCGGAAGGGCCACGCGGCATGTGCATTGACGGAGCAACCTGCGCCGCGCCGCGAACGTTGATCTCCAAGCCTCACTCCAAGAGGCCGACATCGGAGATTTGATGATGAAGCCCTTTGTCATGGCCGGTCTGACCGCGGCCGCGCTCCTTGGCGGTTCGGCGGCGCTGGCCCAATGCCCATGTGCGGCCGCCCAGCCCTCTGACTATGCGGCGCCGGCCTATCCCCTCTATGCTCCCGGCGGCCGGCTCTACTATGCGCCCAGCGTCTACGAACACGCCCAGGACACGGCGGCTCGCGTGCGCGCCTGGAAATACCGGACCTATCAGCGCGCGGTCAGGTGGCGTTCGCTGAAAACCGACTGGCCGGCCTACGACTACGACATGATGTACGGCCCCGGCGCCTATGCCCAGAATTACGACCTGCCGAAGTATCCGATCTGGTAAGGCGCTCGCCCTTGGCGTCAGCCGCGCTGATCGCTTAGGGAAGTACAGAATTGGGGGGTGCGCATGCGTCCGTTGCTGTCGGCGATCATTGCCTCGCTCTGCTTGCTGGCCGTGGGGGCGGGGGCGGCGCCTGTCATTCTCGATGTCACCGTGCCGTCCGAGGCCAAGGCGCCGGTCAGCGGGCGGCTGCTGATCTTCGCCGAGCCGCTGGCAAGAGCCACGCGGGAAGCTCACGGAGGCTCGATCAGGGACGTCGATTCCCGGTTTACCGATCCCAAGGCGACCGCGATCGCGGCCCGGGAGGTGCGCGACGCCGCGCCAGGCTCAACTGTCGAGGTTGACGCCAACGAGGTCGCCTATCCCACGGCCTTCTCCAAGCTGCCGCCGGGGCAATACGTGGTCCAGGCCGTGCTCGACGTGGACCATCATTACGCTTACGCGGGACGCGAGCCCGGCGACCTGATCAGCCCGGTGACGGAAATGACTCTGCCGGCCAACGGCGCCCTGGCTCTGACGGAGACGGTTCCGGCGGCGAAGGATCCATGGAGCCTCCCAACCGACGCCCCGGCGGACCTCGTCGCCCGCCGTAGGGTCGCCCGCGCCGATACCCACCTGATCGATTTCGTGAGCCCGGTCCTCTCCCGCTTCTGGGGCCGGCCGATCCACATGCGCGCCTGGCTGGTGACGCCGCCCGGCTACGGCGACGACCGCGCCAGGCGCTATCCGACGGTCTATTTCACGCACGGCTTCGGCGGGACTCTGCGCGGACTGGTCGGCATCGCCATCTATGTCCACGACGCCATGGCCGACGGCTCGGCCCCGCCCATGATCTGGGTGCTGCTCGACGAGTCCTCTCCCACGGGGACGCACGAGTTCGCCGATAGCGTCAACAACGGTCCGTGGGGCGAGGCGCTGACGACGGAGCTGATACCAAGCCTGGAACGCCACTGGCGCATGGACGGGCGCGCCAGCGGCCGGTTTCTCAACGGCCACTCTTCTGGCGGCTGGGCGACCTTGTGGCTGCAGACACGCTATCCGGCGATCTTTGGCGGGACATGGTCGACCTCGCCCGATCCCAGCGATTTCCACGACTTCACCGGCATAGATCTCTATGCGCCGGGCGCCAACATGTATCGGCGTCCCGACGGAACCCCGGTCCCGATCGTGCGCGCCAACGGGCACGTCGTGGCCGACATGGAGGATTTCGCGCGGGCCGAGGCGGTCGAGGGCGCCTACGGCGGGCAGATGTCGTCCTTCGACTGGGTGTTCTCGCCGCGCGGCCCTGGCGGGCGGCCCGAGCCGATGTTCGATCGAACGACGGGCGCGGTGGATCCTGCTGTCGTCGCCTATTGGCGCGATCACTACGACATCGCCTGGCGCGCGGCCCGCGACTGGCCGAAGACGAAGCCCGAGCTCGATGGCAAGATCCATCTGATCGTCGGCACGGCGGACACTTTCTATCTCGATGGCGCGGCCCATCGGCTGAAGGCGGTGCTCGACGGCCTTGGCGCGCGCAGCGACTTCCGCTTCCTGCCGGGCCGCACTCACTTCGACCTTTATCAGGTCGGCGACGACCCGCGGGGTCTGCTCAAGGAGATCGCCTGGCAGATGTACGCGGTCGCCCGGCCGGGCGCGCAAAGGCCAGCTTCGCCGCCGCAACCGCGACCCGCCGCGCCGCGTTGATTCCGGGTTCTCGCCCTGCGAGGGACGTACCGGAGTTTAGACCCATGAGACTTCTCACCATCGCCAGTCTTGGCGTGGCCTTCGCCGCGCTGACCGCCGGCGCCGCCCTGGCGCAGGTGCAATATCCGCCTTCGTCCTCTGACAGCTATCAAAGCTACCGGACGCCTGACTATCCGGCGTCGGGTTACGACTCTTACGGCCCGGGCTACTCGGGCCAGTACGCGCCGCCGGCCAACAATGGCCACTACCAGAATCCGCCGGTCAACAGCGGCTACTACAACAACGGATATTCCCAGAATCCGCCCGCCTATAACCGGCAATCCTACCAGAATTACCAGAACGCCATGAGCGCCTATGACGCGGCCCGGAACACGGCGGCGCGGCAAGGCGAGGACTACGACCAGAACTCGGCCGACTACATGGCCAATCAGAGGGCCTACCGGCGCCAGCTGCGCGAATACAACCGCGCCCGGGAAGCCTATGACGACGAATATGGCCCGGGCGCCTATGAGGCCTATTACGGGCCGCCCCTGCCGCCGCCCTACTGACGGCTAGGCCTGGTCCTCGGCCGGCCCAGTCATCCGGCCGACGATCAGATGGTCGATCGTCACCTCGCCCAAGCGCGCGCGCCGGATCGTCAGGCGGCCGATGGCCAGCGCGCCCACGGCGATCGCACCGATCGCCAGGGCGCCTACCGCGACAGCTAGGCTCGAAGCGGCGAGGGTCGTGGTCGCGTCGGTGGCCACAACTCGACGTCGGCGGAATTTCTGCTTCATGGCTCGATCCTCAGGCGCTAGAAGCAGCGCCTTCGCAAGACCTTAGCTTCCTCGATCCATGGCCGGCCACTCCAAGTTCAAGAACATCCAGTTCCGCAAGGACCGTCAGGACTCCCTGCGATCCAAGCAGTTCTCCAAGCTCTCGCGCGATATCACCATCGCCGCGAAGCAGGGCCTGCCCGATCCAGCGGCCAACGCCCGCCTGCGCCTGGCCATCGCCAACGCCAAGGCCGAGTCCATGCCCAAGGACAACATCGACCTGGCGATCAAGAAGGCCCAGGGCGGCGATGTCGATGCGCTCGAGGAGGTCCGCTACGAAGGCTTCGGCCCGGGCGGGGTTGGCCTGATCGTCGAGGCCCTGACCGACAATCGCAACCGCGCGGCGGCCAATGTGCGGGCCCTGTTCACTAGGAACGGCGGCAACCTGGGCGAGAGCGGCTCCGTGGCCTTCATGTTCGAGCGGCTGGGCGAGATCCGCTACCCGCTTTCGGCCGGTTCGCAGGACCAGGTGCTGGAGGCGGCCATCGAAGCGGGGGCCCAGGACGCGGAGAGCGAGGACGAGGACCACGTCATCCTGACCGCCTTCGAGGATTTGGGCGCGGTGGCCGAGGCGCTGGAGGCGCGACTGGGTCCGGCGAAGTCGGCCAAGATCATTTGGCGCGCCAGGTCGGATACGCCGGTCGCGGGCTCCGACGTGGCCACCCTGGTCAAGCTTGTCGGCGCGCTGGAGGATGACGACGACGTCCAGTCGGTGTGGACCAACGCCGACATCGACGAGGCGGAGATGGCCCAGCTGGCCGGCTGACGCCCTTTCCCTCGCCTCCGCGTTCGGCGATGCTGGCGGAACGCATGACGAACGCGATTCGCATTCTGGGGCTGGATCCAGGCCTGCGCCGCACCGGCTGGGGGGTGGTGAGCGTCGAAGGCGCCAGGCTCAGCCACATCGCCCATGGGGTGATCGCGCCGGACGACGCGGCCCCCCTCGCCGAGCGCCTGCTGGTCCTGTTCCGCGCCGTGACCGAGGTCATTGCCACGCACGCGCCGGACGAGGCGGCGATCGAAGAGACTTTCATGACCGCCAACGGCGCCTCGACCTTGAAGCTCGGCCACGCCCGCGCCGCGGCGATGATCGCCCCGGCGAGCGCCGGCCTGCCGGTGGCCGAATATGCCGCGCGCGAGATCAAGAAGGCCCTCGTCGGCACCGGCGCGGCCGACAAGACCCAAGTCGCGTTCATGGTCGCGCGCCTGCTGCCTGCCTGCGGCGCGCTCACGCCCGACGCGTCCGACGCCCTGGCGGTGGCCATCACCCACGCCCACGCGCGCACGGCGCGCCGCCTTGCCGAGCGCGTCGCGTGATCGGCCGCCTGAGGGGGGTGGTGGCGGAGGCGGCCGAGGAGGACGCCCTGATCGACGTCGCCGGTGTCGGCTACGTCGTCCGCTGTGGCGCCCGCACGCTCGGCCGGCTCCCGGCGGTCGGCGACGAGGCCGTGCTGCACATCGAAAGCCAGTGGAGCGAGACGGCGGGACCGAGGCTCTACGGCTTCCTCAGCCGCGAGGAGCGACGCGCCTTCGTCATGCTGCAGGCGATCCAGGGCGTCGGGGCCAAGGTGGCCCTGGCCGTGCTCGATGTCCTGCCGCCGGCGGAACTGGCCGCCGCGGTTGCGCGGGGCGAGCCGAGCTTGATCGCGCGCGCCAATGGGGTCGGGCCCAAGCTCGCCGCCCGCATCCTGGCCGAGCTCAAGGACAAGCCGATCGCCGAGGGTCCCCTGCCGCACATGGGCGCGCAGCCCGCGCCGGCGCCGGCCACGGCGGCCGGCGAAGCCGTCGCCGCCCTGATGGGTCTGGGCGTGGCCGAGGTCGCCGCGCGGCGGGTGGTGGATCAGGCCGTGCTGCGCCTGGGTGACGACGCGGCCGAGGCGGCGGTGATCCGCGCGGCCCTGCAGGAGCTTGGCCGATGAGCCGGCTGGTGTCCGGCGATCCGGCGCCGGCCGAGGCTGCCGACCAGGCCCTGCGCCCGCGCACCCTCGAGGAGTTCGTCGGCCAGGAGACGACCAAGGCCAATCTCAAGGTGTTCATCGACGGCGCGCGCGCCCGCGGCGAGGCGCTCGATCACGTGCTGCTGTCGGGGCCGCCGGGCCTTGGCAAGACCAGCCTGGCGCAGATCATCGCCCGCGAACTCGGCGTCAACTTCCGCGCCACCTCCGGACCGGTGCTGGCCAAGGCTGGCGACCTTGCCGCCATCCTCACCAATCTCGAGCCACGCGATGTGCTGTTCATCGACGAGATCCATCGCCTGGCGCCCAACGTGGAGGAAATCCTCTACCCGGCCATGGAGGACCATGCCCTCGACCTGATCATCGGCGATGGGCCGTCGGCGCGCTCCATCCTCATCGATCTGGCGCCCTTCACCCTGGTGGCGGCGACGACGCGCGCGGGCCTGCTGGCGACGCCGCTGCGGGATCGCTTCGGCATCCCGCTGCGCCTCGATTTCTACACCCCGGCCGAACTGGAGCGGATGCTGACCCAGGCCGGGCGCAAGATGGGCCTGGCCCTGGCCGGCGACGGGGCGGCCGAGATCGCCGGCCGCGCGCGCGGCACGCCTCGGGTGGCGGGGCGGCTTCTCCGCCGCGTGCGTGATTTCGCCGCCGCCGATGGGGCGCCCAGCATCGACCGACCCTGCGCCGCGCGTGGCCTGGCGCGGCTGGAGGTCGACGCCGCTGGCCTCGACGCTCTCGACCGGCGCTATCTCAGGGCCCTGATCGACAACTACGGCGGCGGTCCGGCCGGCGTGGACACCTTGGCCTACGCCTTGGCCGAGGCTCGGGATTCGGTCGAGGACGTGGTCGAACCCTTCCTGTTGCAGCAGGGCTTCATTCAGCGCACGCCGCGCGGACGTCTCGCTTGCGCCAAGGCCTGGCTGCATCTCGGCCTGGAAGCCCCGGCCCAGCCGCCAGTCCAGGCCCAGCTGTTCGACGGAGGAGGGTGAGGCAGGCAATTGACCTAAGGCTCTGGCGGCGTCGGCGCAATGTGGCGTAAAGTGCGCGATATGGCGTATGCGGTGGGCGATGGCTTATAGCGCCGCGCACGCCATATCATGTCAGATGATGCTGAGGTGCGGGATATGGAAAGAGCAAGAGTCACGGCCGAGGGACGCATGAGCTTGCCGGCGGAGCTTCGCCGGCGGCATGGTCTTGACCACGGCGGCGAGGTTCTGGTCGAGGATGTCGGCGACGCCATCGTCCTGCGGACGGTCGATCAAGCCGTGGCGCGCGCCCAGGAGATTAGTCGCCGCCTGACCGCCGGTCGTGCCGGGGCGTCGGTGGATGACTTCCTGGCGGACCGCGCCCGAGACGCTGAAACGGAGTGAGTCCGCCCGTCCTCGACGCCTCGGCCCTGTTGACGTTGCTCCGGAACGAACCTGGCGCGGAACGGGTCAGGGCGGCGATCGACGGCGCGGTCATGTCGGTGGTGAACCTCGCCGAAGTTGTCAGCCATTATGCGAAACTGGGAGCGGAGCGGGCGGCCATCGAAGCCATGCTGCATCCGTTGCCGGTCAAGTGGGAACCTGTCGACGCAGAGCTGTCGTACTTGGCCGGCATGATGCGGCCGATCACCCTCCCGCGCGGACTCTCTCTGGGTGATCGCTTTTGCCTTGCCCTAGCCGCTCGCCACGGCGTCGCGGCGTTGACGGCCGACAGGCGGTGGTTGGACATCGCGGGCGCGGCCGGTGTCGAAGTGGAACTCATCCGGTGAATCTTCAGCCCTCGGCCGGCGCGTTCGAGGGGCGCGAGCATCGGCTGGCGGTGCGCGTCTATTACGAGGACACCGATTTCACCGGCGTCGTCTATCACGCCAGTTTCGTGCGCTTCTTCGAGCGTGGCCGGACCGACGCCCTGCGCCTCGCCGGCATTGGCCATGCCGAGCTGCTGGGCCGGCCAGATCCGTGCGCCTTCGCCGTGACCCAGCTCGCGGTCGACTTCGTCAGCGCCGCGCGCATCGATGACGCCCTGACGGTGCGCACGCTGTTCGAGGCGGTGAACGGTCCGCGACTTCTCATTGCTCAGCGGATCACGCGCGGCGATACGCTCGTCGCGAAGGCCGATGTCGAGGCCGCCTGCATCCGCCCCGACGGGCGCGCCCGGCGGCCGCCGATGGAACTCTCCGAGCGCCTCGCGCCCTATCTCGCCAAGGCGTCGCTGTCATAGTTTAACCACCGGTTAGCGGCATCGCGCGCACTCTTGAGACGACCCTCCGAAAAAGGCCGCCTATGAACCCCGCCGGCGCCATCACGCCCGACAGCTTTTCCCTCATTCACCAGTTCCTGCACGCAAGCTGGGTAGTGAAGGGCGTGCTGCTGGGCCTGGCCTTCGCCTCGCTGTGGTCGTGGGCGGTGATCATCGACAAATCGGTGCGCATCACCCGGCTCAACCGGGCCGCCGACCGGTTCGAGGCGGATGTCAACTCTGGACGCTCGCTGGAGGAGGTGGCGGCCGAGGCCGGCGCCGCGCCGCCGCACGCCTTGCCCGGCATGCTCCAGGCGGCCTTGCGCGAATGGAAGGAGGCCAGGGCCAAGGGCCTGCTGGCGCCGCCGCAGGGCGATTCCCAGATCGCCTTCCTCATCGAGCGGATCAACCGGGTGCTCGACTCGGCCGTGGCCCGCGAAAGCCAGCGCGTGGAAGATGGCCTGGGCACCCTGGCCATCGTCGCCACCGCCTCGCCGTTCGTGGGCCTGTTCGGCACCGTCTGGGGCATCATGCACGCCTTCCAGTCGATCGCGGCGCAG
>JBOHLC010000106.1:0-1806 GCA_050729395.1 Caulobacteraceae bacterium
CCGACGAACACCTTGACCCCGCAACAGCCGGGCAGCCGCTCCAGTTCGCCGAGGTCGCGGGCATTCTCGTGGGTGCCGCCGATATAGAAGGCGTGGTCGCAATGCATGCGGCCCTTGGCGCGGGCCAGCTTGTCGGCCAGGGCCTCCGCCGAGGTGGTGGTCGGATTGGTGTTGGGCATCTCGAACACGGCGGTGACGCCGCCGAGGACCGCGCCGCGCGAGCCGCTTTCCAGGTCTTCCTTCCACTCCATGCCGGGCTCTCGGAAGTGCACCTGGGTGTCGATGACGCCGGGCAGGACAGTCAGCCCGCGCGCATCGAACATCTCGCCCGCCGAGGCCTGGGCAAGGTCGCCGATGCCGGCGATCAGGCCGTTCCGCACGCCCACATCGGCCAGACCGCGTCCGGCGTGGTTGACCACCTCGCCGCCGGCGACGATCAGGTCGAAGGTCTCAGGCATCCACGGTCTCCGGCGCGGTTTCCTCTAGGAGCGCCTCGGCGGCCGCCAGCACCTCGGCCGTCGTCAGGTCCGTCATGTGGCATACGGAGTTGCTCAGGGTAGGGTCGATGGCCAGAAAGGCCTCGAAGTCGCGCGGGCCGCGCAGGGCGCGCGCCGCTGGTCCCCACGGGGCGTAGAGCGCCTCGTTGGAAGGTCCGAAGAGGCCCAGCGTCGGCGCGCCGGCGGCCGCGGCCAGGTGCATGATCCCAGAATCGTTGCCGATAAAGAGGCGCGCGCGCTTCAGCGCCGCGTAGCACACCAGAAGCTCCTCGACGCCCACCAGGTTGATCTGCCGCTTGCTCGGCACGGCGGCCTTGACCGAACCGGCGATATCGCGGTCGCGCCAGGCGCCCAGGACCATCAGCCGGCCGCCCTCCAGCGCGCCGCCCGGCCCAAGCAGCCGGCGCGCGATATTGGTGAAGCGCTCGGCCGGCCAGGCCTTGCCCATCCAGTTGGCCGCCGGGGCCATGGCCAGGATCGGGCCGTCTCCGGCGGTGAGTTCGGCCGCCCGCGCGTCTGTTTCCTCGCTCACGAACAGGAACGGGGCCGGCGGCGCTCTCTCCAGCTTCAGCACCCGCGCCGCCTCGACCACCTTGTGCTCGCTCCCTTGCGACGGCCGATGCACCGCGCGCTTCGAGCGCCTGAGCACGCCCGAGAGCCCCGAGCCGCGCAAATCGACCACCAGGCCCCACTTCTGGCCGCGCACCTCGTTCCACAGCTCGAGCCAGTGGCCCGACAGCGGCCGCTTCTCCATCACGATCACCCGCTCGGCGCCCGGCGTCTCGGCGAACAGAGGCGCGGTCAGCTCGCTGCCGACGAAAGTGAAGCGCGCGCCGGGGATCTTGTCGTGCAGCACCTTCACCAGCCCCGAGGCAAGGACGGCGTCGCCGATGCGGCTGGGGGCGACGAACAGGATGGTGAACGGCCGGCGCGTCATCCCGTCACGTTGTATAGGCCGCGAAGCCCTGGCGCCAACGGCCGCGCGCGGCCACATTGGCGGCCATGGCCCTTCAGTATGCGGAACTGCCCGACCGGGCCCTGATCGAGCTGGCCGGACCCGACTGGCGCGCCTTCCTGCAGGGGCTGGTGTCGCAGGATGTCGAGAGCCTGGCCGAAGGCGAGATCCGCTTCGCCGGCCTGCTGACACCGCAGGGCCGGCTGCTGTTCGATCTGTTTCTCATCGGAACCGAAGACGGCTGCCTGATCGACTGCGCCGCCGACCATCGCCAGGCGCTCGGCGACCGCCTCGGCATGTATCGCCTGCGCGCCAAGGTGACCATCGAGGCGCGTGAGACTCCCGTCTCGGCCC
>JBOHLC010000107.1:0-32812 GCA_050729395.1 Caulobacteraceae bacterium
GGCCAGGTCCTCGGCCCGCGGGCGCCCGACCTCGCGCGTGAAGCGGGCGATGGAAAAGTCGCTGGTGCCGCCGCCGAAATCGCCGACCAGCACCACCGCGTCGGCCGTCAGCTTGCGGGCGAAGAAGAATGACGCGGCCACAGGCTCGAAGGCGTATCGGATTTCGCGAAAGCCCAGCCGAGCGAACGCCATCTGGTAGCGCGTCAAGGCCAGCGCCGGATCCGGACTGACGCCGGCGAACTGCACGGGCCGGCCAATGATCGCGGTCGGTGGCAGGTCGGCCAGCGCCGCGGGCGCGTAGGCGCGAAGGCGGAGCATGAAGGCCGAAAGCATGTCCTCGAAGGCGTAGCGGCGGCCGAGGATGCGCGTTTCCTGAAAGAGTGGGCTCGCGGCATAGCTCTTGAACGACTGGATGAGCCGTGTCTCGATCGGCTCCTCTACATAGGCGTCGATGGCCCATGGGCCGGCCTCGATGACCCGCCCGCGAGGATCGTCCGGGTTCGGATGGAAACTGAGAGCCGAGCGGAAGGCGACGATTTCCTCGTCCTCGGCCGGAAAGCTGACCAACTCGGCCTCCCCGTCGGCGCCGATCAGCGAGATCACCGTATTGGTGGTGCCAAAATCGATGCCGATCGCGCGCGCCGACGGCATGCCGTCCTCCCCCTTCCGCGATTTGCTTTTGTCCGCGCGGGCCAGGCGCGGGGCGGCGTAACAGCCTCAGCCCGCCAGCGAAGTCAAGGCCGCCTCAGACTAACCGTGCGGTCTCGGAGACCGGGCCGTCGTAGGCGGCCATCTGGGCCATGGTCAGGATTTTGGAAACCGACGCCGACAGGGAGCAGATCTGCACCGGCTTGGACAGGCCCAGCAGGATCGGGCCGACCACGGTCGCGCCGCCCAGCGCCTGGACGAGCTTGGTCGAGATCGACGCTGATTGGATAGCGGGCATGATCAGCACATTGGCCTCCTCGGTGAGGCGCATGAACGGATAGTTGTCGGTCGACTTCGGATCGAGCGCCAGTTCCGGCGGCATCTCGCCTTCGTACTCGAAATCGATGTCGCCGCGGCGGTCGAGCATGGCCACCGCCTGGCGCACTCGGTCGGACCTCAGGCCTGACGGATTGCCGAACGTCGAATAGGACATGAACGCCAGCCGGGGCGTGAAGCCGAGCCGGCGCACGGCGCGCGCGGCCTCGTAGGCGATTTCCAGCAGATCGCTGGGCTCCGGCATTTCGGTGACACTGGTGTCGGCAATGAACAGGGTCTTGCCCTTGGCCAGCACGATCGACATGCCAAGGATGCGTCCGCCAGGCGCCGGATCGATCACCCGCCGCACCTCCTCCAGCACCTGATCGAAGTTCCGCGTCACTCCCGTCACCAGGCCATCGGCATAGCCGAGCGCTACCATCGAGGCGGCGAAGGAGTTGCGGTCCTGGTTGATCAGCCGCTGTACGTCGCGCTTCAGATAGCCGTGCCGCTGCAGCCGTTTGTAAAGAAACTCGACGAATTCCTCGTTGTGCTTGGAGACGCGGGCGTTGATCACCTCCAGTTTGGCCTCGCCGGGATCGAGGCCGACTTGACGCATGTTAGCGGCCACGAGCTCCTCTCGTCCGACCAGCACGGCGCGCCCCAAGCCCTGGGCCTGAAAGGCATAGGCCGCGCGGATGACGCTGGGTTCCTCGCCCTCGGCAAAGACGATCCGCCTGGGCGGGCCGGAAAGCACCGCGCCCGAGATCTTCTGCAGGAATGCGGCGGCAGGATCCAAGCGCCGCGCCAGGCTGCCCCGATAGGCCTCCATGTCTTCGATCGGCCTGCGCGCGACTCCGGTTTCCATGGCCGCCTTTGCGACGAAGGGCGGGATGTAGTGGATCAGGCGCGGATCGAACGGGGTCGGGATGATGTAGTCAGGCCCGAACTTCAGTTGCTTGCCGTGGTAGGCGGCCGCCACCTCGTCGGGCACGTCCTCGCGCGCCAGCGCGGCCAGGGCCCGCGCGCAGGCGATCTTCATTTCCATGTTGACCCGGCGCGCGCGCACATCCAGGGCGCCCCGGAAGATGTACGGGAAGCCCAGGACATTGTTGATCTGGTTCTGATAGTCCGACCGACCGGTGGCCATGATCGCGTCCGGGCGCACCGCGTGGACATCCTCCGGCGCTATCTCCGGATCGGGATTGGCCATGGCGAAGACGATCGGCTTGTCGGCCATGGATATCACCATGTCGCGGCTGACGATGTCCTTGGCCGAGAGCCCGAAGAAGACGTCCGAGCCCTTCATGGCGTCGGCCAGGGTGCGCGCGTCGGTATCGACCGCGTGGGCCGACTTCCATTGGTTCATGTTCTCATGGCGACCGCGATAGATGACGCCGGTGTTGTCAACGGCGATACAGTTGTCGGGCTTGACGCCCATGGCCTTGACGAGCTCGAGGGTGGCGATGCCCGCCGCCCCCGCGCCGCACAGCACGAGCTTGATGTCCTCCAAACGGCGGCCGGTAATGTGGCAGGCATTGATCAGGCCGGCGGTCGAGATGATCGCCGTGCCATGTTGGTCGTCGTGGAACACCGGGATGTCGAGCAGCTCCTGCAGCTCGGTCTCGATGCGGAAGCACTCGGGGCTCTTGATGTCCTCCAGATTGATGCCGCCATAGGTGTCGCCGATATTCTTGACGACGGTGATGATCTCGTCCGGGTCGCGCGAAGCGACCTCCACGTCGATGGAGTCGACATCGGCGAAACGCTTGAAGAGTACGCACTTGCCTTCCATCACCGGCTTGGCCGCCAGAGAGCCCAGGTTACCGAGGCCCAGGATCGCCGTGCCGTTGGAGATCACGGCCACGAGGTTGCCCTTGGACGTGTAGTCGTAGGCGAGGTCCGCCTCGCGGGCGATCGCCAGAACCGGCGCGGCGACGCCCGGTGAATAGGCGAGCGAAAGGTCGCGCTGCGTCGCCATCGGCTTGGTCGCGACGATCGCTACCTTGCCTGGCGTGGGGAATTTGTGGAACGCCAGCGCCTCCTCGTCGGTGAAGCTGCGTTTCTCGGCGTCGTCCATGGCGTCGATGGGTACCAGAGGGGGGGGGCGGGCGTTCACCCTAGCCTTCGCCTTGTTCGCGGACAACCAAAGGCCGCGCGAATGAGGTTGACCGTCCGGCGGCGCGCGGCGAGACAGTCGGCTGTGGACTCCTCCCCGTTCCCAAGGCTGCGTCTGGGTATCGCCGGCGCGCTCGGCCATACGGGCTGCGCGGTGATGGCGCTAGCGGCGGCGCGTCAGGATATGGAGCTGTCGGCCGCCTTCGATCGCCCGGAATCCGGCGGCGAGCGGGTGGGCGATTTCTCGTTGACCACGGCGAAGGACGCCCTTGGAACCTGCGACGTCATCGTCGACTTCTCGACCGCCACCGCCTCGGCGGCCCTGGCGCGAACGGCGGCCAAGCACGGCAGCCCTGCGCTGATAATCGGTTCGACCGGCTTTACGGCGGACGAGGAGGCGGCCATCGCCGGAGCGGCCCGAACAATCGCCATCGTCAAATCCGGCAACTTCTCGCTTGGGATCAACTTGCTGGCCGCGCTCGTCGAGCAGGCGGCGGCGCGCCTTCCGGCCGCCGACTGGGATATTGAGATCCTGGAAGCGCACCACCGGCGCAAGACCGATGCCCCGTCCGGCACGGCCCTGATGCTTGGCGAGGCGAGCGCGCGCGGGCGCGGGCGCGCCCTGGCGAAGGTTTCCATCCGCGGTCGCGATGGGCAGACCGGCGCGAGGCCCGAAGACGCCATCGGCTTCGCCTCCCTGCGCGGCGGAGGCCTCGTGGGCGAGCACAGCGTGATCCTCGCGGCCGAGGATGAGATCCTCACCCTTTCCCATTCCGCCCGCGACCGGCGCCTGTTCGCCAGAGGCGCGCTCGAGGCCGCGCTTTGGGTCCGCGGAAAACCACCCAACCTCTACGACATGCGCGACGTGCTGGGGTTCGGGGGTTCGGCGGCTACCCTCGCTCCCTAACTCCCTCCAGTCGAGCCGAAGCCGCCGGCGCCGCGCCCGGTTTCGTCGAGGCTCTCCGCCTCCGCCCACTCAGCCTGGACTACCGGAGCGATCACGAGCTGCGCGATGCGGTCGCCGCGGCGGATGGTCACCGGCTCGCTCCCGTGATTGACCAGGATCACTTTCACCTCGCCGCGATAGTCGGCATCGATCGTGCCGGGCGAATTGAGAGCGGTGACGCCGTCGCGCAGGGCGAAGCCGGACCTGGGCCGCACCTGCCCTTCGAAACCTGCCGGCAGGGCCATGGCCAATCCAGTCGGCACCGCCGCCCGCGCGCCAGGCGACAGCGTCACCGGCCCGTCGACGGCCGCGCGGAGGTCCATGCCGGCCGCGCCGGGGCTCTCATACGCCGGCAGCGGCAGATCCGCCCCGTGAGCCAGGCGCGTGACTTGGATCGTCGGCTTCACGTCAGCGCCTCGCCGATCTTCGCGGCCAGGCGATCGCCAACCTCGGCTTTCGAGGCGCGCGGCCAATGTTCGGTCCCCGCGGCGCTTACCACCAGCACCTCATTATTGTCGCCACCCATGATCGCCGCCTCGCTCACGTCGTTGGCCACGATCCAGTCGCAGCCCTTGCGCGCCAGCTTGGCCCTGGCCTGGGCCTCGAGGTCGCTGGTTTCCGCGGCGAAGCCCACGACCAGCCTGGGCCGCCTCGGACCGGCCGCCGCGAGGGTTGCCAGGATGTCGGGATTCTCGACCAGGCGCAGGGCTGGCGGGCCATCCTTGCCTTTCTTCAGCTTGACGCCGAACGCCTCGTCCGGCCGCCAGTCGGAGACCGCGGCGACGGCCACGGCCGCGTCGGCCGGCAGGGCGTCCTGGCAGGCGGCGAGCATCTGCGCCGCCGTCTCAACATCGCGCCGATCGACGCCGGGCGGGGTGGAAAGCGCCGTCGGGCCGGTGACCAGCGTCACCCGCGCGCCGAGCCTGGCCAGCGCGCCGGCGATTGCGTAGCCCTGCTTTCCGCTCGAGCGGTTGGTCAGCACACGGACGGGATCGATTGGCTCAAGGGTCGATCCGGCGGTGACCAGCACATGCTTGCCGGCCAGGGGCCCCGGCGTGCTGGAGAGCAAGGCTTCGATCGTCGCGAAAATCCGCTCCGGCTCGGCCATGCGGCCGGGACCGAACTCGCCGCAGGCCATGACGCCCTCCTCGGGACCCACAAAGGCGACGCCGTCAGCACGCAGGGTCGCGAAGTTGCGCTGGGTCGCCGGGTGCAGCCACATGCGCACGTTCATCGCCGGGGCCATCAACACAGGTTTGTCGGTGGCCAGGAGCGTCGTCGACGCGAGATCGTCGGCCAGGCCATTGGCCGCCTTGGCCATCAGATCGGCGGTGGCTGGCGCCACGACCACCAGGTCAGCCGACCGGGAAAGCTCGATGTGATTCATCGCCGCTTCGTTATCCAGGCTGAAGAGATCGGCGCGCGTCGCCTGCTCGGCCAGGGCGGAAAGCGAAAGGGGCGTGACGAACCGCGCGCCGGCGCCGGTAAGGATCGGCGCGACGCCGATCCCCGACTTGCGCAGAAGGCGGATCAGCTCCAGCGTCTTGTAGGCGGCGATCCCGCCGCCGACGATCAGAAGCACGCGCTTTTGGGTCACTTATGGCCCCTCGCTGAAGGCGCAGCGCACTTAGCCCGAACTTGGCTCTGGACAAAGGGTCAAAAGTGTTCTTTCTTTGTTCCGATATCCAGTGCAAATGAGTTCATCTTCAACGCCTTTATGGGGAGACGATCATGAGACTTGTGTTCATTTCAGGCGTCGCCGCGTTGGCCTTGGGCCTCGCGAGCTGCGGCGGCCATCAGTCGGCGGTGTCCTCGCAGGGCGGCGCCGCCGGTTCCAGTTCAGGTCCGGCCTACGGCTCGAGCCAGGCCAGCATCGGAGGCCAGGACGCCGCGACGCCGTTGGTCAACGGCAAGCCGATGTGGGCCGCCAACCGCAAGCATACGGCGGCCGAGAACGCCCAATACCAGTTCACCAAGAACGGCCAGGATTTCGGCGCCCAGAGCGAAAGCGACTACGTGACCAAGGTTCATGCCTTCGTCGAAAATCCGCCGGCTGGCGTTCAGACCCTCGACCGGTCCAACGGCGACCGGCTGATCTACGATCCCAAGGCCAACGTCTTCGCGGTGGTCTCGCGCGACGGTGCGCCCCGGACCATGTTCAAGCCCAGGGACGGGGCGGCGTATTGGACCCAGCAGAAGCAGCGCGAAAGCGACCGGCCGAACAGCGCCTCGAGCCAGGGATAGGGCGGGGTCGGCTACCTCAGCCAGAGTCCCAGGGCGAAGGCCAGAGCGGCGCAGGCCGCGCCCAGGGCGAAGGCGACCCAGGCGGCGAGGCCACGCGGGGCCGGCTCGACGTGCGGGCTGGCCTGCGCGAGTTCACGCCGTTCGGCGACCAGATGGGTCAGAGCCTCCACCGCGGCGCGCGCGTCGCTCGCCAGGGCGCGGACGGTTGCCACCGGCGACAACTCGCGGACGACCCAGCGTTTGACCACCGGCTCGGCCGCCGCCCACAAGTCATGGTCCGCATCGATCCGCCGCGCGACGCCCTCCACCGTGACCATGGTCTTCTGCAACAGGACGAGTTCGGGCCGCAGGCGCATGTCGAACAGGCTGGTGATGTCGAAGAGCTGGCTCAGCAGGCGGCTCATCGACACCTCCCTGGCTGGCCGGCCGAAGAGCGGTTCGCCGACCGCTCGCAACGCCTGGGCGAAGGCGCCCTTGTCGTGGTGCGCGGGAACATAGCCGGCCTGAAAATGCACCTCTGCCAGGCGCTCGTAGTCGCGACGCAGGAAACCCCACAGAATCTCGGCCAGATAGCGCCGCTGGTCCGGGCCGAGCCGCCCGACGATCCCAAAATCGACCACGGCCAGGGCCGCGGGCGGGGCGAGGAACAGATTGCCTTCGTGCAGGTCGGCATGAAACACGCCGTGGTCCAGCGCCTGGGCAAGAAAGCCGCGCACCAGGGCGTCGGCCGTCCGCCGCCGATCGACACCCTCCTGTTCGAGGGCTGCTGGATCGGAGAGAGCCATGCCCTGGGCCCACTCCAGGGTCAGCACCCGCCGCGCCACTCCGTCCCAGATCACCCTGGGCGCGCGCATATGGCCATCGTCCTGCATGGCCTGACGAAGCTCGTCGGCCGCCCCGGCCTCCATGCGCAGATCGAGCTCCAGAGTCAGGGCCCGGGCGATGGTGGCGGCGAAGGCGCGCGGCTCCAGCCGACGGGCCAGGGGCCAGGCTTCGGCCATGCGCGCGGCCAGGATCATGGCTTCGACATCGCGGGCGACGCGACGTTCAATGTCTGGCCGCAACACCTTGACGGCCACCTCGCGGCCGTCCTTCAGCCGCGCCCGATGCGCCTGGGCAAGCGAGGCCGCCGCGACCGGTTCATCGAACTTGGACAGCCAGGCGTCGAGCGGCTTGCCGAGCGCCCTTTCTACCTCCGCCCGGGCCGCGTCGGTCGGGAAGGGCGGAAGCTGATCCTTGAGCCGCGAGAGATCGTCCGCGAAAGCCTGCCCGAAGATGTCGCCGCGCGTCGACAGGAACTGGCCGAGCTTGATCGCCACCGGTCCTAGGCGCTCGAGCGCGCGGGCGAGCCGCTCGCCGGGCCGCCCTTGCCGAGCTTCTGGACCGGCGAACAGCCGCAGCGTCCGCGCGCACGCTCGCCACAGCGGCGGCAGCAACGGATCGAGCTCGCGCGGCGCCAGGGCGTCGGCCCTCGTCAGCGTCCAGGCCGCGCCCACCAGTCGCGCGCCTGAAGCGGGGCCGCTCAGATCGCCCAGCCTTGATGCAGGGCGCACACGCCGCCGCTGAAGTTAGTCACCGAAACGCGCGCGAAGCCGGCCTCGGTCATCGATCTGGCCAGGGCTTGCTGTGCCGGAAAGCGCCGGATGCTCTCCACGAGGTAGAGGTAGGCATCCCGGTCCCGCGCGACCCGTTCGCCGATGGTCGGAATGACGCGGAAGGAGAAGGCATCGTAGGCGGCCCGCACAGGCGCGGACGTCGGCCGCGAAAACTCCAGGCACAGGAACCGCCCGCCCGGCTTCAGCACCCGTCGCGCCTCGGCCAAGGCGGCGGCGATGTCGGTCACATTGCGCAAGCCGAAGGCGATGCAATAGGCGTCCGCTGCGCCGGCCGCGAGCGGGAGGCGCTCGGCGTCGCCCACGATCCACGCAAGAGTCTCCTCGGTCCCACGCGTCCGTCCCGCCTCGATCATGGCCTGGTTCACATCGATCACCGCGATGCGCGCCACGGCGCCGCCACGCCGGGCCCGCGCAGCCCTGGCCATGGCCGCCAGCCGCCGGGCCATGTCACCGGTGCCTCCGGCGCAGTCGACGATCACCTCGCCGGGCTGCGGATTGAGCCGCGCCGCGGTGGCGTCCTTCCACAATCGATGCAGGCCGCCGCTCATCAGATCGTTCATCAAATCGTAGCGATGGGCGACGCGATCGAAGACGCCGCGCACCAGGCCAGGCTTTTCCGTCGGATCGACGTCGCGAAAACCGAAGGTCGCGGCGGGCTCGCTCATGGTCGCCGTCTTAGGCACTTAGACCAACCGGCGCCAGCGGTGGCGCGGGCCTGCGCCATGGGCTAGGCAGGCTCATGCCCGAACTGCCCGAGGTTGAGACCGTCCGGATGGGCCTCGCGCCCGTCCTCGCCGGACGCCGTCTGGCCAGGGTCGAGGCACGCCGGCCCGACCTGCGCTTTCCCCTGCCCGCCGACTTCGTTCAGCGTCTGACCGGCGCGCGAGTTCTCTCGCTTGGCCGGCGCGGCAAGTACATGTTGGCCGAGCTCGATCGCGGCGGAGCGCTGCTAATCCACCTTGGCATGACCGGGCGGTTCGAGATCGAAGGGGCGGTGGCGCCTGGGGGTTTCGCCCTGGCCGCGCCGGGTGAGGCCAAGCACGCCCATGTCATGTTCGAGACCGACGAGGGGGTGCGTATTGTCTTTTTCGACGCCCGTCGGTTCGGTTTCATGGACCTCATCGAGGACGGTGACATCAGGCTGGCGGACCTCGGACCCGAACCCCTCGGGCCAGGATTCGACTCCGCCTATCTGGAGCGCGCCTTCGCGGGCCGCCGCCAGAACGTGAAGGCCCTGCTGCTCGACCAGCGGATCGTCGCCGGGCTTGGCAATATCTACGTCTGCGAGGCCCTTCACCGGGCGCGCATCTCGCCCCTCCGCCCGGCTGGCGGTCTGACGCGGCGCAGGCTCGATCGTCTCGTCGCGGCGATCCAACAGGTTTTGCGCGAGGCGATCGCCAAGGGCGGATCGACGCTGCGCGACTTCGCCGCCGCCAATGGCGCGCTCGGCTATTTCCAGCACAGCTTCGCCGTCTACGACCGCGAGCACGAACCGTGCCTCGCATCGGGCTGCCCAGGCGTCATCCGCCGGATCGTGCAATCGGGCCGATCGAGCTTCTATTGTCCGGTGTGTCAGAAATGAAACGCTCCCCGGTGCTGCGTCTGGCCCTGATTGTCCTGACGCTGGCCGGGCCGGCATTCGCCCTGCCTGCCATGTGGACGGTGAAAACCCCGCGCGCGACGCTGATCCTGTTCGGCTCCGTTCACCTTCTTCCACCGGGTCTCGAGTGGGAGCCGCGCGCGCTGAGGGACGCGGTGGCCCACGCCAATGAGATCTGGTTCGAACTGCCGGTCGATCAGACGACCGAGCGCGAAGTCGCGCGCATGGCCGCCCAAAAGGGAAGGCTGCCCGCGGGCGACAGCCTCTTCAATCATCTTACGGCAGTGCAGGCCGATCACGTGCGCAAGGCGTCGCGGAGCCTGCAAATCCCGCCGGGCTACCTGGCGCCGATGCGGCCGTGGCTGGCCGAGGTCACCCTGTCGGTCATCCAGGATGCGCGGGACGGCGCCCTGCCGGGTCAGGGCGTCGAGCAGCAGCTTTCCGCCCAGACCCCGCTTGCGGTCGACCGTCGCGCTTTCGAGACGGTGCGCGAGCAGATCGGCTTTCTGGCAGGCGCCTCGATGGTCGACCAGGCAGACTCCCTCGGCGACACCGCCAGCGAGATAACCGACGATCCGGGTCTGTTTACGCGGGTGCTGAACGAGTGGCTTGCGGGAGACCTCCCCGCCCTGGCCAAGGATGCCATCGATCCAGTCGCGGCCGCCTCGCCGGAGATGTATCGCCGGCTGATCACCGACCGCAATCGCCGTTGGGCGGCGATGCTGAACCAGCGGCTGAAGGGCGAGGGCGTCATCGTGGTCGTGGTCGGGGCCGGCCATCTGCTGGGGCCGGGGGGCGTGCCCGCGCTGTTGCGCGAACGTGGCTACCACGTCGAGGGTCCGGGCCTGCCGCCGGCGCATTGACCAGGCGCGACGCCTCAACTATATCCCCGCGTCCTCCCGCGGCCGCCTTGCGCTGGCGTGGGTCCATCGAGAAGTCGACAGAGAACCATGGCCAATAACCCCGGCGCCAAGAAGGCGATCCGCAAGATCGAAAAGCGCACGGAGGTGAATACGGCCCGCAGGTCGCGTGTGCGGACCTATCTGCGCAAGTTCGACGAGGCAATCGAGAGCGGCGATGCGGGCCAGGCCAAGGCCGCATTCGAGACCGCCCAATCGGAGCTCATGCGGGCCGTCGGCAAGGGGGTCGTTCATGCCAACACCGGATCACGGAAAGTCTCCAGACTGCACCGCCAACTGAGGAAGCTGAGCGCCGCTTGAATTTGCGGCACTTTTTCCCAACAATCTGAAATCACTTTGGATTTTAAGGCCTGCTTGAGCATGCCGTCCGATGCGACAATGGCCTCATTGCGGCAAAATCGCCAACTGAAAAAAAGCGGAAAAATGTGATCGACGGAATTTCCTTGGCTTGTCTGGACCTTCCGATTGTCAACCCGATTTTTCGCCGAATCCGGCCGAATTTTGTCGCGAATCGCCGTTGACGGCGCGAGTCGTAAAGCTAGTCTGAGGCTCTCAGCACTTTTGGTCTTGTACGGACGAAAAATGCGGCGGCGGCGGTAGCGCGTCCCGGCGTTCGGGGGCGTTTGTGTGTAATACGATCGATTTAACGGCGTGCAGGCGCCGATAGCAGTTCCGCGTCCCGCGTTCGGGAGGCGGAGCGGGGGAAACGGGGTGATGGCGGCGAGCAATCTTGCGGTAGTGACGGACTCTCTTCCGGCGTCCACGGTCTGGGCGAGGGCGTGCGGCGCCTTGCGCTCCGAACTGGGCGAGGACGCCTTTGGTTCCTGGCTGGCCCGGGCGAGCCTGAAGACGGCGTCTGATGGCGCCCTCTATCTGGTGACGCCCACGGGCGTGGCCCGCGACTGGATCCGGCGCTATGCCTGGAAGCGCATCGAGGAGTTGTGGGCCTTGCACGATCCGCTCGCGCGCAGTGTTCGCCTGCAGTCGCGCGCCGAATTCGAGGCGATCGCCGAGTGCGTTCATGGCGCCCAGCCTGCGCGCGCCGTGCCACTTGCGCCCGCCGTGACCCCGGAGCCGGAATGCGCGCCTGCCACGCCGCGCGATCGTTTCACCTTCGACACATTCGTCTGCGGACCGGCCAATGAGTTCGCCCATGCGGTGGCAAGGCGCGTGGCTTCCTGGGCCGATGGTCACTTCAATCCGGTGGTTATCCACGGCCCCTACGGCTTCGGCAAGACGCACCTCCTGTGCGCCATGGCGCGCGAGGCCACCGTCACTGAACCACGGCGAAAGGTGCTCTATCTCACCGCCGAGCGGTTCCTTTCCGGCTTCGTGCGCGCGGCCATGGACCGCCAGATCGGCCCGTTCAAGGACCAACTGCGCGGCGCCGACCTTTTGATCGTCGACGACGTGCATTTCATCGCCGGCAAGCAGTCGACCCAGGAAGAGCTGTTCCACACCCTGGCCGCGCTGATGGAGGATGGCCGCCGCGTGGTGTTCTCCACCGACCGGCCGCCGGCGGCGCTGACCGAGTTCGACGCGCACTTGCGCTCACATCTCTGCGCCGGGCTGGTATGCGGCATCGACCCGGCCGACCGGGCGCTGCGGCTTGGCATCCTCAAGCGCAAGCTCGAGATGCTGCGCCGGCAGTTCGGCTTTTCCGGAGCCCTTCGGCCCGAAGTGCTCGATTTCCTGGCCGACCGCTTCACCGAGAATGTGCGCGAACTGGAAGGGGCGCTCAACACCCTGGTCGCCCGCGGCGGCTCGACGGTCGGCGCGCTCAGCCTCGACGAAGCCCAGCGGCTTCTGCGGCCCCAGCTGCGCGGCGGTGAGAAGCGCGTGACGGTCGACGACATCCAGAAAGCCACCGCCGAACATTTCCGCCTCAAGCAGGCCGATCTCCTGTCCGAGCGGCGCACCCGCGCCCTCGCCCGTCCGCGTCAGGCCGCCATGTGGCTGGCCAAGCAGCTGACAACCCGCTCCCTGCCGGATATCGGCCGGCGCTTCGGCGGCCGCGATCACACCACCGTCCTGCATGCGGTCCGCCGTATCGAGGAGCTTCGCGCGACCGATCCTCAGCTCGCTCAGGACCTCGAGATCCTCATGCGCAAGCTGCGCGGCTAGAGCGGAACTTAGCTGCGTGGCCCTACGCCGTCGCGGCGGAAATGAGCCAGCATGCGAGCCCAGCCGTCCACCGCGTCGGCCGCGACATAATTTGAGCGATAGTCGGCGTGGAATCCGTGGCCGGCGTTCGGATAGACGATGATCTCACTGCCCGTCTTGTGCGTCGCCGCCATCGCCGCGCGCATGGCCGGAATCTGCGCCGCGAGTCCGTCCCTAGCCCCATAGAGGCCCAACACCGGCGCGGTAAGGTGATCGACGCGCTCGATCGGCCACATCCGGCCTGGGCTCGGAGTCGACCCGGGCGTCGGCGCCATGCGGCCGTACCAGGCGACGCCCGACTTCAATTGCGGAAACTGCTCACAGGCGAGCCACACTACCCCGCCGCCCCAGCAGAAGCCGGTGATCGCCAGCCGTCGGGCGTCGACGAAGGCGGCATGCTCCAGAAAGCCGATCGTGGCGCCGACATCGCCCATGACCTGGGAATCGGAGGCCTGGCTGACGATCTTGATCACCGCGGCGATGTCGGAGAGCGGCGCCGGATCGGCTACGCGCACGAAAAAGGCTGGGGCGATGGCAACATAGCCGAGCTTTGCCAGGCGCCGGCAGATATCCCTGATGTACGCGTGGACGCCAAAGATTTCGCTGGCGACAATCACCGCCGGAAAGCGACCGCTCGCCTTGGGCCTGGCCAGATAGGCCGGCAGGTCGAACCCGTCCGAAGGATATCTCACTGTCGCGGTGACGAGGCCGGCGTCGTCGGTGTGGATCGGCTCGGCCTCGGCCGCGAGCGCGGAGGCGGCGTACCCGGCAAAGAACGCCCCGGCGAGCCCCCGCCGCGTGAGATGGAAGTCTTCCGCTTCGGCGCCATCCGGCCGCGTGAGGGTGATCATCCGCAATTTCCTTCGTGGTTCGATCGATCCTCGCGCGCGCTTCACGCTGATGTCAAAGGGCGCGGCGCAGGGTGAGATTGATCCGGCCTCCGCCAGGGACCAGCGTCGAGCTGCCGCCGAGGACGCGATCAATGCCATGGAAGGCGAGCCTCGCCTCGCCGGCCAGCACGCAGACGTCTCCGGATGACAGGCGCATTGACCGCGTCGGCGCCCTCCGTTCGGTCCCGCCGATACGGAAGATCGCCGTGTCGCCGACAGAGACCGACACCACCGGATGAGAGAAATCCCGCTCGTCGCGATCCTGGTGCAGGCCCATCCGGGCGCCGGCTCGGTATAGATTGACCAGGCATGCATCCGGCGGCGACGCATCGTCGGTCAGATCGCGCCAAAGCTCGAGCAAGGCCGGCGGGATGGCTGGCCAAGGCTCGCCCGACGCCGGATGATGCGCCTGGTAGCGATAGCCGGCCGCGTCCGTCATCCATCCCAGCGGGCCGAAGTTGGTCATCTCCACGCTCATTGGCGCGCCGCCGGGAGTCGCCGGCCGATAGAACGGTGCCCTGGCCACGCCTTCCAAGACGGCCGCGACGAGGGCCCGCTGCGCCTCGAGGCCAATCCGGCCCGGATAAAGGTGGAAGCCTGGCGAGCCTAGCGGCCGCATTCGCACCCCCGTCCGGCGCCCTTGCGGCGAGGCGTCACCTTCCCATATTCGAGGCCGAGGCCAGATGCTTCCCTCCATGGGCGGCGCGGACTCATCCGAGGCGCGGCGCCCTGTCCGGGGCCGACGCCGCGGGCGGCAAAATGAAATCTGGGAGCGGTCGCAAAAGGAAGCTTCATTCACGGAGTTCCTCTATCGCGGCCCGCTTGCCGACAAGGAGCGAGACGACCTTTTCATGAGCAAGATCATTGGCATCGACCTTGGCACGACCAATTCGTGCGTGGCCATCATGGACGGCAAGGCGCCGAAGGTAATCGAAAACGCCGAGGGTGTGCGCACGACCCCTTCCGTGGTGGCGATCCTCGACGATGGCGAGCGCCTCGTCGGCCAGCCGGCCAAGCGCCAGGCGGTCACCAATCCCGAAAACACCTTCTTCGCCATCAAGCGCCTGATCGGGCGCAACTTCTCCGATCCGATGGTCGAGAAGGACAAGGGCATGGTCCCCTACGCCATCGTCAAGGGCAAGAACGGCGATGCGTGGGTGCGGGCCCACGGCAAGGACTACTCTCCTTCCGAAATCTCCGCCTTCATCCTGCAGAAGATGAAGGAAGCCGCCGAGACCCATCTCGGCGAAAAGGTCGAAAAGGCGGTCATCACCGTTCCGGCTTATTTCAATGACGCCCAACGTCAGGCGACGAAGGACGCCGGCAAGATCGCCGGGCTCGACGTGGTCCGTATCATCAACGAGCCGACGGCCGCGGCGCTCGCCTATGGTCTGGAAAAGAACGAAGGCAAGAAGATCGCCGTCTATGACTTGGGCGGCGGCACCTTCGACATCTCCATCCTCGAGATCGGCGACGGCGTGTTCGAGGTCAAGGCGACCAACGGCGACACCTTTCTGGGCGGCGAGGACTTCGACCTGCGGGTCGTCGACTACCTCGCCGATGAATTCAAGCGGGAGCAGGGCGTCGACCTGCGCAAGGACAAGCTGGCCCTGCAACGCCTCAAGGAAGAAGCCGAGAAGGCCAAGAAGGAGCTGAGCTCCACCGCTCAATACGAGGTCAACCTGCCGTTTATTTCGATGAACGCCGCGGGGCCGCTGCACCTCAACATCAAGCTCTCGCGGGCGAAGCTCGAGGCTTTGGTCGAGGACCTGATCGTCAAGACGGTCGGGCCATGCGAGCAGGCGCTCAAGGACGCGGGCCTGAAGAAGAGCGACATCGACGAGGTAATCCTGGTCGGCGGCATGACCCGCATGCCCAAGGTCGTCGACACGGTGAAGGCGTTTTTCGGCCGCGAGCCGCACAAAGGCGTCAATCCGGACGAGGTGGTGGCGCTGGGCGCGGCCATCCAGGCCGGCGTGCTGCAGGGCGACGTCAAGGACGTGCTGCTGCTCGACGTGACCCCGCTCACGCTCGGCATCGAGACCCTTGGTGGCGTGTTCACGCCGCTCATCGAGCGCAACACCACCATTCCGACCAAGAAGAGTCAGGTGTTTTCCACCGCCGACGACAATCAGAGCGCGGTCACCATTCGCGTCTACCAGGGCGAACGGCCGATGGCGTCGGACAACAAGCTGCTCGGCCAGTTCGACCTGGTCGGCATTCCGCCGGCGCCGCGCGGTGTGCCTCAGGTCGAGGTGACCTTCGACATCGACGCCAATGGCATCGTCAATGTCTCGGCCCGCGACAAGGCGACGGCCAAGGAGCAGTCGATCCGCATCCAGGCCAACGGCGGCCTATCGGACGCCGACATCGAGCGCATGGTCAAGGAAGCCGAGGCCAACGCGGCCGAGGACAAGAAGCGCAAGGAGCTGGTCGAGGCCCGCAATCAAGCCGACGCCCTGATCCACACCACCGAGAAGGCCCTGGCCGAACATGGCGCCAAGGTCGCCGCTGACGAGAAGAGCGCCATCGAGGCGGCGGTCGCGGACCTGAAGTCTTCACTGGAAGGCGGCGATGCCGAATCCATCTCAGCCAAGACTCAGACCCTGATGCAGGCGTCGATGAAGCTCGGCGAGGCCATGTACAAGGCCCAGCAGGGCGAGACGGCGCCGGATGCGGCGCAGAATGACGACGGCGTCGTCGACGCCGAGTTCGAAGAGGTCAAGGACGACAAGCAGTCGGCCTGATCAAGTCGGTCGGGGGAAGGACGTATGCTGAATAATTCACCAGGCGGCGGCGGGCTTTCTTCCAGCGCCGCTTGGCGTCTTGCATCGCGCGCTCGTATCTCCCACCTGATCGCCATCGCTGAAGGCCGATGACGTGACGATGCGCGACTACTACGAGGTTCTTGGAGTCAATCGCGGTTGCGACGAGGCCGCGCTGAAGGTCGCGTTCCGCAAGATGGCCATGGAGCACCACCCGGACCGCAACGGCGGCTGCCCGGACGCCACCACCCGCTTCAAGGAGATCAACGAGGCCTATTCGATCCTGTCCGACCGCGACAAGCGCGCCACCTACGATCGTTTCGGCCACGCGGGGCTGAACGGAGTCAACGGCGGCGCCGGCTTCCACAACGTGCACGATATTTTCAATGACGTGTTTGGCGACGTGTTCGGCGACATGTTCGGCCGCGGCCAGCGCTCCAGCGGTCCATCGCGTGGGCAGGACCTGCGGTACGACCTCCAGATAACCCTTGAGCAAGCCTACGCGGGGGCCGAAGTCGAAATCCGCGTACGGGCGGCAGTGACCTGCGAAACCTGCGAGGGGTCCGGGGCCAAGCCGGGGACCAGCGCGACCGGATGCTCCACTTGCGGTGGGGCCGGCCGAGTGCGCCGCAGCCAGGGCTTCTTCCAGGTCGAGACCACCTGCCCAAGGTGCGGCGGCGCGGGCAGGATAATCCTTAGCCCCTGCCCGACCTGCGCCGGCCATGGTCAGCTACGGCGCGAGCGCCTGTTGCAAGTGCGCGTGCCGGCCGGCGTCGACGATGGCTCGCGCATCCGACTGGCCGGCGAAGGCGATGTCGGCGCCCGGGGCGGCCCGAGGGGCGATCTCTACATTTTCATCTCGGTGGCCCCGCACGACCTGTTCGAGCGTGACGGGCTCGACCTGCGCTGCCAGATCCCGGTGCCGATGGCCACCGCCGCCCTCGGCGGTGAGTTCGACGCGCCTTGTCTCCTGGGTGGCGAGAATTGCGACGGCAAGTGCAAGATCCCCGTAAAGATCAAACCCGGCGTCCAGACCGGCGAGACCGTCGCCGTGCGCGGCAAGGGTATGCCTTCGCTGCGCTCGCGTCAGCGCGGCGATCTGGTGGTCGAGCTGTTCGTCGAGACGCCGACCAATCTGACCGCGCGCCAGAAGGAGCTGCTTCGGGAATTTTCCGGCGCTTGCGGTGAAAGCCAAAGCCCGCGCGCGGCGGCCTCGCGCAAGCAGGCGCGCAGCTTCTGGGACAAGGTTACCGGCGCCGACAACAGGGCCTAAGGCTCACCGTCCCGTCAGGACCGCGATATCGCTCCAGCGGTAGCCGGTTTCGCGCAGAGTTCCGCCCCAGCCGGTCACGGGCCGTTCGGCCGCCGGAACGCCGCCCAGATGGGCGTAGAAGCCCGTGGCTCGCTCGTTGCCATTCAGCACCCAGACCCGAAGCGATTTCGCCCCTTGCGCCGCCAGCACGCGGGCGGTGGTCTCGAAGAGGCGCCGCCCGAGCCCGCTCCCCTGCACCGAGCGGAGGAGATAGAGCGTGAAGATCTCCGCTTCGGTCGAGCCGGCCCCAACCGCGCCGGCGCAATAGGCGGTAATGCCCTTGGGTCCTTCGACGGCCATCACAACCTCCCCCGGCCGGGCGCGCGTTAGCTGCCGCCGCCAGCGCGTAGCGTGCACCGGCGCGCTCATCCGCTCGAGGTATTGCGCGGGCAACAGGCCGGCGTAGGTCTCGCGCCATGAGTGCACATGAACCGCGGCAAGGGCGGCCGCGTCGCCTGGGCCGGCGGGTACGATGACAGACTCGGCGAGACGCTCCATGACGGCGCCCACGTTGCGCCGAGATGGCTGGCGGTCAAGGGCTGACGTCGCTCCTCGTCGTCTGTAGCCTTGCCCGCGATGGACATCGAAAGCCCGCCGATTCTCGACGCCACGCTCCGGGAGGGGGCGAGCCCGGTGATGGCGCAGTATTTCGAGGCCAAGGCGCGCCAGCCGGACGCGCTGACCTTTTTTCGCATGGGCGATTTCTACGAGCTGTTCTTCGACGACGCGGCCAAGGCCGCGGCGGCGCTCGGCATCGCCCTCACCCATCGCGGCGTCCATGCCGGCGCGCCCATCCCCATGGCCGGCGTGCCGGCCCACGCGGCCGAGGCCTACCTCGCGAAACTGATCCGCGCCGGCTTCAAGGTCGCGGTGTGCGACCAGGTGGAAGACCCGGCGGAGGCGCGCAAGCGCGGGTCCAAGGCAGTGGTCCGACGAGAGCTGGTGCGCGTGGTGACCCCTGGCACCCTCACTGAAGATGGCCTGCTGGACGCGCGCGGCGCCAACCGTCTGGCGGCCGTTGCTCTGCGCGCCGGCGGCGCGGCCATTGCCAGCGTCGAGCTTTCCACGGGCGAAGTGGAGGTCATGAGCGTCTCGCCAGCCGCGATGGCCGCGGCCCTGACCGCTTTGCGCCCGTCTGAAACCCTCGTCCCTGATCGGTTGTTCGCCGAGTTCGGCGAGGCCTTGAAAGCCGCCGGCGGTCTCATCGAACCCATGGCCGGCGCCCTGGCCGAACCGGCAGCGGCGGAAGCCCGCGTAAAGCGCCTCTACGGCGTCGCCACCCTGGACGGCTTCGGTCCGCTCGCTGGGGCGGAGGTGGCCGCGCTCGGCCTGATCGCCGCCCACCTCGAGATCACCCAGGCCGGGCGACCGCTCGCCCTGCGTCCGCCCAGGCGCTCGGGCGAGGCCGAGTTCATGGCCATCGATCCGGCGACGCGCGCGAGCCTGGAGATCGACCGCACGCTTTCGGGACAAAGGGAGGGATCCCTGCTGTCCGCTATCGACCGCACGGTGAGCGGCCCTGGCGCGCGCTTGCTGGCCGCGCGGCTCGCGAGGCCGCTGCTGTTGCCGGCGGCGATCAACTCTCGCTTAGACACGGTCGCCTGGTTCCGCGAGCACGGCGAGGAAACGAGCCATCTGCGCGCGACGCTCAAAGGCGCCGGCGACATGGCCCGCGCGCTCTCCCGCCTCACCTTGGGACGAGGAGGGCCGCGTGACCTCGGCGCGCTCAGAGACGCGCTGGCGGCCGGCGCGGTCATCGCGGCCGCGCTCCAGGCAAAGCCCGATCCGCTGCAACCTCTCCCCGAGCAGATTGCCGGCGCCCTCGCCAACATGGACCCCGTGCGCCAGCCGTTGCTCGAGGCCTTCCGCGCCCTGTTGGAAGGCGGACTTGGCGCGAGCCTGCCGCTTCAGGCGCGCGACGGCGGCTTCGTCGCCACCGGCGTCTCCGGCGAACTGGACGAAGCCAGGGCCCTGCGCGATGACAGTCGCAAGGTGATCGCGGCGCTGGAAGCGCGCCTGATGCTGGAAAGCGGCGTGGCCTTGAAGATCCGGCACAACGCCGTCCTCGGCTATTTTGTGGAGGCGAGCGCTAGGCAGGCCGAAGCGATGCTCAAGCCGCCGCTCTCGGGGCTGTTTATCCATCGCCAAACCCTGGCCAATCAGATCCGCTTCACCACGGTGGAGCTGTCCGAGCTCGACGCCCGGATCGCGCGCGCGGCCGATCGCGCCTTGGCCCTGGAACTGGCAGTCTTCGAGATCTGGCGCGGGGAAGCGCGCGCGCTCGCTGGCCAGATCCAGGCCGCGGCAGAGGCCCTGGCCATCCTCGATGTCGGAGCGGCCCTGGCCGAATGGGCCAGAGAGACCGACGCCAGCCGGCCGGTGATCGAGGACGGAGTCGCTTTCCATGCCCAGGGCGGCCGGCATCCGGTGGTCGAGACGGCGGTCCGCCGCGCTGGCGAGGCCTTCACGCCCAACGATTGCGATCTCGACGGCGCTGGGGCTGAGGGGCCGCGACTGGCGATCGTCACCGGGCCGAACATGGCTGGCAAATCGACCTTCCTGCGCCAAAACGCCCTCCTTGCCATCCTCGCCCAGGCGGGATCGTTCGTGCCAGCGACGTCCTTGCGCCTGGGAGCCGTTGATCGACTGTTCAGCCGGGTCGGCGCGGGCGATGATCTGGCTCGCGGGCGCTCGACGTTCCTGTCCGAGATGGTCGAGACGGCGGCGATCCTCACCCAGGCGAGCCCGCGCTCCTTCGTCATCCTCGACGAGATTGGCCGGGGCACGGCGACCTGGGATGGCCTCGCCATCGCCTGGGCCTGCGCCGAGGCCCTGCACGAGACCAACCGCTGCCGCGCCCTCTTCGCCACCCACTATCATGAGTTGGCCGCGCTCGAGGAGCGCCTCGGCCACGTGGCCAATCTCTCGCTCAAGGCCAAGGAGTGGAACGGCGAACTGGTGTTCCTGCACGAGGCCGGGCCCGGCTGCGCCGACCGCTCCTACGGCGTACAGGTCGCCAGGCTCGCGGGCGTGCCGCAGGCGGTCGTCGCCCGCGCGCGCGAGGTACTTGACCGCCTCGAGAGCGAGGCCGTCTCCCACGCGGGCTTGGCGGAGCTGCCCCTCTTCGCCCTGGCCGAGGGGCCGGGGCCCGCCCCGCGCGACCCCTCGGCGGTGGAGGAGGCCCTTGACGCCCTCGATCTCGACGGCATGAGCCCGCGCGAGGCGATGGAGGCCCTCTATCGCATCAAAGGGATGATGTGACGCGCGCCGCGCCGCTATAGTCGGCGCCCATGCCGCCGCGTCTCAAGCCGACCCGCCTCGAACATGTCGTCGACGGCCATCGCCTGCGCGCGCAGCTTTCCGCCTCCGCCCTGGACGCCGCCGGCGATCCGGCCGAACAGCGCGCCCGGGCGATCGAGATTCTGAAGGGCGCGCTCTTCCGCGGGCGGATGATCGCCAAGGAGCGCCTGGAGAGCGGCGCCGGCGGAGTCGAGACAGCCCGCCTGCTGTGCGCGGTGACCGACGAGGTGGTCCGCTGCCTGTACGACTTCACCACCGTGCATGTGTTCCGGGCGCGCAATCCGACCGAGGGTGAGCGCATGGCGTTGATGGCCGTCGGCGGCTACGGCCGCGGCGCGCTGGCGCCGTTTTCCGACATCGACCTCCTTTTCCTGCGTCCCTACAAGCAAACTCCGCACATCGAGAGCGTGATCGAGTTCATGCTCTACGCTCTGTGGGATCTCGGTTTCAAAGTCGGCCACGCCTCGCGCACCGTCGGTGACTGCCTCAAGCTTTCGCGCGAGGACATCACGGTGCGCACCTCCATCCTCGAGGCGCGCCGGCTGACCGGTGACGAAGGGCTGGCGGCCGACCTTGCCCGTCGTTTCCGCGAGGAGGTGGTCAAGGGCACGGGGGCGGCCTTCGTCGCCGCCAAGCTCAAGGAACGGGACGAGCGCCTCGCCCGCGTCGGCGCCAGCCGCTTCATGGTCGAGCCCAACGTCAAGGAGGGCAAGGGCGGCCTGCGCGATCTGCACACCCTGTTCTGGATCGCCCAATACCTGCATCCCCACGACGGCATCGAGGCGGTGCTGCGCCTCGACATGTTCGATGGCCGCGAGGTGCGAGCCTTCCTGCGCGCCTTCGATTTCCTCGAGGCGGTGCGCGCCCACCTGCACTATGCCACCGGCCGGCCGGAGGAGCGGCTGACCTTCGACGTGCAGCCGGAGATCGCCCGCCGGATGGGCTATCTCGACCGGCCGCGCCGCGACGGCGACAACACGCCCGCCGTCGAGCGCTTCATGCGCCGCTATTTCCTGATCGCCAAGGAGGTGGGCACGCTCACACGCGCCTATTCGGCCAAGCTCGAGGCCGAGCACATGAAACAGGCGCCCAGGGGCCTGTTGCGCTTCCTGCCGAGGCGCGGACGCAAGACGCCGGTGGTCGAGCCGGGTTTCGTTCTGGAGGGCGGACGACTCAGCGTCGTCGGTCCGCGGATCTTTGATGAAGATCCGATCAATCTGTTGCGTCTTTTCAAGATCGCCGACGGCCACGATCTCGACCTGCATCCGGACGCCTTCACCGCCGCTACGCGCCGCCTGCCTTTGATCACCTCGGCCGTCCGGCGCGACCCGGTCGCCGCGCGAGTCTTCCTCAATATTCTGGCCGACGGCAGGAAGCCTCGGCGCACGCTCGAGCTGATGAACGAGGCCGGCGTCCTCGGCCGCTACCTCCCGGAATTCGGGCACGTGGTCGCCCAGATGCAGTTCAACATGTATCACTCCTACACCGTCGATGAGCACACCCTGCGGGCGGTGGGGGTCATCAGCGACATCGCCGCGGGTCGCCTGGCCGACGACCATCCGCTCTCGGATCTCATTTTCCCGCTCATCGAGGACCGCGAGGCCCTGTTCCTGGCCATGCTGCTGCACGACACCGGCAAGGGTGGGGTCGGCGGCCAGGAGATCGCCGGCGCGCGGGCGGCGCGGCGGGCGTGCGAGCGCATGGGCCTGGAGCGGCGGCGCGTCGACCTCGTCGCCTGGCTTGTCGAGCACCATCTCGAGATGAGCGACTATGCGCAGAAGCGAGATGTCGCCGACCCGGCCACAGTGGCGGCCTTCACGGCCATGGTCGAGACGCCAGATCGGCTGCGCATGCTCCTGGTCCTGACCGTGGCCGACATCCGCGCCGTGGGCCCGGGCGTGTGGAACGGCTGGAAGGGTCAGCTGTTGCGCGAGCTGTACAACGCCGCCGAGGCCGCGTTCCGCGGCGGACGCCTCTCCGATGCCGCCGGCGTCGTGCGCCGGCGCCAGGAGGCGTTGGCCTATGACGCCCGCGTCGCCCTGGTCGCCGCCGCGCCTGGGGCCAAGGCCTGGGCAAGCGCCATGGAAGACGCCTATTTCGTGGCCTTCTCGACCGACGAACACGCCGCCCACGCGGCATTGGCCGAGCGGGCGCGGGTCGAAGGCGCCGCCGCCGCCCAGGCCGCCATACGCGAGGGGCGAAACGCCACCGAGATCGTCGTCGCCGCCGCCGACCGGCCGGCCCTTTTCGCCGACCTGGCCCTGGCTATCGCCCAGGCCGGCGGCAACGTCGTGGGCGCGCGCATCTTCACCTCCACCGCCGGCGAGGCGCTCGACGTGTTCTTCATCCAGAACGTGGCCGGCGAGCCGTTCGGCCGTGACAGTCCGCGCGCCCTCGCCCGCCTGGCCGAGAGCCTCGAGCGGTCGGGCCGCGGCGAGGAAACGCGCCGCGAGCCGCCGCGGCCAAGTCTCACCGCGCGGCCTTCGCCGTTCGCCATCTCGCCCATCGTCGCAATCGACAACGACGCCTCGGACGCCGCGACCGTGATCGAGGCCTCCGGGCGTGACCGGCCGGGCCTGCTTGAGGCGCTGGCGCGCGCGCTGAGCGAAGCGGATCTGTCGATCCAGTCGGCACACATCGACGGCCATGGCGAGCGCGCCGTTGACACCTTCTACGTCGTCGACGCGCGCGGGGTGAAGTTCGCCAACGGCGGGCGGATGGCCGCGCTGCGGGTTCGGCTCGCCGAGGTGCTCGACGCCGAGCCGGCGGGCCGGGCGAGCCGTCTTCCCCGCGCCAGGGCAAGCCACGCGCGCTGAGAGGCGCAACTATCTCGGCCGTAGGCCGTTACAGGCGCACGGGGGGCCATGCTGCTTAGAACCTTGGAGCATCTCCGTGATCACCAGGCTTCTCATCGCGGGCGCCGCGATCGGCGCCCTCGCCGCGGGCGGGGCCTCGGCCCATGTCCGCCACCACCACCGTCGCGCGCATAGCGCGGGCTACAGCTACGCCGAGCCGGCCCAGCCAATCCCCTACGCCGAGGTCGGCCACTATCTGCGATCCTCGCCCAGGGAGCGCAGGGCGATCGAAATGGCCGCGGTCAATACCGGCGGGATGGCCAATACTTCGGCCTACGTCGCCCCGCCGGCCGCCCCCGCCTCGACCATCTCGCCCGGCGCGGACACATCCGTTCCGGCCGCCGAAGGGGCAAATCCGACCACTGGCGTGACCGCTACGCCCACGCCCAACAACCCGTCGGACCAAGTGCCCTCGACCGGTCCGGACGTGCAGGGCAATCCGGTCGCCATGCCGCCGCCAAACCCCAATCCGCAGCCACAATAGCGGCGGGCGTCCTCCCTCCCCTTCAAGGGGAAGGAGGACCACGCCTACCTGTGAAACTTTTGGAACTTGATCCGGTGGGGGATGAGCGAATCGGCGCCTAAGCGACGCTTCTTGTCTTCCTCGTAGGCTTCGAAATTGCCCTCGAACCACTCCACCTTCGAGTCACCCTCGAAGGCGAGGATGTGTGTACACAGACGATCGAGGAACCAGCGGTCGTGGCTGATGACCACGGCGCAGCCGGCGAACTGCTCGAGCGCGTCCTCCAGGTTCTGCAGCGTCTCGATATCGAGATCGTTGGTCGGCTCGTCCAGGAGGATGACATTGCCGCCTTCCGTCAGCGTCTTGGCCAGGTGCACGCGATTGCGCTCGCCGCCGGAGAGTTGGCCGACCTTTTTCTGCTGATCGCCGCCCTTGAAATTGAACGAGCCAACATAGGACCGGCTGACCAGCTCGCGATTGCCGACCTTGATCACATCTAGGCCGCCGGAGATCGACTGCCACACGGTCTTGTCCGCCTCCAGCGCGTCGCGGCTCTGATCGACATAGGCGAGCCTCACAGTTTCGCCCAGGCGGATCGAGCCGGCGTCCGGCTGTTCCTGGCCGGTGATCAGCTTGAACAGGGTCGATTTGCCGGCACCATTGGGGCCGATGACGCCGACTATGCCGTTGGGCGGCAGCTTGAACGAGAGATCCTTGAACAGGACCTTTTCGCCATATTCCTTCTCCAACCCCTGCGCCTCGATGACCACATTGCCCAACCTCGGTCCCGGTGGGATCTGGATAGCGGCGAAGCTCTGCTTCTCGCGCTCCTGCTGATTGACCATCTCATCGTAGGCCGCCAGGCGCGCCTTGGACTTGGCCTGCCGCGCCCGCGCCGAGGAGCGCACCCACTCCAGTTCGCGGGCGATGGCCCGCTGTCGCGCTTCGCTCTCGCTCTGCTCCTGACGGACGCGCTTGGCCTTCTGCTCCAGCCAGCTCGAATAGTTCCCCTCATAGGGAATGCCCTTGCCGCGATCGAGCTCGAGAGTCCACTTGGTCACCTGGTCGAGGAAGTAGCGGTCGTGGGTGACCAGGATCACGCAGCCCGGAAAGGCCTCCAGATGATGCTGCAGCCAGGCCACCGACTCGGCGTCGAGGTGGTTCGTCGGCTCGTCCAGCAGCAGCATGTCGGGCTTGGATAGCAATAGCCTGGCCAGGGCCACGCGCCGCCGCTCGCCGCCGGAGAGCTTGGTCACATCGGCCTCGTTGGGCGGACAGCGCAGGGCATCCATGGCCATCTCGATTCGCGAGTCGATGTCCCACAGATCGCCGGCGTCGAGCTTTTCCTGGAGGTGGGTCATCTCCTCCATCAGCTCGTCCGAATAGTCCTCACCGAGCTTGGCCGCGACAGCGTTGAAGGCGTCGAAGGTCTTCTTCTCCTCGCACCAGGAAACGACATTGCCCCACACATCGAGCGCGGCATCGAGGTGTGGCTCCTGCTCCAGATAGCCCATGCGAGTACCCTCCGCCGCGCGCGCCTCGCCGGAGAACTCCTTGTCGATGCCGCCCATGATCTTCAGGAGCGTCGACTTGCCCGAGCCGTTGACGCCCACCACGCCGATCTTGGCGTCCGGGTAGAATGACAGCCAGATGTTCTCGAACACCTTCTTGGACCCGGGATAGGTCTTCGATAGTCCCTGCATCTGAAAAATGTACTGCGCGGCCATGCGGGCTCCGGTGGTCGTCTGGACGGTGTGCGGAAGGGAAGGCGCCGCACATAGCGACGGCGGTGCGGATTGCCAAGACGGAGAGCGTTTGGTCCGCCTGCGTTGCGCAATTCCGGCTGACCGCCCCCTCGTGTAGAAGCGCCGGATGTCGACCGCGCTTATCTTGTTCTCCGGCGGCCAGGATTCCACCGTGTGCCTGGCCTGGGCGCTCGCCCGCTACGGCCGGGTGGAGACCGTCGGCTTCGACTATGGTCAGAGGCACACGGCCGAGCTGGATGCCAGGCACGAGGTGCGCGCCGCCTTCGCCGATGCTTTCCCTGATTGGGTCCCGCGCCTGGGCAAGGATCACTTCATCGACCTGCGCGCCTTCGGGGCCATCGGCGAGACCGCCCTGACTTCGGACCGCGCCATCGAGATCGGGGAGAAGGGCCTGCCGACCACCTACGTTCCCGGCCGCAACCTTGTGTTTCTCACCTATGCCGCCGCCCTGGCAGACCGGCGCGGCCTCGCCCACCTAGTGGGCGGCATGTGCGAGACCGACTATTCCGGCTACCCCGACTGCCGGCGTGCAACGCTCGATGCGCTCGAAGCCGCGCTCAACCTCGGCATGGAGCAGGCTTTCGAGATCATCACGCCGCTGATGCGGCTGACCAAGGCGCAAACCTGGGCCCTGGCCAGCGGCCTCGGCGGAGCGGCCCTCGTGGACATCATCCTGCGCCACAGCCACACCTGCTATCTGGGCGCGCGTGAACCCGTTCATCCCTGGGGCGCGGGCTGCGGCGCCTGCCCGGCGTGCGAGCTGCGCAAGCGCGGGTGGACCGAATGGGTGGCCTCGGGAAAGCCGGCGCTCACGCCATGACCTATTCGGTCAAGGAGATCTTTCTCACCCTGCAAGGCGAGGGTGGCCAGGCCGGGCGCGCGGCGGTGTTCTGCCGCTTCGCCGGCTGCAACCTGTGGACCGGGCGCGAAGCTAATCGGGCGGCGGCGGTCTGCAATTTCTGCGACACCGATTTCGTCGGTGTCGATGGGACGGACGGCGGCAAGTTCGCCGACGCGAGAACGCTGGCCGACGCCATCGCCTCGCATTGGAGCGGCGATGACGTCCGGCGGCTGGTGGTATGCACCGGCGGCGAGCCGTTGCTTCAGCTAGACGCGCCGCTGATCGAGGCCCTGCACGAGCGCGGCTTTGAGATTGCGGTGGAGAGCAACGGCACGATTTCCGCCCCCGCCGGCCTCGACTGGATCTGCGTCAGCCCCAAGGCCGACGCCCCGCTCGCGCAGACGAGCGGCCAGGAACTGAAGCTCGTCTATCCCCAGCCCGGCGTCGATCCGGAAAGGTTTGCGGGCCTTGATTTCGAGCGCTTCTTCCTCCAGCCGATGGACGGCCCGGCGCGCGAAGCGGCGACGAGGGCGGCCGTCGATTATTGCCTGGCCCATCCGAAGTGGCGGCTCAGCCTGCAGACGCACAAATACCTCGGCATTCCGTGAGCAGCCCCGATTGAATCACGCGTGAAAGCGTGATTTTTGCCGCGCTCCCATGGCTGACCCCATCTTCGAGATCACCAAGGCCGCGACGTTCGACGCCGCCCACAGCCTGCCGGGCGGGCCGGACCAGAAGCCCTATGCGCGCCTGCACGGCCATTCGTTCCGGGTCGAGGCCACGCTCGCGGGGGCGGCCATCCCGCCCGTGGGCTGGGTGGCGGACCTGGCGGATCTGGACGTCGCCCTCAAGGCCGTCGCGGCCGAACTGGATCATTCCCTGCTCAACGAGCACGCGGGTCTGGCCAGTCCGACGCTGGAAGCGTTGTGCCTCTTCTTCGCCGGCCGCCTGGGCCCGAAGTTCCCCGCCCTCAAACGCGTCGTCGTCTCGCGCCCAACCGTTGGCGAAAGTTGCGCCCTGGAAGTCGTTTGATCGACGGACGACGCAGATAAGGCACAGAAGACATCCACAGATGACGCAGATTTCCGCAGATGAAGAAAGGAAAGCTGCCCGCTTCGCGGGCGGTCGCGGTGACGAGGGCCGACGCCTCTGAAGGCGAACGCCGCGTAGCGGCCACCTCTTCTTCTTATCTGCGCCTTATCTGCGTCACCCCACCTGGCCTCGATGCCGGAGGAAGGCGTCGGCCAGGACGCAGGCCATCATTCCCTCGACCACCGGCGCGGCGCGGATGCCGACGCACGGATCGTGTCGGCCCTTGGTGCGGATCTCGATCTCCTCGCCGGCCTCGTTGATCGAGAGACGGGGGGTGAGGATGGATGACGTGGGCTTGAAGGCGACGCGGGCGACGACGCTCTGGCCGGTCGAGATGCCGCCGAGAATGCCCCCGGCCTGATTCGACAGGAACGTCGGTCCGTCGGCGCCGGCGCGCATCTCGTCGGCGTTCTCCTCGCCCGACAGGGCTGCGGCGGCGAAGCCCGCGCCGATCTCCACCCCCTTGGCGGCGTTGATCGACATCAGACTGGCGGCCAGTTCGGCGTCGAGCTTGCCATAGACCGGAGCGCCCCACCCGGCCGGCACGCCGGTGGCCTCGACCTCGACCACGGCCCCCGTGGAGGAGCCCGCCTTGCGCGTCGCTTCCAGCCGCCGCTCCCACACCGGAACCATGTCCGCATCGGGACACCAGAACGGGTTGTTCAGGGTCTCTGCCCAGTTCCACCGCGACCGGTCGATGGCGTCAGGCCCGATCTGAACGAGCGCGGCGCGCACGACGACGCCTTCGCCCAGCACCTTGCGCGCCACGGCGCCGGCGGCCACGCGCGCGGCGGTCTCCCTGGCCGACTGCCGGCCCCCGCCGCGGTAATCGCGCACGCCGTACTTGGCGAAATAGCTCCAATCGGCATGTCCTGGACGGAAGGCAGTGGCGATGTCGACGTAGTCGCGGCTGCGCTGGTCGGTGTTGTCGATCGCCAGCGAGATCGGCGTGCCGGTGGTCACCTGGCCGCCGAACCGGCCGCGGACCGCCTCGTCCTCGAAGACGCCCGAGAGGATGCGCACGGCGTCGGCCTCCTGGCGTTGGCTAACGAACCTGCCCTGCCCCGGCCGTCGCTTGTCGAGCCAGACCTGGATGTCGGCCGGATCGAGCCGAATACCCGGCGGACAACCGTCGATCACGCAGCCGAGCGCCGCGCCATGGCTCTCGCCCCAGGTGGTGACGCGGAAGAGATGGCCGAAGGTATTGTGCGACATGGCCCACACCTTCTAGCCCAGGTTGGCGCCGGATCGAAAAGGCCGCGTATTTTCGCTATATCGAAGGCGATGGACGACAAGGCACTCATCCCCGCGTCGCCGGCGGAAGCCGACTATGCCCTCCAAGCGACTGAACTGGAGGATTCGCCGCACATCGAGGCCGATCCGATCGCGATGTTCGGGACCTGGCTGGGCGAGGCAACCCGGCGTGAGCCCAACGACGCCAACGCCATGACGCTGGCCACCGTCGACGCCGAGGGCATGCCGGACGCGCGCATGGTGCTGCTGAAGGGCGTGGACGAGCGCGGCTTCGTCTTCTTCACCAATACCGAGAGCGCCAAGGGGCTGCAGCTCGCCGCCCAACCCAGGGCCGCGCTGGTCTTCCATTGGAAATCGCTACGCCGTTCGGTGCGGGTGCGCGGCGACATCGAACCGGTCACCGAGGCTGAGGCCGACGCCTATTTCGCCTCCAGGGCCAAGAGCGCCCAGATCGGCGCCTGGGCCTCGGACCAGTCGCGGCCGATGCCGGACGCTCACGCGCTCGAGCGCCGCGTCGCGCAGTTCGCCCTGAAGTTCGCCATCGGCAAGACGCCCCGGCCACCGAACTGGTCCGGCTATCGCCTGACGCCCAGGACCATCGAGTTCTGGCGCAACAGGCCCTTTCGCCTGCATGAACGCACCGCCTTCATCCGCGCCGGCGACGGCTGGACAGCCCAGCGCCTTTATCCGTGAACCGTCCATGGGATGAGGTCGCGGCATGGCTCGCGGCCCGGGCGGACACCACCATCGAGACCTCCTGCGCTCGCGTCTTTCTCGCCGGCGAGGTGGCGTGGAAGGTGAAACGGCCGGTGCGCTACGAATTCCTGGACTTCTCCAGCCTCGAAAAGCGCAAATGGGCCCTCGACCGCGAGCTTGCGTTCAATCGCCGCTGGTCCGGCGATCTCTACCGCGCGGTGCGCGCGGTGACCCGGCGGGATGGCGTCCTGGCCATCGACGGCGCCGGCGAGATCATCGAGTGGCTGCTCGAGATGCGCCGCTTCGATACCGGGGCCGTGCTTGCGGCGCGGCCGGAGGCGGTGACGCCGCAGCTTTACGAGGCGCTCGGCCGGCGCATCGCGCGCATGCACGTCGAAGCGCCGCCGGCGGCGGACGGCGGCGGCGTGGCGGCGCTCGGCTACACCATCGCCACCAATGAGAAGAGTCTGAAGCGGGTGGCGGGGCGCCTTGGCGCGGACAAGGTGGGCCAGCTGATCGCGGCGACCCGGGTCGAGTTCGACAGGCTCGCGCCCGTGCTGAAGGCGCGACGGGTCGCCGGCTTCGCGCGCCACTGCCACGGCGATCTCCACCTCGGAAATATCCTGCTGGAGGACGGCGAGCCGATGCCGTTCGACTGCATCGAATTCAACGATCGGCTGAGCCTCATCGACGTCCTCTACGACGCCGCCTTCCCCATCATGGACCTGATCGCGCGGGGAAACGGCGCCGCCGCCAACGCCCTTATGAATGCCTGGTTCGACGAGGTCGCGCGAGGCTTTCCGCCGGAATTGTGGGGCGGTCTCGCGGCGCTGCCACTCTTCCTGTCGGTGCGCGCGGCGGTGCGCGCCCACGTCGGCGCCTCGACGGGCGATGACAACGTGGCGCGGGGATACCTCGACGCGGCGGTGAGACTTCTCGCGCCGCCCACGCCGCGACTGACGGCGATCGGAGGCTTCTCGGGTTCAGGCAAATCGGTGACGGCGAGCGCAATGGCGGCGCGCCGGCCTCCAGGCGCGGTCGTCCTGCGCAGCGACCTCGTCCGCAAGCGCCTGTGGGGCGTGAAGCCCTTGGACCGCCTGCCGCGCGAGGCCTACGTCCTGGACTGGGACGGCCGTGTCTATGGGGAGATGTTCGAGGTCGCCGCACGCGCGCTGGGCGCGGGCTGGCCGGTCATCCTCGACGCCACCTTCCTCGATCCGGCCATGCGCGAGGCGGCCGAGGTGCTCGCCGCGCGTCTCGGCGTCCCCTTCGACGGCGTCTGGCTCGAGGTCGAGGCGGAGGTGTTGCGGGCCCGCCTCGCCGCGCGGACGAGTGACGCCTCCGACGCCGATGTCGCCGTGCTCGAAGGTCAGCTCACCCGCGATCCCGGACGCGTGACATGGCGCGGGCTTTCCATACAATCGGCCGCCAAACCCCGCACTCTGGAGGAGCGCCCATGCTCGGGCTGATGCAGGACTGGCCGCTGACGGTCGACAGGATCCTCGAACACGCCGCCAACTGGCACGCGGACCGGGAGATCGTCACCCGCAGCATCGAAGGGCCGATCGTGCGCACGACGTGGGGCGAGGTCCACGACCGCGCGCGGCGCCTGTCCTCTGCCTTGCTGGCGCTTGGGATCAGGCCTGGCGACAGGGTGGCGACTATGGCCTGGAACTCGGCCCGCCACATCGAGGCGTGGTATGCCGTGATGGGGATCGGCGCGGTCTGCCACACGCTCAACCCGCGCCTGTTCGCCGAACAGCTTTGCTACATCATCAACCATGCCCAGGATCGCATCCTGATCGTCGACGCGACCTTCCTGCCGGTTCTGGCCGAGCATCGCGCCCAGATGCCCGGCGTCGAGCGCGTCATTGTCCTAGGAGACGAGGACCGTGTGCGGGCGACCGGATTCGAGGGCGCTCTGGCTTCCGAGACCCTGATCGAGACCCACGCCGCCGACTGCGCCTGGGGCGGGTTCGACGAGCGCACCGCCTGTGGCCTTTGCTACACCTCCGGCACGACCGGCAATCCCAAGGGCGTGCTCTATTCGCACCGTTCGAACTTCCTGCACACCCTGGTGACCCTGCAGACGGACGTCATGGGCCTGTCGGTGAGGGACACCGTGCTCGCCGTCGTGCCGATGTTCCACGCCAACGCCTGGGGCCTCACCTTCTCCTGCCCGGCGGTGGGGGCCAAACTGGTCATGCCGGGCCAGAAGATGGACGGCGCCTCGATCCTCGAGCTGATCGAGACCGAACAGGTCACCATGTCGGCCGCCGTGCCGACGGTGTGGCAGATGCTACTGGCCCATCTGCGCGCGACGGGCGCCAAGCTCACCACCCTCAAGCGGGTTGTCATCGGCGGTTCGGCCGTCCCCGAAGCCATGCTGCGGGCTTTCCATGACGACTATGGGGTGGAGGTGGTCCACGCCTGGGGCATGACCGAAACCTCGCCGCTTGGCACCCTGGCGACGCCGACGCCGGAAATCGCCGCCCTGCCTTTCGAGGAGCAGGTGCCCTACAAGCTCAAGCAGGGCCGCCCGCCCTTGGGTGTCCAACTCAAGCTCACCGACGACGCCGGCGCGCGCGCGCCGCACGACGGCGCGAGTTTCGGCCGGCTGAAGATCAAAGGGCCGTTCATCGCCGGCGCCTATTTCAAGGGCGAGGGCGGCCACATCCTCGATGCGGAGGGTTTCTTCGACACCGGCGACGTGGCCACCATCGATCCGGCCGGCTACATGCAGATCACCGACCGGGCCAAGGACGTGATCAAGTCCGGCGGCGAATGGATCAGCTCGATCGAGATCGAGAACATCGCCGCCGGCCATCCCAAGGCCTACATGGCGGCGGTCAGCGGTATCGCCCATCCGAAGTGGGACGAGCGCCCGCTGCTCCTGGTCAAGCTGAAGGACGGCGAAACCGCCCAGCCCGAGGAGTTTCTGCGTTTTCTGGACGGCAAGATCGCCCACTGGTGGATGCCCGACGCCGTGGTGTTCGTCGACGACATCC
>JBOHLC010000108.1:0-4157 GCA_050729395.1 Caulobacteraceae bacterium
GTCGCAATCCCCTCGGCCTGCACGGCATCGCGCGGCCCCTTGGGCAGATGCTTGGGCACGTAACCGCCCTTGGAACCGACCGGCACGATCACCGCGTTCTTGACCTGCTGCGCCTTGACCAGGCCCAGCACCTCGGTGCGGAAATCGTCGGGTCGATCCGACCAGCGCAGGCCGCCGCGCGCCACCGGCCCCAGGCGCAGATGCACGCCCTCGATCGCCGGGGAGGCGACGAAGATCTCGCGGAAGGGCTTGGGCTGCGGCAGATCGACCAGCTCGCGGCTGGCCACCTTGAAGCTTATGTAGGGCTTGGGCTCGCCGTCCGCGTCCGCCTGGTAGTAGTTTGTGCGGGTGATGGCCAGGACCAGGGCGGCCACGCGGCGAAGGACGCGGTCGTGGTCGAGGCTCTCCACCTCGCGCAACGCCGCCTCGATCTTTCCCCACAGGCGGCCGGCTTCGCGCCCGCGCGCCTCGAGGCCAGCCGCGCTCGCCGGATCCAGCCGGGCGGCGAAGAGCTCGAGCAACAGTTGGGCGACGTGCGGATTGGCCGCCAGCGCCTGGGCCTGGACCGAAGGCCGCGGATCGAGGCCCGATTGCTGGCGATAGCGGGCCAGGGCGCGGATCAGAGCCGCCTCGCGCCAGGACGCGCCCAGCTCCAGCACCAGGCGGTTGAAGCCGTCGCTCTCGATCTGGCCCGTCCAGGCGGCCTTGAACGTGGCCTCGAACGGCTCGCGGCGGTCCTCGAAGGTCAGGCGCTCGCCCCCCGGATCCTCGACCAGGAATTCGTGCGTCCACAGCGGCGCGGCCGGGCCTTCCGGCAGGGTCGGCTTGACCGGAAAGCCGTCTTCCACCAGCGCGGCCAGACCCATGTCGCCCAGGATCGGCAGCACCCGCGCGAGCGGCGCCGGTTCGGCCCCCCGGCGATAGAGCTTGAAGCGGAACTGCAGCGGCGAATCGCCGGCCACGCGGAAGGCGCGCACGGCGATCGCCCCCTCCTCGTCCAGCGCTTGCATGCGCGCGGCGTCGATGACCGCCTCGGCCCCGTCGTAGCGATCGCGGTAGCCGGCCGGGAAGGCGTCGCGATAGGCGCCCGCCAGCTTCGCCGCCGCGACAGGGTCCGGCAGGCCGGCGAGGGCGGCCGTCTCGAAGTCGTCGGACCAGGTGCGCGCGATGCGGCTGGCCTCGGCTTCCAGCCACACCGGATCGGCGTCGATATAGCCGTCGGGCGGCACGCCGATGATGTAGTGGATGCGCGACAGCGGATCGTCCGAATAGCTCGGCACCGAAGCCGAGACGTGGCCGCCGAAGGCCCTGGCGAAGAGCTCGCCGGCGCGTTCGCGCAACCGCTCGTCATAGCGCTCGCGCGGGGCGTAGAGCAGGATCGAGACGAACCGGTCGTAGGGATCGCGGCGGATGAACAGCTTGACCTTGGGCCGGTCCAGCAGGTGCAGGATGTCGAGCGCGGTGTCGCGCAGCTCCTCGACGCTGACCTGGAACAGCTCGTCGCGCGGATAGGTCTCCAGGATATAGGCTAGGCGCACGGCGTTGTGGCTGCCCTTGGCGAAACCGGCCTCGGCCATCACCTGGTCGATCTTGCGCCTAAGGAGCGGAATCTCCTTGGCCGGCTCCTCATAGGCCTGGGCGGTGAACAGGCCGATGAAGCGCGTCTCGCCCACCGGATCGCCGGCCGGCCCGTGCCGGCGCACGCCGACGTAGTCCATGTGCGCCCGACGGTGCACGCGCGAGCGCAGATTGGCCTTGGCCACCAGCACCGGCGCCGCCACCTCGGTCCGCCAGAGCAGCGAGGAGGCCAGCACCGAGGGTTCGCTGGAGCGGCGTAGCACCAGCCGCTTGGGATCGCGCAGCAGGCCCAGGCCGCTCTTCTTGTCGTAGACCGGCTCCTCGGCCGCGTAGGATCCGTCCGCCAGGCGCGGATAGTCGTAGACGCGCGCGCCGAGGAACACGAAATGGCCGGCGTCGATCCAGCGCAGGAACGCCACGTCCTCGGCCAGCTGGTCGGCGCCCAGGGTGGCGCTCAGCCCAGGGGCCGCGCGCTCGACATCGTCGATGGTGTGGCCGAGGAGCTCGCGCATGGCCGGAAAATCGGTCACCGCGGCGTGCACGTCGGCCATGGCCGCCAGCACCCGCTCGATCAGGCCGGCGCCACGCTCCTCGCCGACCGGCGCCAGCCACACCTGAATCATCGAGGCGCGCGCGCCGTCCCGGTCCACGATCGGGTGGAACATGGCCTTCACGTCGGCCCCGGACTCGCTCACCTCGCCCATCACGCTGTCGACCAGGAACGGCGTGTCGGGCTGGACGATCTCCAGGAGATCGAAGCCGAGATCGGCCCCGCCGGCGCCCGCCGCGCGGATCAGCCGCGCCGTCGGCGTCTCGCCGCGCGCGTCCTCGCCGAAGCGCCAGAACTCGGCCAGCACCTCGGCCAGGTCCTCCAGGGTCACGCCGGCCAGCTCGCCCGGCCGGAAATCCTCGAGCACGCGGGTGAGGAAGGCGGCCCGCGCCGCGCTCGCCTTCCGGTCGTCCAGGACGTTTTCGAAGGCCCGCTCGAGGTTTTCGAGCGTGAATTCCCCCGCTGGGAGCGTTTTGAGCATCATTTCACACCAATAAAGGCTCTCGCGACGCTTTTGAACGCTCAGTGCGACGTTTGCGCGAAACGCGGGGCCTCGTCGGGCGATCGCTCCGCCCCCGCCCCCATCCCCTGCGGATCGCCGTCGCCCGACAGCAGGATGGCGATCCAGCGCGAGCCGTCGAACTGGGCCAGTATGACCATGGTCAGGACGGTCAGCGGCGTCGACAAAAACGCCCCCGGCAGGCCCCAGATCGTGCCCCAGAAGGCCAGGGACAGCATGACGATCAGCGGGTCCATGTTGAGGCTGTTCCCCTGCAGGCGCGGCAGGAAGATGTTGCCGACGATGAAGGCGATGGAAAAGAGGCTGCCAAGGACGATCAAGGCCTGGGTCCACTCGCCGAACTGTAAGAGGGCGAAGAGCGCCGGCAGGGCGATGGCCGCCACCGCGCCCAGGATCGGCACATAGTTGAGGATGAACACCAGGAAGGCCCAGAAGAACGCGTGATCCAGCCCGACCATGGTCATCACCGCGAACGAGCCGGCGGCGATGACCAGGCCCGTCACCGTCTGGATCCACAGATAGCGTTCGACGGCGTCACGTATGTGCAGGAAGACGTTGAGCGCCTCGTGGCGCGCCTCGCGGCCGCCGAACAGCTTGACCGCCTTGCGCTCGAAGGCGTGGCGGGAGGCGATCAGGAACCCCAGGTAGATCAGCACCAGTACCGCCGCCGAGCCGAAGTTCTGCAGCGCCTGGGCTACCGCCCCGGCGTATTGCATCGGATCGAACCGGCTCAGGATCTGGTTGACCGATTGCGGCGCGTTCGGTCCGAGGCGCGCGGCGACGCCGGCGATCAGCGCGTTCAGCTTCGGTTGATCCCGTCCCAGCGTGGCGATGAAGCCTTCGGCGTTGGCCGCGACCACGACCACCGACAGGATGACCAGCACCGTCCATACCAGGATCGCGGTCAGCATGGCCGCGCGCGGCGGCAGCATCGGCAGGCGCGTCATGATCACCCGGCTGAAGCCGTCGACCATCACCGCCAGGAAGATGGCCAGCAGCAGGGGCGTGATGATCGCCCCCATCCAGTGCAGCGCCGCGCCGGTGACCACCACGGCGATCAGCACCAGCGTGTTGCGGGCCGTGGTCGATGGAGGCGGCGGCGCGGTCATCTTCGGTCTTGTTCTCCCCGCGTGGGAGGCTAAGTCAATCGAACGCCCAAAGCCATGATCGCCATTCTCACCACCACCGACCAAGTCAAGCTCAGCGCCGTGCGCGCGCTCCTGGCCAGCGAGGGCGTCAACAGCGAGGCCTTCGACACCGCCGTGGGCAATCTATGGCGGGCGGTGATTCCGCTGCGCCTCATGGTCGCCGACGACGACGCGGATCTCGCCCGCCGCGTCCTGCGCCAGGCCGGTTTCGTCGAAGCCGGGGACGGAGATTGGGACCTTGGGTGAAGCACTTGTCGCTCGCGGGTTGATCAACGCGGCGGGCGCACTGGCGGTCTTCCAGCGAACAACGCGTCATGGCCGGGCTTGTCCCGGCCACCCATGATCACGATGACCGATGGCG
>JBOHLC010000109.1:0-2100 GCA_050729395.1 Caulobacteraceae bacterium
GCGCTACACCATGGAGCAGGCCTTCTACCGCGAGCGCCTGGCGGCCGGCGGCGTGGTGGCGGTCATCCCGCCGCCGGAGGCGCGCGAGCGCCTGCATGCCATCATCTACGACGAGCTGGTCCAGGGCCTTATCGAGCCGGCCTCGCGCGCCGCCTTCGTCGCCATCGTCGAGCGCGCCGTGGCGGAGGAGGGCGTGGACGCCGCGATCCTAGGCTGCACCGAATTCGGCCTCCTCATCGGCCCGTCCGACCTCCCCGTCCCCACCTTCGACACCACCCACCTCCACGCCCAAGCCGCCATGGACCACGCGCTTGGCTAGCCCATCAAATCTGATCCTCCCCCGCGCAGGGGGGGAGGGGGACCTGATCCTCCCCTGCGAAGCGGGGCAGGGGGACCACGAAGTGGTGGAGGGGGCTGCCGGAAGCGCCGGCGCGCGGCTTCCGCCCCCCTCCCGCCCTTCGGGCGTACTCCCCCCGCTTCGCAGGGGGAGATCAGGCAGGCAAAGCCGGCACGCCGAACGCGTGGGGATGCGCCCACAGCACGACGGCCCACAGCGCCACGGCCAGCACGATGCGCCACCAGCCGATCTCGCCGACGTGCAGCTTCTGCCTTCCGGCGAGGATGGCGGCGAACGGCACGTTGGAGGTGTGGGCCGCGAACGCGTCCCAACGCTCGCCCAGCGCGCGCCGGCGCTTGGCGTCGATGCTCACCGTGCCGAACAGGGCCAGCAGCAGCAGCGAGCCGAAGAGGATGAAGGCCGCGACATCGCCGTGGACCATCAGATGCCCCGCGGCCCAGATCGCCACACCCCACAGGAACGGGTGGCGGGTGATGCGCACCATGCCGCGCACCGCGTCCGGGCGATCGAGCACGCCCTCCTGGCGCACGCTGGTCGGGTTGGGCGTCGTCAGGCCCGGCACGACGAGCAGGAAGGCGATCAGCTGCACGATGAGCTGGATGTCGCGGGTCAGCGGCGTGACGGACCAGAACACCGCGTTGTCGCTGGCCGTCCGGGCCGGGCCGAAGGCCAGGATCAGCCACGCCAGGCAGGCGATCGAGGCCAGGGAGAAGAGGCCCATGTACGGCCCCTGGCCGATGGCGCCGGTCAGCGCGTCGCGCACGCGTGTCCCCGAGACCAGCAGATGCAGCAGCACGAAAACCGCCGCGGCGGCGATGAGCATGGTCATGGGCTCGGCCTCCCTGAGGCGCCTCGAGCGAGCATGGCCGCGCTTCACAGTCGCGTCAAATTTTCCAAAATGCCGTCATCCCGGGCGAAACGGAGCGCAGCGAAGTGCAGACCCGGGACCCAGGGCCTCAGGCGTCGTACTCGCAACTTCGTGCTCCGCGCCCGGCAACCCCTGGGTCCCGCATCTCCGCTGCACTTGCGTTCCGCTGCGTGCGGGATGACGCAAATTGTTGGTGAGCGCGTCGGATGAACTTTGAACCCGTACCCGCGTCGGGCCGTTGTTCACCGGCGGCGGGCCGCGCCGTCGGGGTGATGTATCGCCATGGAAGAGTTTTTCGAAAAGATCGCCAACATCATTTCGCGGGCGATGGGCCGGCCGCTGACGTTTCTCCTATGCGTGTTCCTGGTGCTGGTCTGGGGCGGGACCGGTCCGCTGTTCCACTTCTCCGACACCTGGCAACTGGTCATCAACACCGGGACCACGATCATCACCTTCCTGATGGTGTTCCTGATCCAGAACAGTCAGAACCGCGAGAGTCAGGCCCTCCAGGTCAAGCTCGACGAATTGATCCGCTCGGTGCGCGAGGCCCAGAACAGCTTCATCGGCCTGGAGAAGAGGTCGGAGAAGGAGATCGGCGAAATGCGCGAGGGAATCGAGGCCGAGGCCGCCGCGCCGTCGTCGGGCTCGACGTCAGGCGCAAGCCGCCAAAGGAACGTCGGCACGGTGGTCTGAGGGCCTTCCGCCGGCAAGAAGGCGGCTTACTCCCTCAGCTCCGCCACCACAGGCACGTGGTCGGAGGGCTTGTCGCGGGCGCGGACGGCGCGGTGGATAGTGACCTCGCCCAGCCGGTCGGCGGCCTGGGGCGAGAGCAGCAGATGGTCGATGCGGATGCCGTGGTTCCGGTTCCAGGCGC
>JBOHLC010000110.1:0-3491 GCA_050729395.1 Caulobacteraceae bacterium
CATCGGCGGCGACTGCCTCTTCGGGCGCAACTGGGGGTGCATCGAGGACGTGCCGTTCCTTCACTTCGAGCTCTGCTACTATCAGGCGATCGAGCAGGCGATCGCGCGGAGGCTGGAACGCGTGGAGGCCGGGGCCCAGGGCGAACACAAGATCGCCCGCGGATATCTGCCGAGACTGGTCTATTCCGCCCACTGGATCGCCGATCCGGCCCTGCGGGCGGCGGTCGCGCGCTATCTCGAGCAGGAGCGATCGGCGGTGGAGGGCGAGGTCGAATGGCTCGCCCAGGAATATTCCCCGTTCCGACAGGCCCACGGATGACCCAGGACCCCTGGCCGCCGGCCATCGAACTCGAAGGGGACGTCGCGCGGCTCGTTCCGCTCGCGCCCGACCACGCCGACGAGTTGCGCGAAGCGGTCAAGGATGGCGAGCTCTGGAAGCTCTGGTTCACCTCGGTCCCGGCTCCGAAGGACATGGAGGAGGAGATCGCAAGGCGCCTGAAGCTGCGCGCGGCTGGATCGATGGTCCCGTTCACGGTCTTCGTCCGTGGCGAGGCGGTCGGCATGACGACCTACATGAACATCGATGCGGCGAACCGGCGCCTCGAGATCGGTTCGACCTGGTATGCCCGGAGCCACCAGAAGACGGCGGTGAACACCCGGTGCAAGCGCCTCCTCCTCGCCCACGCGTTCGAGGCTCTGGACTGCATCGCCGTGGAGTTCCGCACCCACTTCTTCAATCGCGAGAGCCGGCGGGCGATCGAGCGCCTCGGGGCCAAGCTCGACGGCATCCTCCGGAGCCACCGCATCGGGCCGGGAGGCGAGCTTCGCGACACCTGCGTCTATTCGATCATCGCCTCCGAATGGCCGGCGGTGAAGACGAACCTCGACTGGAGACTATCGACACGAGGATAGATCCCCTTCCGGCGGGGATAGCGCCGCTGCGATGCTTCGAGATTGCGCCTAAGTGGACTGGATTGTTAGCTGACCTGCGCAAGGGAGCGCGCCATGAGCCTCGACGGACCCTATGATTCCGACAACATCTTCGCCAGGATCATCCGTGGCGAGGCGCCGGCGGCGAAGATCTTCGAGGACGAGGAGGTCGTCGCCTTCATGGACGTCTTTCCCCAGGCGCGCGGCCATTGCCTGGCAGTCCATAAACGCTCCAAGGCGCGCAACCTCCTCGACGTCGAGCCCGAGGCGCTCAAGACCCTGATCCTGGCGGTGCAGAGATTGGCCCGAGCGGTGCGCGGCGCGCTCAATCCGGAGGCCATCCTCGTCACCCAGTTCAATGGCGCGGTCGCCGGCCAGAGCATCTTCCACCTCCATTTCCACGTCATCCCGAGGTGGGCGGCCGAGCCGCTGGGGAGGCATGGCGGCGGGCGGATGGCCGATCCGGGCGAGCTTGCCCAAATGGCCAAAGCCATCGCCGCGCACCTCGAGTGAGGCGCAAGGCCCTCGGTCCTCAGACCAGCGCCGGCTCGCCGCCTTCGCCGCGGACCGGGGCCGCGGGCGGACCGGCCTTGGCGTCGAACTCGAAGGCGAGCTTGCCGTCCTTCAAAATCACCTTGACGTGGCCGCCCTTGGAGAGGCGCCCGAACAGGATGTCGTCGGCCAGCGGACGCTTGATCTCCTCCTGGATGACCCGGGCCAGGGGACGGGCGCCATAGAGTTCGTCGAAGCCGTTCTTGGCGAGCCAGTCCACCGCCTCGTCGGAGGTCTCGATGGTGACGTGGCGATCGGCGAGCTGGGCCTCGAGCTGGAGGATGAATTTCTGGACCACCATCCGGATGACCTCCGGGGTCAGGGACTTGAAGGCGACGATGGCGTCCAGGCGGTTGCGGAACTCAGGGGTGAAGAGGCGCTTGATCGCCTCCTCGTCCTGGCCCTCGAGCTTGCCGCGTCCAAAGCCGATCGAGTTGCGCTGGGCGTCGGATGCTCCGGCGTTGGTGGTCATGATGAGAATGACGTTGCGGAAATCGACCTTCTTGCCGTTGGCGTCGGTCAGGGCGCCATGGTCCATGACCTGGAGCAGGATGTTGAAGACGTCCTGGTGGGCCTTTTCGATCTCGTCCAGGAGCACGACGGCGTGCGGGTGCTGGTCGACAGCGTCCGTCAGCAGACCGCCCTGATCGAAGCCGACATAGCCTGGCGGCGCGCCGATCAGCCGGCTCACCGTGTGGCGCTCCATGTATTCGCTCATGTCGAAGCGCAGCAGCTCGATGCCGAGTGTCAAGGCCAGTTGGCGCGCGGTCTCCGTCTTGCCCGTGCCCGTGGGGCCCGAGAACAGATAGGAGCCGATCGGCTTATCCGCCTCACGCAGGCCGGCGCGGGCCATCTTCATCGAGCTGGACAGCTGCTTGATCGCCTCTTCCTGCCCAAACACGGCGCTGGCCAGATCTGTCTCCAGCTGGCGAAGGGCCTCGGTATCCGACTTGGACACCGACTTGGGCGGAATGCGCGCGATCTTGGCCACCACGGTCTCGACCTCGCGGATGCCGATGACCTTCTTGCGCCGCACTTCCGGCAGTAGCATCTGCGAGGCGCCCGCCTCGTCGATCACATCGATGGCCTTGTCCGGCAGCTTGCGGTCGGTGATGTATTTGGCCGACAACTCCACCGCCGCCTTGAGCGCCTCGGCGGTGTACTTCAGCTTGTGGAACTCCTCATAGTAGGTCTTCAGGCCCTTGAGGATCTTGATGGTGTCCTCGATCGTCGGCTCGTTGACGTCGATCTTCTGGAACCGGCGCACCAGGGCGCGGTCCTTCTCGAAGTGCTGGCGAAATTCCTTGTAGGTGGTCGAGCCCATGCAGCGCAGGTTGCCCGAGGCCAGCGCGGGCTTGAGCAGATTGGACGCGTCCATCGCCCCGCCGCTGGTGGCGCCGGCTCCGATCACCGTGTGGATCTCGTCGATGAACAGGATCGCGCCGGTGTGGTGCTCAAGCTCCTTGATCACCTGCTTCACCCGTTCCTCGAAATCTCCGCGGTAGCGGGTGCCGGCCAGGAGCGAGCCCATGTCCAGGCTGAAGATGGTCGCCTTGGCCAGGACCTCGGGCACCTGCTTGCTGATGATCTTGCGCGCCAGGCCCTCGGCAATGGCCGTCTTGCCGACGCCCGGATCGCCGACCAGCAGGGGATTGTTCTTGTTGCGCCGGCACAGGATCTGGATGCAGCGCTCGACCTCGTTGGCCCGGCCGATCAGGGGATCGACCTTGCCCTGGCGGGCCTTCTCATTGAGGTTGATGCAGTAGGCTTCCAGCGCCTCGCCGCCGGTCTTGACCTGGGCCTTTTCCTCATCCTCGCCGGCGCCCTTGGCGGGACGCGGCTCGGAGGCGCCGGCCTTCTTGGCGATGCCGTGAGCGATGAAATTGACCGCGTCGTAGCGGGTCATCTCCTGCTGCTGCAGGAAGTAGGCTGCGTGGCTTTCGCGCTCGGAGAACACCGCGACCAGCACATTGGCGCCGGTGACGTCGTCCCTGCCGGATGACTGTACG
>JBOHLC010000111.1:0-18447 GCA_050729395.1 Caulobacteraceae bacterium
GAGTACGCCCGAAGGGCGGGAGGGGGCGGACGCCGCGCAAAGGTGCTTCCCGCTGCCCCCTCCACCGATCTCCCCCAATTCATGGGGGGAGTGCCGGCGAAGCCGGGAGGGGGGCGGCCCCCTCCACAACTTCGTGGTCCCCCTCCCCCGAAATCGGGGGAGGATCAGGCGCGAACCAGCCTGAACGAGCGGATCTGGAACGGGCCGATGGTGTCGTCGGCGGTCGCCAGGCCGTCTTCCAGCAAGTTGACCTCGCCGGCCACGCGCCAGCCCTCCGGCGGGTCGATCCTCAGCGGTCCGCGCCCGCCGGAAGGCTCGTAGACGCGCAGGATCAGGCCCTGGCCGTCCTCGGCCGGCTTCAGGGCGGCCAGGGCGACAGGGCGCCCGTCCAGCTTCAGGAATGCGTGCGCGCCATCCGCCGCCTTGGCCATCGGCGCGGCGAGGAGCGGCCGGTTGAGATCCTCCGCCTCGGCGAGAACGCCGCCGTCGATCCAATCTCCCGGATGCGGCAGAAGTGAATAGGTGAGGGCCGATGCGCCCTCGTCGGCGGTCTTGTCCGGCAGGATCGGCGAGCGCAGCAGGGAGAGGCCCAGCTCGCCGCCGCGCGCGTGGCAGCCGTAGCGTCCATCATTGAGCAGGGCGACGCCGTAGCCCGGTTCGGAAAGGTCGACGAAGCGGTGGTGCGCCACCTCGAAGCGGGCCGCGTCCCAGCTCGTATTGACGTGCGTCGGCCGCCGATGGACGCCCAAGGCGCATTCGAAGGTCGCGTAGTCGCTCCGCACGGCCAGCGGGAAGCGGGCCTTGAGCAGGATCCGCCGGTCGCGCCAGTCGAAGCGGGTGGCGAAATCGACGCGGGCGGAATTGGCCCACAGGCGCACGGACTGGACGAGCGTCGAACTCCCGACACGCCGGGTCACGCGCAGGGCGCCGCGCTGGGGGCCGTGCTCGACGATGTCGATGGAGTCCGCGACAACCTCGTTTCCGCGCCGTTCATAGTCGCCCTCGATGTCCCAGGCGTCGTAGTCGCGCGGCTGATCACGGTAGGCCCAGATCTGGTTTCCGCGCCCGGCCAGGGCCTCGCGGGCCGCGCGCTTGTCGAAGACGCTGGCCAGCGTCCCGTCGTCGGCCAGCTCGACGCGCAGGAGATCGTTCTCCAGAACGCGGGCGCCGACTTTCACCCCGCCCGCCGGCTCTGGCCGGCCGGTGAGCGCGCCGAGCGCCGGAACGCGCGCGGCCGAGGCCAGCACGTGGCCGTCCTCCGCCGCCTGACCGCCGGGCAGGGGATCGGCGCTTTCCAGGCGCACGGGCCGGGGGTTCAGGTCCGGATTGACGATCAGCAAGCCCGGCTCACCTTCGCCCGCCAGCCGGCCGGCGATCTCCTCAAGCGCCGCGTTTGCCGCCTCGCCGGCCGCCGCGACCACTTCGCCGAGTTCGCGCTCCGTGCGCGCGTAGACATCGCCGATGGAGGAGCCCGGCAGGATGTCGTGGAACTGATTGATCATCAACGTGCGCCACAGCGGCTCCAGCGACGCTGGCTGGTCCCCGCCGAGCATGGCGGCGAAACCGGCCAGCACCTCGGCCGCCGCCAGATCGCGCTCGGCCCGCCGGTTGAGCCGCTTGGTGCGTCCCTGGCTGGTCAGGACGCCGCGGTGGTATTCGAGATAAAGCTCGCCCAGCCACACGGGTGTCGCCGCCGCATCGGCCTCTGTCCGCGCGCGTGCGAAATAGTCCTCCGGCGTCGCGAACCTGGTGACGGGCAGCAGCGGGAAGCCGGCCATGACCCGTTGCGCCTCGATCATGGCCGCCGTCGGCCCGCCGCCGCCGTCGCCGTGGCCGATGGGCTGCAGCACCTCGCTCGCCAGGGCCTTGTCGGCGTGGGTGCGCCAGGCGCGCAGCAGGGAGGCCGGATCGGCCAGGCCGTTGTAGGTATCCTCGGGCGTGTTGAACTGCTGCACGAGCACGCGCGAGCCGTCGATGCCTTCCCACCAGAACCTGGTGTGCGGGAAACGGTTGGTCTCCGACCAGCCGATCTTGATGGTGAAAAGGCTCGAGAGGCCCGCGCCGGCGAGGATCTGCGGCAGGGCCGGCGAGAAGCCGAAGGTGTCGGGCAGCCAGGCCACCGAATGGCGCGCCCCGAAGGTCCGCAGGAAATAGAGCTGGCCATAGATCGCTTGGCGCACCAGGGCTTCGCCGCTTGGCATGTTGATGTCCGGCTCGACCCACAGCCCGCCCGTCGGCGCCCAGCGGCCATCGGCCACGAGGCCGCGCACTGCTTCCAGCAGCGCCGGGTCGTCGTCTTCCAGCTGACGGTAGTATTCGGCGAACGACTGGGCGAAGCGGAAGTCCGGATAGCGCCTCAGGAGATCGGCGGCGGTGGAAAAAGTGCGCCGCGCCTTGCGCCGGGTCTCCTCGATTGGCCACAGCCAGGCGGTGTCGAGGTGGGCGTGGCCGAGATAGGCCACCGCGCCGCGCGGCGGAAACCGCGCTCGCAGCGCCTTCAGCTCGGCGGCCAGCCAGGCATGGGCCGGGCCGATGGAAGCCCGCGCGCTCGCGGGCAGGGGCGTCACGGGCCAGGCGCGCGGCGCCTCGTCCCGATCGCCATAGCCGCGCGCGAACGCGCTTTCGCGCCCGACCACGTCCTCGGTGCGTGTCGGCCAGTCGAGCCGGGCGAGGGCGTCCTCGACCAGCTCGAGCAGGATCGGCGATGCCTCATGCTCGCCGAGGGCCGCGGCGAGGTCGATGGCCAGGCCCGCGGTGCGCGCAAAAGCGATCAGCTCCGGCTCGATCCGGCGCAGCTCGGCGCGGTGAAGGCGCGGGTCGGCGATCCATTGGCCGAACGCGCGGCGAGCCACGGCCTCGACTTCCAGCCGCCCGGTCGGCGCGTCCAGCGGGAACTCATTGTGGTTTGGATCGAGGCCGAGGGTAACGCGCGGCGCGCCGTCGTAGCCGATGGTCAGCAGGCTCTCGCCGCCGACATCGAGCGCCAGCCGCGCCTCGTCCAGCGGCCAGGGAACCTCGAACGCGCCGCCCTCGAAGCAATGCACGCCGCGCCGCTCAGGCCACGCCTCTCCAACTTCGATCGGCGTCCCATCGAAGGTCCAGGGGCCGAGCCTCCGGGTCTCGCGGACCCGCCAGGCTTCGATCTCGCCAAGCCGGCGACGCGCGCGGCGAACGCGCTGCGCGATGGGCAGGAGTTCATGCATCCGGGACGCTTAAGGCGCGAGGGCCGCGGATGCCAGAGCCTCGACTATCCCCCGATCGCGGCGCGGGCGAGGATCGCGTCTTCGTCGATCGCCGCGCCGCTCGCGCCATACTGCATGGCCGGCCGGTCGATACGCAGGGCGACGAAGGCGTCGGCGACGAAGGCCGGGACATGGCGGATCAGGGCCGCGGCCTGCAAGGCGACCGCCAATCGCCCGACCACGCCACGCATCTCCGCTTCCCGGAGCGGCGCGGCGATCTCGCCGGCCAGACGCTCGGCGAAGGCGTCGAGGCTGGCGTAGGCGCCGGCGACGCTTGCCAGCTCCGCCCTCGCCGCCTCCAGCGCCGCCGGCTCGCGCCCCGCCGCGCGCAGAACGTCCAGGGCGATGACGTTGCCCGAGCCCTCCCAGATGGCGTTCAGCGGCGACTGGCGGAACAACCTGGGCATCGGGCTCTCCTCGACATAGCCGGCCCCGCCGTGGGTCTCGAGGCACTCGCCGACCGCCCCCGGGCAGCGCTTGGTGACCCAGTATTTGGCCGCCGGCGTGGCCAGGCGGGCGAAGGCCTCCTCGCCCTCGTCGAGCGCCTCGCCGAGGCGCCAGGCGAGCGCCATGGCGGCCTCGGTCTCGATGGCGACGTCGGCGAGGGTGGCGCGCATGAGCGGCTGATCGATCAGGCGGCGTTGGAAGGCCGTCCGATGGGCGACGTGCCACAGAGCCTCGACGAGCGCGCGCCGCATCAGGCCGGCGGCGCCCAGAACGCAGTCGTAGCGCGTGAGCTGGACCATCTGGATGATGGTGGCGATTCCCCGCCCGGGCTCGCCGACGCGCCTGGCCCACGCGCCGTGGTACTCGATCTCGGCCGAGGCATTGGACCTGTCGCCGAGCTTGTCCTTCAGCCGCTCGATGTCGATGGCGTTGCGCCCGCCGTCGGGCCGCCAGCGCGGCGCGAGGAAGCAGGAGAGGCCGGCGTCCTCCCAGGCCAGGGTCAGGAAGGCATCGGACATCGGCGCCGAGCAGAACCATTTGTGGCCGATGAGTTCGGCTTCGTCGCCGGAGAGGGCGACCGCGCGGGTGGTGTTGGCGCGTACGTCCGAGCCGCCCTGCTTCTCGGTCATGGCCATGCCCATGGTCGCGGCGCGCTTCTCGGGCGCCGGCGCCGAGCGCGGATCGTAGGCGCCCGCCGTCACTCTGGGCGTCCATTCGGCCTCGGCCCAGGCCGACGCGCGCAGGGCCGGCACGACGGCGTAGGTCATCGACATGGGGCAGGTGACGCCGCTGTCGGCCTGGGTCATCAGCATCATCAGGGCGCCATGGACCGTGTGGCCGAGGCGGGGGTGGGTCCAGGCGCGACTGGCGACGCCGTTGCCGAGGCCCATCTCCATCAGCTGGTGATAGGCCGGATGGAACTCGACCTCGTCGAGCCGTTCGCCGTAGCGGTCGAAGGCTGTCAGCTTCGGCGGGTTCTCATTGGCCAGGCGTCCCGCCTCGCGCGCCTCCTCCGAGCCTGTGAGGGCGCCGAAGGCGCCAAGGTGCGCCGACGTCTCGGCTTCGGCCAGCCGCGCCGGGCGCATCAGGGGATCGTCGGCGAAGGCGTTGCAAGAGGGCCGGGGCGGTGGCTGGTTGACGACCTGGTGGGTAGCCAGCTGAACGCGCGGGCGTATCGGGCTCATCGGTGGATGTTACGCCCGATTGGGCTTCCATGCTAAGCGAGGCGCGGCGAAACGAGAGGCAAACCCATGGCGTTGGCGGATCGACGCGGCTTTCTGGCCGGCGTCGGGTCGGTCGCCATGACGGCCGCGCCGGCCATCCCCGCTCCGGCCGCGCAAACGTTTCGAAACGCGCTGAGCCTCAGTCCGTTCGCCGAGTACCTGCTGAATTCCGGCGTCTCGTACACGGACGGGCGGCGGGTCGCGCGTACGGCCGAGGCGCTGCAGAAGTTGTTTGTGGCGCACGGGTCGACCGAGGTGTTCGCCCGCATCGGCACCCGCCGGAACTTCAAGCGCGAACTGGGCGACCAGGGGGTGAATCGCGGCCTGGATCGCGCCCGCCTCGCGAAAAGGCTTGGGCGCCCCTTGAACCCGGAGCTTGGACTTTTCGCCTACTACGGCGACGCCTCCCATCAGCCGGAACCGGACTTCAGCGACTATCCACAGCTGAGATTAAGTCGGCCGTGGCACGAGATGACGATCCACGAGATGGCGTCGGTGCTGAAGGACTATGGCGCCTTGATCGCGGCCGAAATCGTCTCCACGGGCGCGCGCGTCGACTATTGGGACCTCGGCAACGAAGTCGAGTTCGGCGTCGCCGGCGTCGCCATCCCGTCCTTCAAGACCGCGGTGGCCGGATGGACCTACCGGCCGCCCAATGGGGTCGATCCCGAGATCGGCCGCATGGACATTCGCCGGCTGATGAGCCTGTCGGAGCACGACCGGCTCGCTTGGCTGTCCCGTCATCTGTGGCCCAACGTGGGGCGGATTTTCAAGGCGGTGGCCGATGGCGTCAGGTCGGTCGATCGATCGGCGCGGTTCAGCACCCACGTCAGCGGCGCCTCGGCCTATTCGGCGCGGCGCCTTGGCGCCTTCTTCGGCGCGATGGACGAAGCGGGCTACCGGGTGGACCAGTTGGGAACCTCGCTCTACCCCTCCGGTTCGGCCGAGCCCGACCGCCGTTTCGATCGATTCAAGCAAGCCGCGGCGGAGGCGCGCGTCGCGCTAGAGAGGCCGGTCTTCGTCGCCGAGTTCGGCTATCCCGTCGGCCCGTTCCGCTACGGCGGCGTGGCTTGGGATCACCCTGTTCCCCGCTATCCCATATCCGTGCGCGGCCAGGCCGATCTGATCCGTGACCTGGTCGCGTGGGGCGCCGGCACAGGCCATCTGGCGGGCTTGAGGCCCTGGGCCCCGGAAGTCGTCGCGCCCGCTTGGGCCGCCATGAGCTTGTTCGATCTCGATGGCCGCGAGGCAACCTCGCGGCCAAGCCTGAGCGCCATCGCCGAGGGGTTGGGGCTGGCGGCGCGCGGGCGGATCGGGCGCATCGGCGGAAGTTACGCCCGATCGATCTTCCATGCTAAGCGACAGCCGGTGAAGTGAAAGGGAAACGCATGCCTTTGAAGGTGATCGGTTCGGGGCTCGGCCGCACGGGCACACTGTCGCTCAAGCACGCGCTCGAACAGCTGGGCTTCGGGCCCTGCCATCACATGATCGAGGTGTTCGGCCATCCCGAGTCCGTGCCGCTGTGGATCGCCGCCGGCAAGGGCACGCCCGATTGGGATTTGATCTTCAAGGACTACGCCGCCGCCGTCGACTATCCGAGCGCCGCCTATTGGCGCGAACTGACCGCGCACTATCCGGAGGCCAAGGTGGTGCACACGACGCGGAGTCCGGAGAGCTGGTACGAGTCCACCCAGGCGACGATCTTCGCCCCCGGCTCGTTCGCCGACAATCCACCGCCGCATATCAAGGCATTCTTCGACTCCTTCACCGGCCCCTTCGCCGGGCGCCTCCACGACCGGGACCTCCTGATCGAGCACTTCCGGCGACATGAGGCCGAGGTCCAGGCGACCATCGCGTCGGAACGCCTGCTGGTGATGCAAATCGGCGAAGGCTGGGAGCGCCTGTGCGCCTTCCTCGGCGTCCCGGTCCCGGACACGCCCTATCCGACCGAGAATTCGCGCCAGCAGTTCGCGGCGCGTGTGTCGAGCGTCCAGTCTGCCGCCGCGAACTAACCGTGCCTTAACTTCAACGCCAGGATGGTCATCGCCAGGAGGAAGGTGACGCCGTTGGCGGCGATGAGCGGCAGGTCGCGGATCATCAGGCCGTAGACCAGCCACAGGGCCAGGCCGACGGCGTAGGTGGCGAAGGACTGGAACGACAGGTCGCGGGTCGAGCGCGTGCGCCAGGCGCGGATGACCTGGGGCAGGAAGGCGCAAGTGGTAAACAATGCGGCGGTGAGACCGACAAAAGTGGCGGGCGGCATGAGGCCACACCTAGAGAAATGGGATCACGGCGGCAATTCAGCCTATTTCATGTCGGCAGGTTGCCCGTTAGGCTCATGGGCGCAACCATCACCTGGGACTCCCATGAAACTCTCTCATGCCGCCGCACTTGCCGCCGCCGTTGCCCTTCCGGGCTCCACTTTGGCCGCGGGCGCCAGCTTCTACGACGACACCTTCCCTTCAACGAACTACAGCTCGGTCGGGACCTACACTGCGAACGGGGCGACCATCTCCGAAGCCACCTGCGCCACCTGCGGCCAGGGCGGCCCGGCGCTCGATTTCACCGAGGTCACGCTGGCCGCGTCCGATCAAGTCACCGACGAAGCGATCGTCAATAGCACCTGGACCTATGATCCGGCCACGCAAGGCGCGATCACCAAGGTCATCGCCTTCACCAACAAGGAACTCAATTCGAGCGCCGGCCTCATGGGCCTGACATTCGGCAACGTGTTCCATCCGGTCATCTTTCAGGACGGCAATGTCTACATCGGCTCGATCTCCGGCGGGGATTATGCCGGCTCGGAGGTCCCGTATTCCTCGGGCTACAGCACGATCGCCGGTGAACTGACGGCGGCGGACTTCACGCTCTACGATTTCTCCACGGGCGCATACGGCGTCGGCAATCCGAACTTCTCGGCCAGTGGCGATTCTTTTACCCTGGGTGTGGCCCAGTTTGGCACGACCGGCTTCGCCTCGACCTGGGATGTCGACTACGACGTTCTGGGCTTCACCCTGGCTGTGCCGGAACCGGCCGTCTGGGCTCTGATGCTGGCCGGTTTCGCCGGCCTCGGCCTAGCGCTGCGCGGGCGCCGCTCAATCATGGTGTGACGGGCGCCGCCTAGGCTCGCCGCGGGAGCCGCAACGCCCTGCTGTCTCTGCTCGGTTGCGCCCTCATGACTGATCGGCGCCGGATAGTTTTCAGGCCACGACCAGGCGGTTGTCGACCCGCTGTACGCCGGCGACCGCGGCCGACACCTCCTCGGCGTGAGCGCGCTGGGCGCTCGTCGTCACCTGGCCCTTCAGGGTCACCACGCCGTCGTGCGATTCGATGTTGACGCCCGAGGCGTCGAGGCTGGCGTCATCGGTCAGCCGGCGCGTGATGTCATCGACGATGCGCGCGTCGGGCTCGAGGTGATTTTCCGGCCCCTTGCCGGAGTGGTCGCCCACCGCCTCGTCGCGCTGCCGCCGGGCGGCCGCGTCGGCGTCCCCGAACCAGGACGAGACCTCGTCCTTGGCGCGGTCGAGAAGGCTACGCTCCTCCCCGCCGGGCGTCGTGCTTGGCTGGTCGCTCATCGTGGTCGTCCTTTTCTGACCCCATGGCGGCAAACGTCGCTGGGCTTCGAAAGGTTCAGTCCAGGCCGGTTCGGGCGCGCCATTGACCCCCGCATGGACTCCGCGCACAGTCACGCTTGTGTTCGCGTAAAACCAAAAAAACAGGGAGAGTGAACGTTGGGCAAAATCTGTGGAGCCGCCAGAGCTCTGGCGGTGTTGTTGGCGATAGTGGCCGCTTTTGTTACGGTCCCCTATGTCGCGACAATATTGCTGATCCTTGGCGCGATTTCAGCGATCACCAATACGCCGGAAAACAATACGCGTATCTTTCTGATCACTATCGTGTTGCTAGCGGGCGCCAGGTCTCTCGCGGTTATACCTGCCGTCGGCAACGATCTGGCCGGTATATTCGGCAATATTGGCCTGGCGGTGCTCGGGGCCTCGATCATGGCCATCGTTCTGGGCATCTATGCGCGCATCATGGCCGACTGGGCGCCGCAGACAGCGGCGGCCGCTCCGTCTGGGCAGGGCGCTCTCAGCACATAGCGCACTCTGGGCGCGGCGGGCCGCGGCGAGCGTCCCGCCGTTCCTAAAGCGCAGCGGAGTCGTGGGCGGCCGTCGACTTTAGGGCCGCATCCAGCGCCGCATAGTCGGCGAATCCCAGCGCCGGCGTCACCACCTCGGTCCATTTGGCGTCCAGCGCCTGGCCGATCTCGGCCGGCAGCTCGCGGCGATGACCGCCGACCCTTCCGGCGCGCACCTTGGCGGAGTCGCTCCCCGGAGGCAGTCCGCAGCGCGCCTCCGAGGCGCGCCGCATCAGGGCGTCGTCGAACCGGTGCTTGTGCGCCAGCATGAAGGCGAGCGAGGTCATGTCGAGGGTCTGTGTCAGCAGTCTTTCGCTGAGCGCGATGCCGCAGAAGGCGGCCAGGCGGCGGACCGCGGCTTCCGGATCCGCGCTCATCTGCTCGTAGGAGACGAGCAGGACATCCGGATTGTCACGCTGCTCCCACCAGGAAATCAGGTGGCTCCAGTAGTCGCGGCCCTGCCCGCGCTCGAGCCACGAGACGGCGAACTCGCCGATGGCGACCGCGCCCGGCTCCAGGAACCAGCCCTCCATGAACCGGTACATGGACACCAGGGCGTCCTTTGGATCGCGCAGCGAAACCACGTAGCGCGCGCCCTTGGGGACCACCGGCCAGGCGAGATGGCTCTTGAAGCCGCGCGGCTCGGCCCGCTGTTCGGCGCTAAGGTCCAATCCCAGGATGCCGGCGGTCTCGATCCACGGCACGACGCACGAGATGTCGTCGAAATCCTGATCGCCGCCGGTGCGCAGGCAGTGGAACGACTGCTGCAGCCAGGTCGTGCCGCATTTGCCGTAGGGGGAAATGATGATGTCGCTGGCGCGCGGCCGAAACGAGGCGATGGACGCGCCAATCTCGGGCGGCGTCATGAACCGACCCTGAAGCTCAGCCAGCTCGGCCATGCTTCGCGCCCGCCGGCCCGCCTCGATGGTCATCGCGCGCATCCCCCCGACCCGAGGTTATCGATGAGGTCTTGGCCGCGCAATGACAAGCGCGCTCCACCCATCGGGGAACCGCCTACGGGGGTCGAACCGTTGAAAACGCGGGGCGCAGAGCAACGGACCTTCTCCCATGGCAGACGGCGCTCAGAGCGGTTTCGCCGGTTGCGAGCGGTATTGCCCGCCGGCGCCCGCGCCCAGGACCAGGCCGATGGGGCTTTTCGGCCTCGCCGCCGCCCTCAAGCGCAATCCCCTCGAATGCTGGACGGAGCGGCACTTCGAGGCCTTCGCCGTCGAAGGCGGTCTGCCGTTCGGCCGCGTCCTGCTCATCAACGATCCTGGCGCCGTGCGCCGCGTGCTGCTCGACAACGCCGCCAACTATCGCAAGGACCGCCTGCAACGGCGCGTGCTGTCCGCCGGCCTCGGCGATGGCCTGCTGAGCGCCGAGGCCGATCGCTGGCGCGAACAGCGCCGCCTCGCCGCGCCGATGTTCGCTTTGCGCTCGGTCAGGGATTTCGCCCCGGCCATGGTGCGCGCCGCCGACGGGATCATCGACCGCTGGCCGGACGGCGGAGCGATCGACGCCGACGTGGAGATGCGCCGGGTGACGCTGAACGTGCTCGAGCGGACCATATTCACCGACGGTTTCGGCCGCGACGCCGAAGCGATTCGCGAGGCCATGGGCGAGTACTTCGAACAGATCGGCCGGCTGACAGCGCTCGATCTGATCGGCGCGCCGGACTTCATTCCAAGACCGGGCGCGAAAAGGGTGGCCGGGACCGTGCGCTTCTTCCACCGCGCCATCGACGATCTGGTCGCCGCGAGGCGTCGGCAACTTACGGCGCGGCCGCAAAGCGCGCCGCGCGACATGCTGACCCAGCTGCTTGAGGCCGATGATCGCCTCAGCGAGGCCGAAGCCCGCTCAAACATACTCACCTTCTTCGCGGCCGGGCATGAGACGACCGCCAACGCCCTCACCTGGACGCTGTTCCTGCTGTCGCAGTCGCCCAGGTGGCGCGAGCGGGTGGAATATGAGGCGGCGCCGCGCCGCGCGGACGGGCCGGTCGTCATCCGCGCCGTGATCGAGGAGGCCCTGCGCCTCTACCCGCCCATCGCCGCCATCAGTCGCGTGGCCCTCGGGCCGGACGAACTGGCCGGGGTGAAGGTGGGCAAGGGGACCTTGGTGGTGATCTCACCCTATGTGCTTCACCGCCATCGACGGCTATGGGACGATCCCGACGCGTTCGAACCCGGGCGTTTTCTCGGCGAGGCCCGGGGCGGGGTCGATCGCTTCGCCTATCTGCCGTTCGGCGCTGGTCCGCGCACATGCATCGGGGCCGAGTTCGCCATGCAGGAGGCGAGCCTGGTGCTGGCCGCCATCGCCCGACGCTTCCGCCTCGATATGGCTCCGGGCCAGCGCATCTGGCCGCGCCTGCGTGTCACCTTGCGCCCGGCGGAGGGCGCCCGGATGATCGTTCGCCGGCGCCAGGCCGGGCCCGGTCGCGAAGACCCCCTCCGCGTCTGAGGGCCTCGCCCCGAGCCGAAATCGCTCCGTCCGAACCGGAAAGGCTCTATATCCCGGCAAGCCGGCCCATGCGCCCGGCGACCGCTCGGCTCGCGCCGAACTTGGGAGCGATCAAGCATGAGCCTCGACGCGTTCACGATCGCCGCTATTGTCGTCGTGGCCGCCGCCGTGGTCGCCTTCCTCAACCACCTGACCTTCCGGCTGCCGAACACCATCGCGCTCACTTTGGCGGGGGCTGTCGCCTCCGCTGTCGTCGTCATCGTCGATCGCATCGCCCCCCAAACCCATTTGGCGGACACGATCCGGACGTTCCTCGAGCACATCGACTTCCGGGCCGCGCTCCTCAATGTGATGCTGTCGTTCCTGCTGTTCGCCGGCGCCCTGCAAATCGACGTCCATCTGATCCGCCGCGCCAAGTGGCTGATCGGCGGGTTGTCGACCATCGGGGTCGCCGTCTCGACGCTCATCGTGGCCGGCGGGTTTCGCTTGCTCACCGGCGCTTTCGGCGTGGAGGTTCCGTGGATCTGGTGCTTCGCCTTCGGCGCCCTGATCAGCCCGACAGATCCCGTCGCGGTCATCGCCATACTGCAACGCTCGGCCGCGCCGGAGCTTCTGAAGACCACGGTCGCGGCCGAGAGCCTGTTCAACGACGGCGTCGGCATTGTCGCCTTCAACATCGTCCTGGGGCTCGTGATCACCGGCGCCGGGACGACACCCGTGGAAGCCGTGAGGATGTTCGCGGTCGAGGCAGTCGGCGGCGCGATCCTCGGCGCGGGCTTGGGCGTCCTCGGCTATTGGACACTTCGCTCGATCGAGGACTACGCCACCGAGGCCCTGATCACGGTGGCGCTGGTCATGGGCGGCTATGCCGTGGCCACGCCCCTCGGCGTGAGCGGGCCGGTGGCCATGGCCGTGGCCGGGCTGATCATCGGCAACTACGCCCTGGCCCACGGCGTGAGCGAGATCACGCGGGACTATCTGATCAAGTTCTGGGACCTGGTCGATCACATCCTTAACGCGACCCTGTTCCTCCTGATCGGCCTGCAGGGCATCGCCCTGCTGACCCGCCCGCTGCTGTTCCTGATCGGCCTCGCGGGCATTGGCCTGGTGCTGATCGCCCGCGCCGCCTCGGTGGCGCCGCCCCTTCTCATCGGTCGAAGGCTGGTGTCCTTTCGTCAGGCCTTTCCCCTGCTGACCTGGGGTGGACTGCGGGGAGGGATATGCATCGCCATGGCCCTCGCCTTGCCGCCGTCGCCGACGCGCGACGTGGTTCAGGTGGCCACCTATCTCGTGGTCATGTTCTCGGTGATCGTCCAGGGATCGACCATCGGCCCCCTGATCGCCCGCGTTTTTCCCTCGGCGGCGGGGCCGGCCTCGTCCGCGGCGTGAACCCCGGCGTCGTCTTCGCGCCTCAGTCCTTCGGCAGTTGCGTCGTCGTCCAGCCGCCGCCCAGCGCCTCGATCAGCGACACCGCGGTCGACAGCCGGTTGGCCTGCATCTGCACCATGGCGTTCTCGGAATTCAGAGCGGTGACCTGGGCCGCGGCGACTGTGGTGAAGTCGACCGTGCCGGCCTCGTATTCATTATGAGTAATGGTGACGTTCGTCGCCGCGTCGGTCGCCGCCGCGCGCAGTTGCGCCTCCTCGGTGACGTAAACGCGCTGGGCGGCCATGTTGTCCTCGACGTTCTGGAAGGCGGCCAGAACCGTCTGGCGATAGTTGGCCACCGCCTGCTCATAGGCGGCCCGCGCCTCGCGGACCTTGGCCGAACGGGCGCCCGCGTCGAAGATGGTTTCCGCCGCCTGCGCCCCCAGGGACCAGAAGGCGTTGGAGATGTTGAACAGCGAGCCGAGGTTGGGGGCCGCGAAGCCGCCTTCTCCGGTGAGGTTGATGTTCGGGTAGAAGGCGGCGACGGCGACGCCGATAAGCTCGCTCTGGGAGGCGGCCGTGCGTTCGGCGTTGGCGATGTCCGGGCGGCGCTCGAGCAGAATGGAGGGCACCGAGGTCGGGATCTCCGGAACCTTTAGCGTCCATGGACCGGGCGCCAGGGTCAGCGACGCCGGCGGCTCGCCGGCCAGGACGGCGATGGCGTGCTCCATCCGGGCGCGTTGCTGGATGAGGTCCGTGTCCGAGGCCTGCGCGCCCTCGAGCTGGGTCCTGGCGGTCAGGACATCGCTGCGCGGGGCGTTGCCGGCGGCGTATTTGTTCTGGGTGATGGCCACGGTGCGCGTGTAGGCCTGCACCGTTGCGTCGAGCACGCGCTTCTCCTCGTCCAGCTCGCGCAGGGAGATGTAGTCCGCGGCGAGTTCGGTCTGGGCCGACAGGCGGGCGTTGGCCACCAGGGCGGCGCCGGCCTGGGCGGCGGCCTTGGAGCTGCGGATCTGCCGGCGCACCGCGCCCCAGATGTCGGGGGCCCAGGTCGCTCCGACGCTGACCTGATAGAGCGTGCGCGTGGAGCTCTTGCCGGCCGTGGTTCCGGTCCCGCCGGTCCCCGTGCCGCCGGTCCCGGTCCCGCCCGTACCCGTGCCGGAAGCACTGTTCGATCCGCCGCCGCCGGAGACATCGACCGAGGCGTTGCCGGTGACCGTCGGCCACAGCGCCGCCTGGTCCTGGGCCACCAGGGCGTGGGCCTCGCGGTAGGCGGCCGCGGCCGCGGCGAGCGTCTGATTGGACACCTCGACCCTGGCCTCGAGCGCGTTCAGCGTCGGATCGCCGAACACTGTCCACCAATCCTTGCGGTCGGCCGCGTCGGACGGCTGGGCCGGGACCCAGCCGTTGGCTTCCTTGTATGCCGGGGGCGTCGGCGTCGCCGGGCGATGATAGTTCGGTCCGACCATGCAGCCGCCGACGGTGGCCAGCAGCAGGGTCGAAAGAGCGAGAGGCGGGACTTTGGGCATGGAATGGCTCGTTCCTAGTACACGGGGACCTGCTCGGAGCCGGGGCGCGACAACCGCCGACGCGGGCGCCGGCTGGCGGTCAGCCGGTCGAGATAGAGATAGACGACGGGCGTGGTCAGCAGGGTGATCAGCTGGCTCACCAGGAGCCCGCCGATGATGGTCACGCCTAGCGGGCGGCGAAGCTCCGAGCCCTCGCCCCAGCCGATGGCCAGGGGCGCGGCGCCCAGGATGGCGGCGAAGGTGGTCATCATGATCGGCCGGAAGCGCGTCAAGGCCGCCTCGCGAATGGCGTCATGCGGGCTCATGCCGCGCTCGCGTTCGGCGGCGATGGCGAAGTCGATCATCAGAATGGCGTTCTTCTTGACGATGCCGATGAGCAGGATGATCCCGATCAGGGAAATGATGGTCAGCTCCATGTGAAACAGGATCGCGGCCACGAGCGCGCCTACCCCGGCCGAGGGCAGGGTCGACAGCACGGTCAGCGGGTGGATGTAGCTCTCGTACAGAATGCCGAGCACGATGTAGATGGCTACCAGGGCGGCCAGGATCAGCACCGGCTCGTCGGCAGTGGTCTGCTGGAACACCTTGGCCGTGCCCTGGTAGCCGCCATGCACGGTGGCCGGCAGGTGTATCTGGTCCTCGGCCTTGGCGATCGCCTTGGTCGCCTGGCTGAGCGATTTGCCGGGCGCGAGGTTGAACGAAATGGTCGTCGCCGGCGAAGTGTCCTGGTGGTTCACCGCATGGGGCGTCGCCTCATCCGCCCAGGTGGCGAAGGCCGAGAGCGGAACGATGGTCTCCGGCGTGGCGCTCACGGCGACGCCCTGGGAGGCGGCGCGGCCGGACGGGGCGGTCGGCCCGGACACCGCGGTATGACCGACGGCCAACGCCGCGCTGGCGCCGCCGCCGGCGGGCACCGCTCCTGGCTGGCCCGCGGTGTTGGCCGCGCCGGGCGCGTTGGCGTTGGTGGTCGGGGCGATGACCGCTGCGGTCGTCTGTGTCGAGGCGGACGCCTGGCTGGCTTGCAGCAGGGACGCCGCCGTCGAGAACGACGACGGCGCGGCGCTCTCGGCCAGAGTCGATTTGGTCGCCGTCGCCGCCAGGGTCGAGGGCGTCTGGCCGGCGCGCGTCGCGGCGATGGGCGCGTAGGCGCTGGCGGCGATCGTCGAGGGCGTGACGCCAGCCCGGGAGGCGAGCGCCACCGAACTGGTCGGCGCCGCGGCCACGGACACCCCGCTCGCCGCCGTGCCGTTGCTGACATAGATGTCCTTGAGCATCGTCGGGTCCTGGGTGAACCTCGGGTCGGCCTCCATGATGATGCGATACTGATTGGTGTCCTTGTAGATCACCGACACCTGGCGCTGGCCGAAGGCGTCGTAGAGGGTGTTGTCGATCTGGGTATTGGTCAGGCCCAGCCGCGCCGCCTTGTCGTGGTCGACGGTGATGTAGCTCTCCAGGGCGTGGTCCTCCTGGTCGGTGTTCACATCCAGCAGAACGGGCTGCAGCTTCATCGCGTCGGCCAGCTTCGAGGCCCATTGGCGCAGTTCGGTCAGGTTCGCGGCTTGCAAGGTGTATTGGTAGGTGGCGTTGCTCGAACGTCCGCCGACGCGCAGATCCTGGACCGGATTGAGGAACAGCGCGGCGCCGACCACCCGCGCCAGCTTGGGCCTCAGACGCGCGACCACCGCAGCCGAACCACCCTTTTCCTGACCGCGCGGCTTCAAGGTGGTGAACAGGAAACCGCCGGCGGCGTTGCTGCCCTGGAAGGCGACCACGTTCTGCACCGATGGGTCGTGGCGCACGATGCTGACCAGTTGGCGCATGCGTTTGCTGGTAAGGGCGAACGAACTGGACTGGTCGCTCTGCAGGCCGCCGGCGATCGAGCCGGTGTCCTGCTGCGGGAAGAAGCCCTTGGGCGCGATGCCGTAGAGATAGACGCTGAGGACGATGGTGGCGACGAGGACGACCAGCATCACCGGGCCCGCGTCGAGCGCCCAGTCCAGCGCCCGCCCGTAGATCCGCTGCATGCGCGAGAAGGCGCCGTCGGAGAAGCGGGCGAAGCGTCCGGGCCGCGCACCTTTGCGGGGGGGATCGATCAGGTAGGCGCACATCATCGGCGTGGTGGTCAGCGAGATGACCAGGGAGACCAGGACCGCGGCCGACAGGGTGATGGCGAACTCGCGGAACAGCCGGCCGACGATGCCCCCCATCAACAGGATCGGAATGAACACCGCGACCAGGGAGATGCTGATCGAGAAGACGGTGAAGCCGACTTCCCTCGCGCCGATGAGCGCGGCCTGGAAGCGGTTCATCCCCGCTTCGACGTGCCGGGTGATGTTCTCCAGCACCACGATGGCGTCGTCGACCACGAAGCCGGTGGAGACGGTCAGGGCCATCAGGGAGAGATTGTCGAGCGAAAAGCCCAGCAGATACATCACGCCAAGCGCGCCCAGCAGGGAGGTGGTGACGGCGACGCTGGGAATGAGGACGGCGCGGCCGTTGCGCAGGAAGAAGGCGGTCACCGCGACCACCAGGACGATGGCGATGAGCACCGTCCGTTCCACGTCGGCCAGGGAGGCGCGGATGGTGATCGTGCGGTCGGCGGCGACCTGCATGTCGATGTCCGGCGGCAGCGCCTGGCGCAGGGTGGGCAGCAGCGTGTTGACCCGGTTGACCGTGTCGATGATGTTGGCGCCGGGCGTGCGCCTGACCACGGCGACCACCGCCGGCTTGCCGTTGAACAGGCCGAAGTTGTGAATGTCGGTGACGCTGTCGACGACGCTGGCGATGTCGGAGAGGTGCACCGCCGCGCCGTTGCGGTAGGCCACGACCACGGGGGCGAAGGCGGCCGCCGAAAGGCCGGTGTCGTTGGTGTAGATCTGTAGTTTGGTGGTGCTGTCCTGGACGATGCCCTTGGGCTGGTTGGAGTTGGCCGAGGCGATCGCGGCGCGCACGTCCTCCAGGCCGATGCCGTTCCTGGCCAGCGCCAGGGGGTTGAGTTCGACCCGCACCGCCGGCAGCGATGAACCCCCGATGGTCACCTCGCCGACCCCTTTCACCTGGCTGATCTGCTGCTCGAGGATGTTCGAGGCGGCGTCGTAGATCTGGCCAGGCGTGCGCGTCGCGGACGTCAGGGCGAGAATCATGATCGGCGCCTCGGCCGGGTTCTGTTTGCGATATGTCGGATTGGAGTGCAGCGTGGCCGGCAGATCGACCCGCGCGGCGTTGATCGCCGCCTGGACGTCGCGCGCCGCGCCGTCGATGTTTCGGTCGAGGCCGAACTGAAGGGTGATGTTGGTCTGGCTTTCCCGGCTGGACGAGGTCATCTCGGTCACATTGGATATGAGGCCCAGGCGCCGCTCCAGGGGCGCGGCGACGCTGGTGGCCATGGTCTCGGGGCTCGCGCCGGGCAGGTTGGCGCGGACCGAGATGGTCGGGAAGTCCACCTGCGGCAGGGGCGAGACGGGCAGCAGGAAGAAGGCGGCGACCCCGGCCAGGGCCAGGCCGCAGGTCAGCAGGACGGTGGCGATCGGCCGCCGGATGAAGAGGGCCGAGAAGTTCATGTGACGATCGGCCCGGGATCGGGCTCCGCCTCGGAGACGCCCGGGTCGCTTTCGCCCTTGCGCAGGTTGGCCCCGCCGAAGCGCCGGGCCAGGCGGTCGAACTGCAGATAGATCACCGGCGTGGTGAAGAGCGTCAGCGCCTGGCTGACGATCAGCCCGCCGAAGATCGCGATGCCGAGCGGCCGCCGCAGCTCGGCCCCGACGCCGAAGCTCAGCATCAGCGGGATCGCCGCAAAGAGCGCTGCCATCGTCGTCATCAGGATCGGCCGCAGCCGCAGGAGCGCCGCCTGGTGTATTGCCTCGCGCGCCGGAAGCCCCTGCTCGCGCTCGGCATCGATCGCGAAGTCGATCATCATGATCGCGTTCTTCTTCACGATGCCGATCAGGAGGATGATGCCGATGATGCCGATCACTCCGAGGTCGTGGCCGGTGACGATGAGCGCGAGAAGCGCGCCGATCCCCGCCGAGGGCAGCGTGGAGA
>JBOHLC010000112.1:0-6109 GCA_050729395.1 Caulobacteraceae bacterium
GCCGCCGCCGATCTCGACGGGATCGCGGCCACCGCCGGGCCGGGCCTGGTCGGCGGGGTGATGGTCGCGCTGTCGTTCGGCAAGGCCCTGGCCCTGGCGCTGGGCAAGCCGCTCGTGGCCGTCAACCACCTGGAGGGCCATGCCGTCTCGGCCCGCCTCACCGCCGAAATTCCCTATCCTTTCCTGTTGTTGCTGGTCTCCGGCGGCCATTGCCAGCTGCTCGCCGTGGCCGGTGTCGGCGCGTGCCGGCGCCTCGGCTCGACCATCGACGACGCCGCCGGCGAAGCCTTCGACAAGATCGGCGCGGCCCTTGGCCTCGGCTATCCCGCCGGACCGGCGCTCGAGCGCCTGGCCGAGGGCGGAGACGCGGACCGGTTCCCGCTGCCGCGCGCCCTGCTCGGCCGGCCCGGCTGCGACTTCTCCTTCTCGGGCCTGAAGACGGCGGCCGCGCGCCTGGCCGCCACGGTGTCCAGCGAGACCGACCGCCGCGACCTGGCCGCCGGTGCTCAGGCCGCCATTGTCCGCCAGCTCGTCGACCGCACGGAGCGGGCCATCGATCTCTATGCGGCTGAGACCGGAGGCGGCGACAATCGTCTCGTCGTCGCCGGCGGCGTGGCCGCCAACCGGGCGGTGCGCGAGGCCCTGGCGAGCCTGGCGCGCGAGCGCGGCTTCAGCTTCCACGCCCCGCCGCTCGAGCTGTGCACGGACAACGCGGCGATGATCGCCCTGGCCGGGGCCGAGCGCTTGGCCCTGGGCCTGACCGACGGTCTTGACGCGCCGGCCAGGCCCCGCTGGCCACTGGACGAGGCCGCCGCCCGCGCCCGCCCGACCCACGTTCCGGGCCGCAAGGGGGCGAAGGCGTGAAGCGGGTCGGGATCCTGGGCGGCGGAGCCTGGGGGACGGCCCTGGCCCAGGTGGCCGCGCGGGCCGGGCTCGAGCCCCTGATCTGGGCGCGCGAGGCGGAGGTGGTCGAGGCCATCTCACGCACGCGCCAGAACCCACTTTTCCTGCCCGGCGTGACACTCGATCAACCCCTCACCGCCACCTCATGCGCCCGCGATCTGCTGGCCGCCGACGCCCTGTTCGCCGTCGTCCCGGCCCAGCACCTGCGCGCGACCCTGGCCGACCTGGCGGCGGACATCCCGCCCGGGCTGCCGGTGGTCCTGTGCGCCAAGGGGGTCGAGGCCGGCACGCTCAAGCTGATGACCGAGGTCCTGGCCGAGACCGCGCCCCAGGCCGCGCCGGCCGTGCTCTCCGGCCCGAGCTTCGCCTCGGAGGTCGCCCGCGGCCTGCCGACCGCGGTGACCCTAGCCGCCGCCGACCTCGACCTCGCGCGGAGGCTGGCCGAGGCCATCGCCACGCCGACGTTCCGCCCTTACGTCTCGGACGACATGATTGGGGCCGAGGCCGGCGGGGCGATCAAGAACGTCCTGGCCATCGCCTGCGGCGTGGCCGAGGGCGCCGGCCTGGGCCAGGGCGCGCGGGCGGCGCTGATCACCCGCGGCTTCGCCGAGCTGACCCGCCTGGCCGTGGCCCTGGGCGGCCAGGCCGAGACCGTGGCCGGCCTGTGCGGCCTGGGCGACCTGGTGCTGACCTGCTCGAGCCCGATCTCGCGCAACATGAGCGTGGGCCTGGCCATCGGCCGGGGCGCCAGCCTCGCCGAAGCGTTGGCTGGGAAATTGAGCGTGGCCGAGGGCGTCGCCTCCGCGCCGGCGGTGAGCGAGCTCGCCCGCCGCCTGGGCGTGGAGACCCCGATCAGCGAGGCCGTGCGCGCTATCCTGGCCGGCGAACTGGACGTCGGCGCGGCCATCGCCGCCCTGCTCGCGCGCCCGCTCAAGGCCGAAACCTGAACCAATTCAAGAGAAAACAGCCGTGGCCCAGTTCGCCGTCATATGTCTAGACATAAAGGACGGCCTCGAACGCCGCATGTCGGTGCGCGAGGCGCACATGGCCTATGCGCGCGCCCAGCCGCCGGGCTTCATCAAGCTTGCCGGACCCTTCCTGGACGAGGCGGGGGCCATGTGCGGCTCCCTCTTCATCTTCGAGGCGGCGGACCGGGCGGCCGTCGACGCCTATCTGGCCAAGGATCCCTATGTCACCGGCGGCGTGTTCGCCAGCGTCGAGGTCCGTCCCTGGCGGGTCACCATCCCCTGGTCGTGAACCCGGCCAGGCCGCCGGCGGGCGCGCGCCTCTGCCGCCTGGCGGACATCGCCGAACCCGGCGCGCGCGGCTTCGCCTTCCGCGAGGGCGACGCGCTCTTCGCCGGCTTCATCGTCCGGGCCGGCGGCGAGGTCCGGGGCTTCGAGGACCACTGTCCGCACGCCGGCACGCCGCTCGCGCTCATGCCGCACCGCTATCTGACGCGCGAGGGCGATTTCATCCTGTGCGCCTCGCATGGCGCGCTGTTCCGCCCCGCGGACGGCCTGTGCGTCGGCGGCCCCTGCGCCGGCCGCGCCCTGACCCCCTGGCCGGTGCGTGTCGACGGCGACGATCTCGTCACCGCCTAGGCCGGCGAGACATCGGCCGCGAAGGCGCGCACCGCCTCGATCAGCGAAGCCGCCGCCAGCTTGACCAGTTCGCCGCCCTTCTCCGGCGTGGCCAGGCCGGGATCGGAGCCCATCCGACCGTCGGCGAAGCGCGCGCGAAAGTCCGCCGCCTCGCGGATCGGGCCGGTGGGCGCGATCTGCGGCGCGTAGTTGGCCGCCTTGATGTGATCGGGATAGGCCCACTGGGTGACGGCGATCTCCGAGGGCGTGGCATGGCTGCCGTGACCGACAGGGAATTGCTGCTGGGCGAGCCTGAAGACGCCCTTGAGGTCCCACCAGTTGGTAAGCTTGCAGGCGAAGCCCGCGCGCCGGCTGGCGAAACTCGCCTCGGCGTAGAGCTCCGAGAACGCCGCCTCGATGGTGGCGACGTTCCCGCCGTGGCCGTTCAGATAGAAGATGCGGGTGAAGCCGTGATGGGCGAGGGAGCGGGTCCAGTCGCCGATCGCGGCCATGAAGGTCGATGGCCTGAGGGCGATGGTGCCCGGGAAGTTCAGGTGGTGCTGGGCCATGCCAATGTTGAAGGTCGGCGCGATCAGGAGGTCGGAGGCCTTCTCCGCCTCGCGGGCGATGATCTCCGGGCACAGCCAATCGGTGCCCAGCAGGCCCGTCGGGCCGTGCTGCTCGTTGGAGCCGATCGGCACGACGATGGCGGTCGAGCGCGTGAGATAGGCCTCGATCTCAGGCCAGGTGGAAAGGTGCAGCAGCATGTCGCATCCCTGGTTGGTTGTGGCGCGAACCCAATGGCGCCAGCCTCGTCGCATTGGCGAGCAGATTCGTCGCCGTCGCCTCGAAGGAGGCTCCGCTGGCCCGCCGCCCCGTCTTCACCATCGTCGACTTCGCCAAGCTGAACCGGAAGCAACTGGCCGATGCCGCGCGCATCTTGCGCGAGGCCTTGCCCAGCCCGGACGCCTACAAAGCCCCAGGCGAGGCCGAGGCCGAGGTGGCCAAACTAAGCGAGCGTGCCGACCGCTTCGGCCTCGCCGCGCTGACGGGCGGCAAGCTTGTCGGCTGGGTCGGCGCCATCCGCGCCTATTCCCACAGCCTAGAGCTGCATCCCATGGCCGTCGATCCGCCGCGCCAGCGGACCGGCGTCGGCGCCGCCCTCATCGAGGCCCTGGCGAAGAAGGCGCGCGCGGAGGGTTTCGTCGCCATCCACCTGGGCGCGGACGATGATTTTGGCGGCACGAACCTGTTCGGGCAGCAAGTGTTCGGCGACGTCATCGCCAAGGCCGGCGAGATCACCGCCGACGAGCGCCATCCGCTCAATTTCTACCGCCGCTGCGGCTTCGAGATCGTCGGCCTGATCCCCGACGCCAACGGTCCCGGCAAGCCCGACATCCTGATGGCCAAGCGGATCGGGTAGGCTTCAGGCCGCGGCTTCTATCGCCTCCCAGCCGCGGCAGGCGAGCAGGACGGAACGCGGGATGCGTCGCTCGCCATTGGAGTAATAGGCGACCGTCCGGCGCGAAAGGCCGAGAGCCGCCGCCGTCGCGCTCAGCGATAGGCCGTGGCGCAACCGCCATTCCAGGAAGGCGCGCGTGTCCGAACGCCCCGTGGCTGAGAGCGTTTCGAGCCAAAGCGTGTCGGCGCCGATCTCCGCGCCAGAGGGCCAGCGGACCGAATGCCCCCATTCACCGAGCTCGGCTCCCGCGAACATCGCCGGAACGCGCAACGCCTTGAAGGCCGGCAAGCGGAGAACGGCGGAAAGTTCGAGCGGGGCCGTGGTCCCATCCGACCAATGGACCTCCAGCCGGCTTGGCGGCGTGGCCCTGACCGAGATGATCGTCCGCATTCGGTCGGCAATAGTCATGGATTCAATTCCTTCCACTGAGCGTTCAGCTCGTCCCGATACTCGGCGGCCCATGCGCGGACTGCCCGCAGCACCGGCGCTGGCGCGCCGCCGACGATCATCTCGAGGGTCTCGATGGCGAGCGAGCACCGGAAGCCGGGACCTTCGACGTGGAAGTGCGGCTTCCCGTGTTCGCGGCCATAGACAGAGACCTTCCACGCCGAACCGCGAAGCAGCGTTACCATGAGACAAGATAGTGCACCATGTGCACTAGCGCAACCTCTGTCGCCAAATCGGGCCGCTTGCCATCGCCGGCGCTGCCCGCATATTCGCGGCAGGCCAAAAAGGGAGCAGGCGCGTGAGCGAGGGTCAGGTGTTTCCGGTTCCTCCGGAGTGGGCGGCGCGTGCGCACATGAATGCCCAGGGCTATGAGGCGGCGTTGCGGCGTGTCGAGGCCGACCCCCAGGGCTACTGGAGCGAGGTCGGAAATCGGCTCGACTGGATGGCGCCCTTCACCACCGCCAAGGACGTCTCGTTCAGCCCCGAGGCCTTCCGCATCCGCTGGTACGAGAAAGGCGTGCTCAACGCCTGCGCCAACTGCCTCGACCGGCATCTGGCCAGGCGCGGCGATGACATCGCAATCATCTGGGAAGGTGATGATCCGAAGGACAGCCGCAGGCTGACCTATCGCGATGTCCACGCCGCCGTCTGCCGCATGGCCAATGTGCTCAAGGCGCATGGGGTGGTGAAGGGCGACCGGGTGACCATCTACTTGCCGATGATCCCCGAGGCGGCCTTCGCCATGCTGGCCTGCGCGCGCATCGGCGCGGTGCATTCGGTGATCTTCGGCGGCTTTTCGCCCGATTCCATCGCCGGCCGCATCCAGGACTGCGCCTCCACCATCGTCATCACCGCCGACGAGGGCCTGCGCGGCGGGCGAACCATTCCGCTCAAGGCCAATGTCGACCAGGCGCTCGAGCAATGCCCAGAGGTTGCGCGCGTGCTGGTGGTCACCCGCACCGGCGCGGGCGTGGCGATGAAGGCCGGCCGCGATCTCGTCTACGAGACCGAGGCGGCCAAGGTCGCGGCCGACTGCCCCGCCGAGCCGATGAGCGCGGAGGATCCGCTGTTCATCCTCTACACCTCCGGCTCGACCGGAAAGCCCAAGGGCGTGCTGCACACCACCGGCGGCTATCTCGCCTGGGCCGCGTGGACGCACGAGTATGTCTTTGATTACCGCCCGGGCGAGGTCTTCTGGTGCACGGCCGATGTCGGCTGGGTCACCGGCCACAGCTACATCGTCTACGGACCGCTGGCCAACGGCGCGACCAGCCTGATGTTCGAGGGCGTGCCCAACTATCCCACCGTCAGCCGCTTCTGGGAGGTGATCGACAAACACGGGGTCGAGATCTTCTACACCGCGCCCACGGCCCTGCGCGCCCTGATGCGCGACGGCGACGAACCGGTGACGCGCACCTCGCGCAAATCGTTGCGCCTGCTGGGAACGGTCGGCGAGCCGATCAATCCGGAGGCCTGGCTGTGGTACCACCGCGTGGTCGGCGAGGGCCGCTGCCCAATCGTCGACACCTGGTGGCAGACCGAGACGGGCGGCGCGCTGATCTCGCCCCTGCCGGGCGCCACGGCGCTGAAGCCCGGATCGGCGACCAAGCCCCTGCCGGGCGTCAAGCTCCAGCTCGTTGACGCCGACGGCGCGGTGCTCGAGGGCGCGACCAGCGGCAATCTCTGCATCACCGATAGCTGGCCCGGCCAGATG
>JBOHLC010000113.1:0-16711 GCA_050729395.1 Caulobacteraceae bacterium
CGCCAAATACACCCTGATCGCCGAGGGCGCGCGCGGTTCCCTGGCCAAGCAGCTGCAGGCGAGGTTCAACCTGTGCGAGGGCCGCGAGCCGCAAAAGTACGGCATCGGCCTGAAGGAAATCTGGCAGGTGCCGGAGGCGCGGTTCTTCCCGGGGCTCGTGCAGCACACCGTCGGTTGGCCTTTGGATTCAAGGACTGGCGGCGGCAGCTTCATGTACCATTTCGGCGACCGCTACGTCGCCATCGGCTTCGTCGTCCACCTCAATTACGCCAATCCGTGGATCTCTCCGTTCGATGAGTTCCAGCGCCTCAAGCACCATCCATCCATCCGTCGCGATCTGGAGGGCGGCAAGCGCATCGCATACGGCGCGCGCGCCATCACCGAGGGCGGATTCCAGTCGGTTCCGTCGCTGGCTTTCCCCGGCGGCGCGCTGATCGGCTGCGCCGCCGGCTTCGTCAACCTTCCGCGCATCAAGGGCAGCCACAACGCCATGAAAACCGGCATGATGGCGGCCGAGGCCGCCTTCGCCGCCATTCAAGCGGGCCGGTCGGGCGACACCCTTACCGAATACCAGGCCGCCTATGACGCTTCGTGGGTGAAGAAGGAGCTGCGGCTGGTGCGCAACGCCAAGCCGCTGTGGTCGCGGCTCGGCACCTGGCTCGGCAGCGCGGTGATCATGTTCGATCTCAACATGACCAATCTCTTCGGCGGCTTTTCCCTTTTCGGCACGCTCAAGCATGGCAAGACCGACGCCGAGGCGACGGGCCTGGCCAAGGACTTCGAGCCGATCGTCTATCCCAAGCCCGACGGGGTCCTGAGCTTCGACAAGCTCTCCAGCGTCTTCCTCTCTTCGACCAATCACGAGGAGGACCAGCCCACCCATCTGAAGCTCAAGGATCCGGAAACGCCGATCCGGGTCAATCTGCCGCTCTATGGCGAGCCGGCGCGCCTTTATTGTCCGGCGGGCGTCTACGAGGTGCTGTACGACGAGGCCGGGGCCAATCCGAGGTTCCAGATCAACGCCCAGAACTGCGTCCACTGCAAAACCTGCGATATCAAGGATCCGTCGCAAAACATCGTCTGGACCACGCCCGAGGGCGGCGGCGGCCCGAACTATCCCAACATGTGAGGCGCCGCGACCGCGCCACAATCCAATGACCTTTCTCGCTGGAGACCGATGTCCCCCCAACTTCGCCTAGTCTATCTCCTCCCGCTGCTGGCGCTGGCCGCCTGCGCCACCGGCGGCCCCCAGGCCATCGCCGACGGCCCCTCGCCGGCCGCGTCGGGCGAGTCCGCCTATGGCCTGTTCCTGGCCGGGGAATCGGCCGTCAACGAGGGGCACGGGGGCCAGGCCGCCGGCTATTTCGCCCGGGCCGCCGGCGCGGCCGAAGACGCCGACGTGCCGCTCCTGCGCAGCCACACCTTCACCGCCGCCCTGTTGGCTGGCGACGTCAAGGGGGCGGCCTCGATCGCCCCGCTGGCCGACGACGACCTGGCCATCCGCCATCTGGCGGGCCTCACCGTGGCCGTGGAGGACATGGCCACGGGGCAGGGGGCCAAGGCGCGCGCGATCCTGACTAGCGACGAGGTCGGCCCGCCCCATTCGGCGGCCGCCGCCCTGCTCGCGCCGATCGCCGCGGCCCAGGCCGGCGATGCCGAGGCGGCTATCGCCCTGCCGGTGATCGAGGGCGATCCGGTGGCCTCGTTCTTCGCCAGCGTCGACCAGGGCCTCATCTTCGAGCGCCTGCACCGCTATGACGAGGCGGAAACCGCCTTCCGCTCGCTGATCGAGAAGGGTGATCCGGGCACGGTGGCCAGCGCCGATCTCGGCGCCATGCTCGAGCGCCGGGGCCGCTTTGCCGACGCGGTGGCGATCTACGATCAGGCCCTGACCAGGGCGCCGGGCGATCCGACATTCCTGGCCGACAAGGCGCGGGCGCTCTCCGGCCATGGCGCGCCGCCCGTGCCCAGTTACACCGACACCGCGTCCGAGGCGCTGACCGCGGCCGCCTCGGTCCTGGTCGTGCGCAAGGAGGACGAGGGCGCGCTGGCCTATCTGCGGCTGGCCCTGCGGCTCGATCCGGAGCACGATTCGGCGTGGCTCCTGGTGGGCGACATCCTCTCCAACGTCGGCGACAAGGATGGCGCGTTGGCCGCCTACCTGGCGCCCAAGCCCGGCTCGCCCGACTTCGTGGCCGCGCGCGGCAAGCTCGCCTGGGCCTACCAGGCCGACGGCAAGAAGGACCAGGCCCTGGAAGTCGCCCGCGCGACGCTCGCCGCCGAGCCCGACAGCAAGGACGCGGCCACAAACCTGGCCGATCTGCTGCGCGCCGACGAGCGCTATGACGAGTCGGTCAGCGTCCTCGACAAGCTGATCGATGGCGAGGGCGAGACGCCGGACTGGCGCCTGCTCTATATGCGCGCCGTCGATTACCAGGAAAGCGATCACTGGCCGCTGGCGGAGCGCGACCTGACGCTCGCCCTCAAGCAGCGGCCCGACGAGCCGGAGCTGCTGAACTTCCTCGGCTATTCGTGGATCGACCGGGGCGAGAAGCTGCACCAGGCCCTGGCCATGGTGCAGAAGGCGGTCGACACCGATCCGCGTTCCGGGGCGATGATCGACTCACTCGGCTGGGGCTATTATCGCCTCGGCGACTACCAGATGGCCGTGGACAAGCTCGAGCAAGCCGTCGCCATCGAGGCGGGCGACCCGGACGTCAACAATCACCTCGGCGACGCCTACTGGCGGGTCGGGCGGCGGACCGAGGCGAGATTTCAATGGAACCGCGTGCTCACCCTGGAACCCGACGCCAAGCTGAAAGCGGAGGTCGAGGGCAAACTTCGGGACGGACTGGGGCCGGCTCAGGCGCCCATGAGCGGCTCCTGAGGGGTCGGTCGGGGGCGCAAAAGGTGTCCTTCGCGCCCGCCAAGATCAACCTCTTCCTGCACGTCGGCCCGCTGGCCGCCGACGGCTATCACCCCATCTCGAGCCTGATGACCTTCGCCGATGTCGGCGACGAGCTGGTCTCGATCCCCGCGGCGAAGCCCGAATTCGAGATCGCGGGTCCCTTCGCCTGCGGGCTGGAATCGGGGCCGGACAATCTGGTGATACGCGCGCGCGACGCCCTTATGGCCGCGCTCGGATCCAAGGCGCCGAGCTTACGCCTTGTCTTGACAAAGAATCTTCCGATCGCCTCGGGCATCGGGGGTGGCTCGGCCGACGCGGCGGCGGCCCTTCACCTGATCTGCCAGGCGGCGGGCGTGGCGAGCGACGGCGAGGTCGTGGCGGCGATCGCCCGCTCGCTCGGCGCCGATGTCCTCGCCTGCCTGTCAGGAGAGCCGGCGCTGGCGCGGGGCAGGGGGGATGAGCTCGGGCCGGCGCCCGCGTTCCCTTCGCTCCATGCCGTGCTGGTCAATCCGCTCGTCGCCTCGCCGACGGCCGAGGTCTACCGGGCCTATGACGCCTCGCCGACCATGAAGGAGGAAAATCAACCGGAATTTCCGTCGGTTATGCGATCGGCGGGCGAGGCGGCGGCGTGGCTCGCCGGCTGCCGCAACGACCTCCAGGCGCCCGCCATCGCGCTTCGGCCGCGCATCGGCGAGGCGCTGGCGGCGCTCGCCGGCGAACCCGAAACCCTACTGGCGCGCATGTCGGGCACCGGCGCGACCTCATTCGCCCTATGCCGCGACCAGGCCGACGCGACGGCGCTGGAGCGCAAGCTCGCCGAGCGCAATCCGCTCTGGTGGGTGCGCCGGACCGTCCTCGCCGGATCGTCCGGCCGATGAGCGAGCTCATCCTCCATGGCTACTGGCGATCGACCGCGTCCTACCGCGTGCGCATCGCGCTGGCCCTCAAAGGGATCGTTTTCGACCAGGCGCCGCGCGACCTGCGCCAGCGCGAGCAGCGCGCGGAGAGCTTCATGGCCATCTCGCCGCTGGGGCTGGTCCCGGTGCTGGAAAGCGCCGAGGGCGTGTTCACCCAAAGTCTCGCCATCCTCGAGTGGCTGGAGGAGAGGTTTCCCGAGCCGCCACTCCTGCCCAGCGGGCGGGCCGACCGCGCGGTCGTGCGCTCAATGGCCGCCCTCGTCGCCTGCGACATCCATCCGCTCAACAACCTGCGCGTGCTGGAAGCCCTGCGCGCCGACTTCGCGGCCTCGCCGGCCCAGGTGGAAGGCTGGGCCGCCCGCTGGATCGGCGACGGCTTTGCCGCCCTGGAACGCATGGTCGAGCGCCACGGCGGCGCCTTCGCCTTCGGCGACACGCCGACCTTCGCCGACTGCCTGTTGATTCCACAGATCTATTCGGCACGCAGGTTCCACGTGGATCTGGCGCCGTTTCCGCGCCTGGTCGCCATAGACGAGCGCGCCCGCGCCTTGCCGACATTCGCCGGCGCGCACCCCGACCGCCAGCCGGACTCGGACCGTTGATGCGCCGACCATAAGCAACCCAAGAGCAGCCTCGCGCGTATTCTTCCTGTCCGGCCGCCGCGTGCGCCGGCAAACTGAGACAAGGTCAGCTCATTATGAAGATGCTCCAAACCCTCACCGCCGTCGCCGCCCTGGCGATGGCCGTTCCGTCCCTTTCCCTGGCCCAGACGGCGACGCCCGATCAGTCCGTGCCTGCCGCGCAGGCCGCGACGACCGATCAGTACGCCCCGCCGGCCGCGACTTCGGCCACCTCAGCCGGGGTGAACACCTCGACCGGGCCGATTCCGGCGGACCAACTGCCGCCCGGCCAAGCCAACGCCCTGGCCAACGGAGACAACCAACTGGTCACCAACGGCCCGGTCCCGGACACCCCGGCCAACCGCGCAAAGTATGGTGGCCCGATGTCCAACGCCGGCCGTCACACCAAGCCGATCGGCAATTGACGAACGGCTAGAGGTTCTGCAAGGGCCTCATCGATGACGCCCCTGGGGGGGCGGCCACCACCACGCAAGGAATCTCGATGCGCCTTAGTCACCTACTCGCCGCCGCCGCCATGGCGGCCGTCCCTGTCTGCGCCGTGGCCCAGGCCGCGCCGCCCACTCCGGCCCCCGTCGCGCCCGCCGTCGCCTCGCCGAACCTGACGCCCAATGGCAACCTGGTCACGACGCTGAAGGCTTCCCCAGACTTCACCATCCTCAGCAAGGCGCTCGACGCGACCAACATGAGCGGCGTCCTGGCCGCCACCCCGGACCTGACGCTGTTCGCGCCGACCGACGCGGCCTTCAAGGCGCTGCCGCCGGCCGAACTCACCGCGCTGCTCGACCCCAAGAACGTGGCGGTGCTGCAGCAGGTGCTGACCTACCATCTTGTCCACCTCGACCTGCCCACCTCGAAGTTCAAGGGAGGCAAGGCGCCGGTGGAGACCGTGGAAAAGAGCACGGTCCAGCTCGACGGCACCGGCCCCGAGCCCAAGGTCAACGACGCCGACATCATCCAGCCGGACGTGCGCACGGCCAACAACGGACTGATCCAGGTGGTCGACAAGGTGCTCATCCCGCCGAACGTAACCTTGCCGACCGAAAGCGCCTCGGCGGAGACCAGACCGTCCACCGGCCGCTAGGCCCTGCTTGAAGCGCTACCCTTGGCGACCTAAGGTCGGCGCGCGCGTCCGGGGCGCGCGCCGTTCCCACTCTCCAAGCGATCGCATCTCTCAATGACGGCGTCCAAAACCTTGTCATTCCAGGATATTATTCTGACGCTCCATGCCTTCTGGAGCGCGCGCGGCTGCGTCATCATGCAGCCCTACGACGTGGAGGTCGGCGCCGGCACCCTGCATCCAGCCACGGTGCTCAGAGCCCTGGGACCGAAGCCGTGGCGGGCGGCCTATGTGCAGCCATCCCGCCGGCCCTCGGACGGACGCTACGGCGACAATCCCAATCGCCTGCGCCAGTTCCATCAGTACCAAGTGATCCTCAAGCCCAATCCCGAGGACATGCAGGCTCAGTACCTTGCCTCGCTCGAGGCGATCGGGATCGATCCGAAACTGCACGACATAAGGTTCGTCGAGGACGATTGGGAAAATCCCACGGTCGGCGCCTGGGGTCTCGGCTGGGAAGTGTGGTGCGACGGCATGGAGATCAGCCAGTACACCTACTTCCAGCAGGTCGGCGGCCTCGACGTGAATCCGGTCTCGGGTGAGCTGACCTACGGTCTCGAGCGCCTGGCCCTCTATGTGCAGGGCGTCGACAATGTCTTTGACCTGGCGTTCAACGATCCGCAGAGTCCGGATTTCAAGACCTACGGCGAGGTGTTCCTCGAAAGCGAGCGGCAGTTCTCGGCCTTCGAGCAGGAACAGGCCGACACGGACATGCTAATCCGCCAGTTTCGCGATATGGAGGCGATCGTGCCGCGCCTGTTGGCCAGTGTCGGGCGGCGAGGCGAGCCGCTGGTGCTGCCTGCCTTCGATCATGTCCTGAAGGCCTCGCACCTGTTCAATCTTCTGGACGCGCGAGGGGCCATCGCCGTCGCCGAGCGGCAGAGCTATATCGGCCGCATTCGCGACCTGTGCAGGGACTGCGCCGTGGCCTGGCTGAAGCTGGAAGAGGCGGGCGCCTGACGCCATGCCGGAGCTGCTCGTCGAGCTTTTCAGCGAAGAGATCCCCGCGCGCATGCAGTCGGGCGCGGCGCGGGATCTCGAGCGCGTGGCGGCCGACCGCCTGGCCCAGGCCGACCTGCCGTTCGAGCGCCTCGAGACCTTCGCGGGCCCGCGCCGCCTGACGCTGGTGGCCCATGGCCTGCCGGCGCGCCAGGCGGACCGGAGCGAGGAGCGCAAGGGGCCGAGGATCGGCGCGCCGGAGGCTGCGGTGGCCGGATTCCTGCGTTCGGCCGGCGTGCGTCGCGAGGACCTCATCGAGCGGGACGGCGTTCTGTTCGCGATCATCGCCCGCGCCGGACGGCCCGCAAGCGAGGTGATCGCGGAGATCATCGTCGACATCGTCGGTGCTTTCCCGTGGCCCAAGTCGATGACCTGGGGGGCGACCAGGCTTCGCTGGGTGCGGCCGCTGCACCGCATCCTGTGCGTCTTCGACGGGCGGCCGGTTCCTTTCGCGCTCGACGGCCTTGAGAGCGGCGACCTCAGCGAAGGCCATCGGTTCATGGGCGACGCGCGGCCTTTCCGGGCGCACGGCTTCGATGAGTATCGCTCGATGCTCGGAAGCCACTTCGTGGTGCTGGACGCCTCGGAGCGCAAGCAGCGCATCCTCGAGGCCGGGCGCGCGCTGTGCGCCGAACGCGGTCTCGTCATGGTGGAGGACGAGGGCCTGCTCGAGGAGGTGGCCGGCATGGTCGAGTGGCCGACGCCGCTGCTTGGCGAGATGGACCCCGCGTTCCTCAGCCTGCCGCCGGAGGTGATCCGAACGACCATGCGCGTCCACCAGCGCTATTTCGCCGTCGCCGGTCACGACGGGAAGCTCGCGCCGCGCTTCGTCGCCGTCGCCAACATCGAGGCCGGGGACGGCGGCGCCCTGATCGCGGCCGGCAACGCCAGGGTGCTCGCCGCGCGCTTGGCCGACGCCCGGTTCTTCTGGAGCGAAGACCTCAAGCAGTCCCTGGAGAGCCGGCTCGAGGCGCTCAAAGGTGTGATCTTCCACGCCAAGCTTGGCACGATGTATGACCGGGCCCGGCGCATCGAGGCCCTGGCGCGGGCCATTGCCCCGGCGGTCGGCGCGGATGCCGACGAAGCGGCGGCCGCAGCCCGGCTGGCCAAGGCCGATCTGACGACCGCCATGGTCGGAGAATTTCCCGAACTTCAGGGGGTAATGGGCGGCTACTATGCCCGCGCCGAGGGCGCCTCGGCGGAGGCGGCCGATGCGATCCGCGACCACTACCGGCCGCAGGGTCCGACCGACTGGACGCCTTCCGCGCCGATATCCATGGCTGTGGCCCTGGCCGACAAGATGGACACCATCGGCGCCTTCTTCTCCATCGGCGAGACGCCGACCGGTTCGCGTGACCCGTTTGGCCTGCGACGCGCGGCGCTGGGCGTGATCCGCATCGTGCTCGAGAACAACGTTCGCCTACCGCTGGGCGAACTCATCGCCGGGTCCAGCTTCCCAGCCGGCGGAGTAATCGCCTTCTTCGCCGACCGTCTGAAGGTGTCGCTGCGTGAGCGCGGCGCGCGCCATGACCTGGTCGACGCCGTCTTCGCCCTGGGCGATGACGATCTGGTCCGCGTGGTCGCACGCATCGAGGCCCTGGCCGCGTTCCTCGCCACCTCCGATGGGGCCAACCTGCTCGTCGCCTATAAGCGGGCGGGCAATATTCTCGCGGCGGAAGCGCGCAAGGGTCCGCTGCCGCCAAACTCGCCGCGGCGCGTCGATGCGCCGGCGGAGGAAGCCGCGCTGTTCGTCGCCCTCGACGCCTGTCGGCCGCGCGTTTCCGACGCCCTGGAAAGCGAGGACTTCCCGGCCGCCCTTGCCGCCCTCGCCAGCCTGCGCGGGCCGGTGGACGCTTTCTTCGACGCCGTACTGGTCAATTCCCCCGTCGCCGCCGAACGGGCCAATCGTCTGTCTCTGCTGGAGGAAGTGCGCGCGATCATGGGCCAGGCGGCGGACTTCTCACTCGTTTCAGGTTAGGAAGCGTCCATGACCACGGACACCCTCTCGAAGGCGAAGCGTGTCTACGCCTTCGGCGGCGGCGGCGCCGATGGGCGCGCTTCGATGAAGGAGCTGCTCGGCGGAAAGGGCGCTAACCTCGCGGAAATGTCGGCCCTCGGCCTGCCCGTGCCGCCCGGCTTCACCATCACCACGGAGGTCTGCAACCAATACTTCGCCGGCGGCGGCGTCCTTCCGGGGGGCCTGCAAGGCGAGGCGCGCAACGCGCTCGCCCGCGTCGAGGAGCTGGTCGGGCGGAAGTTCGGTGATCCGGCGAACCCGCTGCTGGTTTCGGTGCGCTCGGGCGCGCGAGCGTCGATGCCCGGGATGATGGACACGGTTCTCAACCTCGGCCTCAACGATCGGACCGTGGAAGGCCTGGCCGAGCTGGCCAGCGACCGGCGCTTCGCCTTCGACAGCTACCGGCGCTTCATCCAGATGTATTCCAACGTTGTCCTGGGTCTCGACCACCACATGTTCGAGGAGATCCTGGACGACAAGAAGGACACTCTGGGCGTCACCGTCGATACCGCCCTGGACGCCGACCACTGGCGCGAGGTGGTCGCCGCCTACAAGGCTGCAGTGCGCCAGGAGCTGGGCGCGGAATTTCCGGACGATCCCTTCGACCAGCTGTGGGGCGCGATCGGCGCCGTCTTCGACAGCTGGATGAACGATCGGGCCAAGTTCTACCGGCGTATGCACGGCATACCCGAGGCGTGGGGCACGGCGGTCAATGTCCAATCGATGGTCTTCGGCAACATGGGCGAAACGAGCGCTACCGGCGTGGCTTTCACGCGCGATCCGGGCACGGGCGAGCCCAGCCTCTATGGCGAGTTCCTGATCAATGCCCAGGGCGAGGACGTCGTGGCCGGCATCCGCACCCCTCAGCCGCTTACGGCGGCGGCGCGCCTGGAAATGAACGAGACGGCGCCGGCGATGGAAGAGGCCATGCCGGGGCCGTTCGCCGAATTCCGCGAGGTGGTCGCCAAGCTCGAGCGCCACTACCGCGACATGCAGGACATCGAGTTCACCGTCGAGCGCGGTCGGCTCTATGTGCTGCAGACGCGCAACGCCAAGCGCACGGCGCGCGCGGCCCTGCGCATCGCCGTCGACCTGGCCAGCGAAGGCCTGATTTCCAGGGACGAGGCCATTGTCCGGGTCGAGCCCGCCTCGCTCGACCAGCTGCTACATCCGACCATCGACCCGGAGGGGGAGCGCGACGTCATCGCCCAGGGCTTGCCCGCCTCGCCCGGCGCGGCGGTGGGCAAGATCGTGTTCAGCGCCGAGGCGGCGGTGCGCGAAGCCGCCGCCGGAGAGGCGGTCATCCTCGTGCGCGAGGAGACCTCGCCGGAAGACATCCGCGGCATGGACGCCGCCCGCGGCGTCATCACCGCCCGAGGCGGCATGACCAGCCACGCGGCCGTCGTGGCCCGCGGCATGGGCCGGCCATGCGTGTGTGGTGCGGGCGAACTGACCATCGACCGGGCCGCCGGAACGCTGCGCGCGCGCGGTCGCGTCTTCGCCGCCGGCGAGGTGATCACCATCGATGGCGGTCGCGGCGAAGTCCTGGCCGGGGCGGCGCGCATGATCGAGCCGGAGCTATCCGGCGATTTCGCTACCCTGATGGCCTGGGCCGACGAGCGGCGGCGCCTGAAGGTGCGCGCCAACGCCGAGACCGCCCAGGACGCGCGGACCGCCCGCCAGTTCGGGGCCGAGGGGATTGGCCTGGCCCGCACCGAACACATGTTCTTCGAGGCCGGGCGGATCGACGCCGTGCGCGAAATGATCCTGGCCGACGACGAGGCGGGCCGGCGCGCGGCCCTGGCCAAGATCCTGCCCATGCAGCGCGGTGATTTCGTTGAGCTCCTGAAGATCATGGCCGGCTATCCGGTCACCTTTCGCCTGCTCGATCCGCCGCTGCATGAGTTCCTGCCTCACGGCGAGGAGGAACTGGCGGCCGTGGCCGCCGCGACGGGCCTGGACGCGGCCAAGCTCATGCGGCGGGCGGAGGAGCTGCGCGAGACCAATCCGATGCTCGGTCACCGCGGCTGTCGCCTGGGCGTCTCATTTCCGGAGATCTATGAGATGCAGGTGCGCGCCATCATCGAGGCGGCTTGCGAGGTGGCCGCCGACGCCGACACGCCGCCGATGCCGGAGATCATGCACCCCCTTGTCGCCAAGGGCGAGGAGATGGCCTGGCTGCGCGCGCTCACGGACCGCGTGGCGCGCGAGGTGATGGCCGAGACGGGGGTGACCGTCGACTACCACGTGGGGACGATGATCGAGCTTCCCAGAGCCGCCCTCACCGCCGACGAGCTGGCCCGGAACGCCGAATTCTTCTCCTTCGGCACCAACGATCTCACCCAGACGACCTTCGGCATCAGTCGCGACGATTCCGTCCGCTTCCTCGAGGCCTACGTCAACAAGGGCATATTCGATAAGGATCCGTTCGTGAGCCTCGATGTCGAGGGCGTGGGCGCGCTCATCGCCATGGCCGCGCGCAAGGGCAGGGCGGTCCGGCGAGATATCAAGCTTGGCATCTGCGGCGAACACGGCGGCGATCCGGCCTCGATCGCCTTCTGCGAGGCGGAGAAGCTCGATTATGTGAGCTGCTCGGCCTACCGCGTGCCCATCGCGCGCCTCGCGGCCGCCCAGGCGGCGCTGGCATGCGAGGAGGGGTAGGAGCCGTGCCGGATTCGCCGCTCGAGGAACTGGAGGCGCACGAACACGCCAGGCACGCCAGCGAGGCGGGCGGCAACCGGTTCATCGCCAAGGTGACCCTGACGATCGCCGTCCTGGCCGTCGCCGCCGCCGTGGTCGCCAGCCTGGAAACGACCGAAGGCGACAGGACCATCATCGCCAAGAACAACGCCGTCCTCGATCAGAACCGGGCGACGGACCAGTGGAACTTCTTTCAGGCCAAGAGCCTGAAGAAAAACCTCTATGCGCTCGCGGCGGACCAGGGCGGGGCCAAGGCCGGCGCCTACGCCAAGATCGCCGCGCGCAACGCGGCCGAAGAGGCCGGCATCCAGAAACAGGCCCGGGCGCTCGAGGCCCAGCGCGACCAGTCGAGCGCCAGGGCCGATCGGCTCGAAGTCCGCCACGGCTGGCTGACGATCGCCTCGACGCTGCTGCACATGTCCATCGCCATCGCCACCCTGGCCATCATCCTCGAAAAGCCCTGGCCGTGGCTCAGTTCGATCGCGCTGGCCGGCGCTGGTGGGCTCCTGGCCGCCGTCTCCTACTTTCAATAGAACTTTAGCTCTCGCGCAGCAGCGGCAGCGACAAGCCGCCGGCCGGTCGAATGGCGAGCAGTTCGCGGCGGAAACGAAAAAGCTCCGCCGGCCGGCCGCCCGTGCCGGCGTGGATGCGGCCGAGCCCCTCGACAAGCCCAGACCGTTCCACCGCCCGTCGGAAATTCTGCTTGTGCAGGGCCACGCCGGCGATGGTTTCGACGGCCCGCTGGAGCGCCGACAGGGTGAAATCTTCCGGCATGAATTCAAATGCTACCGGGCGATACTTGAGCTTGCCTCTCAGGCGCCCGAGGGCCGTTGCCAGTATCCGCCGGTGGTCGGAGATCATCGGTTCGCCGAAGGCCGGGTCGAACGCCTCCGGCTCGTCGGGCGCGCCGCCGCTGGCGCGGGCCCGGTCGCGCGCCGCCTCGGGAGCAAGGCCCGCCTCGTAGAGCAGCTCGTAGCGTTCCAGCACCCGCTCTTCGTTCCAGCGCGCGCCGACCTTGGCGAAGAGCAGATCGGCGCGACTGCGACGGGCGGCCGAACGGCCGGCCCAGGCCCCAAGGGCCGGCCAGATGGACCCTTCGAGGATGTCCGGCCGGCCGCGCCGCCAGTCCTCCCATGGAAAGAACCTCGACCATGAGGACCAGGCGGTGCCGGGAGCCTGAGTATCGACCTTGGCTGCTGCCAGCGCCAGGTAGCCCACTGAAATCACCCGCGCGGCGCCGGCGCCCACGTCTGCCAGGGGGGCGTCGCGGCCCTGATCGCCGAAGGTGTAGAGCTGTTCGACATAGCCGAGATCGAACCTCGTCTGATGTCGGACGAACTCACGCAGCGCCAGTTCGAAGGTGCGGTGACCGAGCGGATCGAACGGGCCGAACGGCAGGCCCTCGCGCGCCGAGGCCCGCCTGGTGCGCGCGTCGTGCGGACGGACAGTGAGGACGAAACCGTCGCCGTCACGCACCGCGAGGATCACCGCCGAAAGGCCGATGACGACCTGGGTGGCGTCGCGCGGCGTCATTCGCTGTCGAAGGCGGACGGTGCCGGGGTATAGCCCGAGGCTTCGGAAAGAACGTGGAAGCGCTGCAGATAGCGCCGGGCGGCCTCATCGGGGGCCAGAGGCGTCATGTGCGCATGGAAGCCCGCGGGCGCGGCGCCGAAGAGCGCCAGGGCCTCGCCATGCTCGAACCCGGCCAGCTGGGTCGCCTCGAGGAAGGCGCTGGCCCGGTCGGCGGTCTTGATAAGGGTCTCGATCGGGGTCGGCGTGGCGACTGGCAACCCGAAGCGGATGTGGATCGCGCCCTCGAGCCGGTTCTCGAATGTTCGATAGTCCAGGCCAAGCGCGGTCTTGAACGGGGAAATCATGTCGCCGATCACATATTCGGCGGCGTCGTGCAGCAGGGCGGCCAGCCGCCAGCGCGGCGCGAGGCCCGGACGAATGTGGGCCGCCAGCTCTTCGACGACGACGGAATGCTGGGCGACCGAAAAGGCGTGGGCGCCGAGCGTCTGGCCGTTCCAGCGCGCGACCCGCGCCAGGCCGTGGGCGATATCCTCGATCTCGATGTCCACCGGCGAGGGATCGAGCAGGTCGAGCCGCCGGCCCGAAAGCATGCGCTGCCACGCCCGGGGCGCGGGCGCCCGCGTGGTTCTCGACGTCTTGGCCACGGCGCCTCCAGGATCAGGTTCGCCAGGGACTATAGAGGTCCAGGCGCTAGGCCTCCACGGGCGCGGCCAGCGTTCGGCGCGCGTCTTCCACCGCCTGACGTATCTCGGCCGGTCCGCCCGCGTACAGGATCGAGCGCGACGCCGAGACCAGCAGCCCCTGACCGTCCGCCCGGCGGCCGGCGCGGATGATCTCTCCGCCCGAGCCGCCCTGTGCGCCGAATCCTGGGGCCAGGATGGCGAGGCTGGGCGCGACCTCCCGGACGGCGGCCATTTCCGAAGGCGCGGTCGCGCCGACCACCAGCATCACATTGCCCAGCCTGTTCCACACCTCTTCCGCACGCCGGGCGATGGCCAGGTAGAGCGGCTCGCCGCCGGCGACGGCGCCCTGGAAGCGGCCCGCGTCGGGATTGCTCGTGCGGCACAGAATGAGCGCGCCGCGGTCGGCCCGGCCAACGAACGGCTCGACGGTGTCATCGCCCATGTAAGGATTCACCGTCACCGCGTCGGCGTCGTAGCGGTCGAAAGCCTCGAGAGCGTACATCTCGGCGGTCGAGCCGATATCGCCGCGCTTGGCGTCGAGAATCACCACCGCATGCGGCACGCGCTCGTGGATATAGGCGATAGTCCGCGCCAGATCGTCCTCGGCCGCGTAGGCGGCATGGTGGGCGAACTGCGGCTTGAACGCGGCGACGCGGTCGGCCACCAGGTCGATGATGTGGCGATTGAAGGCCAGCACCGGCCGGGCCTCGCCGGAGAACGCTTCGGGCATTCGTTCGAGAACGGGGTCGAGCCCCACGCACAGGCAGGTGCCAGACGTCTCCCAGGCGCGCGCGAGCTTAGAGCGAAAGTCCAAGAAGTCTCCTCGACGCGGTTTCATAGGCGCGGGAACTCGGGCCTTCAAGGCGCATTGGCCAAGCTGGCGCGACTTGACAAATGCCCTGCGTGGGCCGGCATTTGCCAAGCCGAGGAAGGCGAGGGAGATGCACATGGACTGGGCGAGGATCATGGTCCCCCTGTCTGGCGGCGAAGCGGACCGGCGCGTGGCCGCCGCCGGCCTCGCGCTGGCCGAGCCCTTCGGCGCCGAACTCGCCTGCGTCCACGCGCCGGCCGATGTGGCCGACCTCATCCCGTGGATGGGCGATGGCTTCATGGGCGGGGTCCAGGCCACCGCCGTTGAGAGCATCCGGGTCGCGGCGAGGGAGGGCGAGGCCGCGGCCAAGGCGGTGTTCGACGCCTTGGCTTACGAGCGCAAGAGCTTCGTTTCCCTGAACTCCCCCGTCTGGTCGGGCCTGGCCATGGAGGGCCGGCTGTCGGACGTCCTGGTGTTCGACGACGGGGCCGCCCGCGGCAAGGGTTCGCTCGCCGAGGCGTTCCAGCAGATCGTCGCCGGTGAGCAGAGACCGACTGTCGTGGCCAGGCCCGGTCTCGAGGTCGGCGGGGTGGTCGCGGTCGCCTGGGACGGCGGCAAGGAAGCCAGCCGGGCCATGCGCACCTCCCTGCCTCTGCTGCAGAAGGCCCGGCGGGTGCTGGTGCTGAGCGCGCCCACGTCGTCCTCGCGCAAGTGCGATCCGCCGCGTCTTCAGGCCTTCCTGTCGGCGCGAGGCGTCGCCAGCCAGGTCCAGGTGGTTCCTGTAAACGGGGAGGCGGCGCCCGCGCTGCTCGCGGCCGCGAACGCCGCCTCGGCCAGCATTCTCGTGGCCGGCGCGTTCGGCCATCCGCGGCTGAGGGAATTCATTTTTGGCGGCGCGACCCGCACCTTCCTCAACGCCGACAGTCCGTCCCTCTTCCTGTCGCACTGATTGTCCGGAGATCGCCGTGGCCCTGTCTCGCATCGTCATGCGCCTGGCGCGCAACCCGGGAACCGAGTTCGCCAGCGGAGACGATCACCGCGGTTATTCGCTGGTCGCGCCGCTGACCGCCGACGCGCGGCTCGATCCGGCCGCCTACGCCAGGCACAAGGAGGCCTGCGTCGTGCGCCGCTTCGCCCCCGACGAGGATCCGGCCGACGGCCATCTGGTTCGTCGCGGTCCGCGCTGGTTCTTCGATTATGGCGACATGGACGATCTGGACGATGAGCCGGTGTACCGGCTGGGCGATCACCGCTTCGCCGTGGGCGAATACGTCACCGTCACCGACGAAGACGGCCGGCCGCTGACCTACAAGGTGGTCGACGTCTCGCCAGCCTGAACTCTCACCAGCCGCCGCCGCCGACATTGTCGCGCAGGAGTTCGTGGATGTCGTCGCTCAGCCGGTCGTGATCGTCGGACTTGGCGAGCATGGAAGCCACGACCAGCGGCCCGCCTTTCGGCCCGCGCGCGCTGTAGGCGGCGACCTTGTAGCCGTTGGGTCCGGGCGTGTCCGAGGCGAGGATGAAATCGCGGCGCACTCCGCCGCGGCCCTCGTCGACACGGATCTCCGCGCCCTTGTCATGGGCCTCGATGTCCACCGCGCCCGAGCCATTGCTGGCCACGACGGTATTGCCGGCGGCCGAGGTGTCGCGACCGATCCTGACCGAGCTGGACCCGTTCTGGTCGTTGTCCTTGCCCGAGGCGTGGATGTGGATGCCCGGCAGGTCGATATCCACCCGCCCTTCGCCATTGCCGGCCGGCGCGCTGGTCGCCGCGGCCGGCGCCTCGGCGCGCAGCTTGGCCTCCAGCGGCGCGAGCGCGGCGTTGGCGTCGGTTCCGTTCAGGGCGACCAGTTGCAGCGTCACCGCTTCGCCGTTAGGTCCGACATAGTCGCAGGTCTTGCCGTCGGCCGCTTGATCCTTGCGCGTCAGATCGCCCTGGCTTGCTGGACAATCGAGCGTCGTCACCGTCCGATAGGGATGGTGGTGGCGAAAAAACGGGCGATAGCAGCCGGCGAGCGCGAGACCCGCTCCGGCCACGGTCAAGATTAAGATGGCGCGCGAACGCATGATCCTATGAGCCTCCGTCCCAGCGAAGTTCAGTTTCGCGCGCGGACCGGCGCCGGTCCAGTGAATAACCTGTAAGGGGCCTAGTTTTGCCCGGGTCTGGCGCCCGATCCCTCGCGCCTGGCGAGAAACGCCAGCCGCTCGAAGAGATGGACGTCCTGCTCGTTCTTGAGCAGCGCGCCGGCCAGCGGCGGCAGAAGCTTGGTCGGATCGCGCTCGCGCAGGGCCACGTCGTCGATGTCCTCGACCATCAACAGCTTGAGCCAGTCCAGCAACTCCGAGGTCGACGGCTTCTTCTTCAGGCCCGGCACCTTGCGCATG
>JBOHLC010000114.1:0-7332 GCA_050729395.1 Caulobacteraceae bacterium
CCCACACCTTGCGGCCCTCGTCGATGAATTCGAACAGGATGGCCAGGAGGCCCAGGCGGCCCTCCTCTACAATCGTGGGCGAGCGGATGGTGATGACGTTCAGCTTATCGCGGTACCTATCCAGGATCTGCTCCGCCGCCCATTTCGAGCGGCCGTAGATCTCCACCGGGGCGGGCGCGTCATCCTCGCGCACCGGGCGGTGCTTGTTATCGGCCCACAGGCAATTGGAGGAAATGAACACCAGGCTGCGCGCGCCCCAGTCCGCGGCCGAGGCGACCACATTGTGCGTGCCCTCGACGTTGGATTGCCAGAGGAAGGACTTGTCGGCGACCGCGTGCGCCAGCATGGCGGCGCAGTGGTGGACCGTCTCGGGCCGATACTCCTCGAACGCCTCGGAGACGAAGGTGGGATCGCCGATATCGCCACGCAGGGCGGTGAGGCGCGGATGGATGAAATCAGGATCGCGCACATCGAGGATGACGCACTCGCGCCCCGCCTCGAGCAGGCGCCTGGCGAGCAGACCGCCGAAGAACCCGGCCCCGCCGGTGATGAGCGCCGGACCGCGCGCCTGCTCGCTCATCTCAGGGCCGCGCACGAATAGCGATAGAAGGTGGCGACCCGGCCGACGGAGCCGTCCGGCTCCGGCTCCTGCGCGACCGGCGCGCGCCACGACGGCGCGGCGAGGCCCGGCACGGGGCGATCCAGGACGATGGTGTCGAGGTCGGGCAAGGCGCGGCAGGCGGCGATAAGCTGGCCGGGGCTCGTCGGGCCGCGCTGGCCGTAGTGGACGTTCGCTTCACAAAATGACGAGACGTCCGAGAAATCCCGCGTGCCCAGGGTGCGCAGGACCGCGCCGCGCCGGGCGTAGTCGAAGGCGGTGCGGCGGTAGAACATCGCGCCCGGGCCTTGCGAGCAGGAATAGTAGTTTGGCCGACGCAGCTTGAACCAGATCAGATCGAGGCTCTGCTCGCCCTCCCAGTAGAGCGTGCCGGTCTTGGGCACGAAGGCGGCCAGGCCGGCGGGGACGCGCGGCGAATCGGCGAAGGCGCGCCAGGGAGTCTCCCGATCGGCGAAGGCGAGGCCGGAGGCGAGGCAAGCCGCGCCGGCCAAGGCCAGCACCCGCGTCGGACCGCGGCGGATGAGGACAATCAGGAGCAGCCCGGATGAGACCGCGACCGCCGCCTGGACGCAGGCGGCCAGGACGTCGAGCGAGTGCGTGGCCCAGATGCGCATGACCATAACCATGGCGACGATGGCCAGGGCGAGCCCGGTCCGCGCCAGCACCCTGAGCCAGGGCGCCAACGGCGCGCCCTTGCGCAACTCCGCCTGCAGGATGGCCAGGGCGGCGAGAAGCAGGAAGGGATCGATGACGGTCAAGGGCAGGAAGAAGCGGGAGGCCACACCGGCGGCGAGGGCCACGGCGAGGTATTCGCGGGAAATGCCGCCGGCTGGGGCGCGGGCGAGGACGATGGCGATGAAGGCATTGGCGGCCAGGGCGGTGAGCCACAGAACGCGCCAGACCTGAAGGTTCAGCATCAGGACGTCACGCAATACATCGACGCCGAGAATGGAGAGGACGAGGGCGCCAAGGGTGACGACGAGCAGGGGGACGATGAAGGCGCGCTCGGCCGCCGTGGCGAGGCGCCAGGCGACGCACAGGGCCGAGATCGAGGCGGCCGCCTGGCAATCATCCGACCAGCGCCATTCGGAAACGAAACCGAAGGCGCAGCGGCGCCTGACGATGTGGAACCAGGCGTCATCATAGACGGCCAGGGCGCGGGCGAAGGGGCCGACGCGGAGGGCGATCAGGGCGATGGCGGCGAGGGCGGCGGCGGCGATCAGGAACCAGACACGGCGATCGCGGCCGGCGGCGACGAGGGCCATCAGGGCCGCCGCGCCCAGGCCGATCAGAGGGTGCAGAACGGCGGCGGCGGCCAGGGCCAGGGCCGAGAGCGCAAAGCGCCGGCGAAGGGCCAGGGCGAAGGTGAGCAGGGTCAGCCCCTCGGCGAACAGGCGGGGCGTGGGGAAGGGCTCGGCATAGTGGAAGATGCCCAGGCCGCCGTAGCCCGCGGGCAGGAGGATCACGGCCGCGAGGGCGAGCAGGAACTCCGTCCGGTCCTTGAAGAGGGTGCGCGCGAGCCAGGCGGCGGAAGCGAGCCACAGGGCCTCGCCGAACAGGGTCGCGGCCAGGTCCGCCGCCGGCACGCCGAGCGCGGCGACGAAAGGCTTGTAGACGAATGTGTAGAGGGTGAAGGAATCCTGCGAGCCGTACCGGAAGTAGAGATCGGAGGCGAAGCGGCCTGGATCGAGGGCGTGCAGCGCCTGGACCGCATAGAGGCGGCCGTCATGGAAGACGCCCAGGTAGGGATGGGCAGCGACCCACATGCCGGCGATGAGGATCGCCGCCACCAACAGCTCGCCACGGACGCGGGGGTGCGCCGCCGCGCGCGCGCCATCGATCGCGGGAGCGGCCTCCAAGGCCATGCCAACGAGCGGGGCGCCCTCACTCACCGCGGGACCGCCCCACCGGGAACGGCAACGGGCGCCGCGGCGCGGGACCTCGGGTCGGGAACCTCATCTGAGATCGGCGCAGAAATGTTCACAAATCGCAAAATAGCGCTTGACAACCGGTTGGAACATGGTACAATATGCAATGTGGGAAGAGGTGTCGACAGACGCCCTCCCCGCCTCCCTTTTCCCTGCATTGCCCCGAATAGTATCGACGGTTAGGGGCCGCTGAACAAGATCATTGTAGTTACGCCGGCCGACCGCAGGATTGCGAAAGCGCGCTTCGAGCACGCCGCTACGGTACGCAAAGGTCCGATCGGCTTGGGGCTCGGGGGATCGCGACAAAAAAATCGCAAATCGCAAATTAGCGCTTGACAACCGGTCGGAATATGGTACAATATGCAACGTGGGAAGAGGTGTCGACGGGCACCCGCTCCCGCCTCTCTCTTCCTCCCGCGTCGGGGCGCAAGTACCGGCCACCGGGTCCGGCCGAGGATAATCTCCGCCGGGGATGGGGGATGACGGTCTCGCAAATCAATGAGCCGCCCCCTTCGGCCCCAAGGGCCACCTCCGCCCGATGCGGGGGGAAGAGAGTGTTTTGCAGAAAGAGAAGGAGTGTCGGATGGCCGCACGACGCGCCGCGATGGACATAGCCACGGGCGCCGCGCCCGAAATATCGAACAGGGACACCGATCCGGACAACACCCAGCCGGCGGACCTGGCAAAGCTGAAGCGCTATTTCGCCGAGGCGCGCGACCTAACCGAAGTGGCCAGGAGCAACAGCCTTATCGCCATCGACTACTACGACAACGATCAATACACCCCGGCCGAGCTGGCCGCGCTGCGGGAACGGCGCCAACCGCCGATCGTGGTCAACCGAATCAAGCCGGCGATCAACGGCATCGTAGGCGTGACGGAGCGCTCGCGCTCGGACCCCAGGGCGTGGCCGCGCGAGCCCGGCAAGACCGACCAGGCGGACACGGTCACCGACATCCTGCGCTACATCTGCGACTTCAACCGCTTCAAGAGCGTCAAGCGCGATTGCTTCACCGACATGCTGGTGCCGGGGACGTGCGCCGCCCTGATGGGCGTCGATGACGACCGGCATGTCACCATCACCCAGGTCCGCTGGGAGGAGTTCTTCGGCGACCCCAGATCGCGCCGGCGCGACTACAAGGACGCCAGGTTCTTGGGCATCGCCAAGTGGATGTATGCCGACGACGCCATGGCCCTCTACCCGGGCAAGCGGACGGCCATCGAGGCAACGATAGAAAACGGCGTCGGCGGGGGCATGGTCCCGGACATGAGTTTCCAGGACCGCCCGCTGCAAGGCTCTTCGACCGGCGGGGCGTGGGTGGACCGCAAGCAGCGCCGCCTGATGGTTGTGGAGATGTACTACCGCGAGGGCTCGTGGAAGCGCGCGGTGTTCACCGGCTCGGACATCCTCGAGGAAGGGGCCAGCCCCTATCTGGATCACAAGGGCAAGCCGGACTGTCCGATCGAGGCGATGAGCGCCTACGTGCGGCCCGACAACGCCCGCTATGGCGTGGCCTGGGACATGCTCAGCGTCCAGGACGAGATCAACAAGCGCCGCTCCAAGGCGCTGCATCTGCTGAACGTGAGCCGCATCCAGGCCAAGGACCCGGCGGTGATGGGAACCGACGTCAACGTGGCGCGCGCCGAGGCGGCGAGGCCTGACGGCGTGCTACCGTTCGGCTGGGTGATGGCCCCAAGCGTGGCCGAGTTCCAGGGCAATGTGGAGCTGATGCAGGAGGCCAAGGCCGAGATGGAGCGCATGGCGCCCAACCCGGCCGTTCTTGGACGTGGGACGGAGGATTCCTCCGGCCGGGCATTGCTGGCGCGCCAGCAGGCCGGCCTGGTGGAGCTGGCGGTGATCTTCGGCGCCCTGGAGGACTGGGAGCTGCGCGTCTATCGCCAGTGCTGGGCCAGGGCCAAACAGTTCTGGACCGCGCCGGTCTTCATTCGAGTCACCGACGACGAGGACGCGCCCAAGTTCGTGGGCCTCAATCAGCCGGTGCTCGGCCAGCCGGCCATCGGCGTGCATCCGGAGACGGGCCTGCCGGCGGTCATGCCGCAAGTGCTTGGCTACAGGAACGCCGTGGCCGAGATGGACGTCGACATCGAGGTCGACGCCCAGCCAGACACGGGCACCGTCGCCCAGGAACAGTTCTCCGAGTTGATGGCGATGGTCGGCTCCAACCCGCAGTGGCAGACCCAGATCCCGCTCACCGCCATGATCCAGCTGAGCCAGATCCCGCACAAGCGCTCAGTGCTCGACGTGATCAAGCAAGCGCAGGAGGCGGCGCAGGAGGCCAACGCCCAGGCGCAGCAGCTGCAACAGGCGCACGCGGTGGCCAAGATCCACGAGACGCAGGCGAGCGCGCTGCAGAAGACGGCGCAAGGGCAGGCGAGCGTGCTGAACGCGCTGACCGAGGCCCAGGCCATGCACGCCGAACATGCCGGGGCCGGCTTCGAGGCCGGGGTCGGCTCGGTGAGGGACGCCAATGCGACGCAGCAAAGGATTCAGGCGCACGCCATAGAGAGCGCCGACACCGACAACGGCGGCGAGCCGATAGCGCCGCAGCCGCAGTAGAGAATACCCACCGCAACACTCATTGCGTCAATCCCGGCCGGAGGAGCGCGTGGACGCTCCGGAGAGCCGGGACCCAGAGCGGCTAGCGCCGACCTGGCCAGTTCACGGTCAATGCATGGCCCGCCTGGGTCCCGGATCTCCGCGTTTGATGCGCTTCGTCCGGGATGACGCGATTTTTTGGAATGGGCGCCAGTACGGCCCCTCCCGCCGCCGGGGTACGGGCGATCCGGCCGGGTGAGGCCGTCAACTCACTCTACCGCCGCCGGGTGATCGGGCGAGACGGGCCGCCTCCGTCAAGGGCGAGGGTAAGTCATGGACAATCCATTGAAAGCGCTCCTGCCGGAACCCGGCCAGGAGAAGATCGAACACGTCGAGGCGCCGGCGGCTGACACGCCACCGGAGCCGCAAGCCGCGCCGGAAGGTCCCGCGAGGGACGCCGACGGCAAGTTCGCGGCCAAGGAGCCTGCTCCGCCAGAGGCTTCGCAGGCTTCGCAGGCTTCGCCAACGCCCGCCCCGCAGGCGCCGGATCCCGGACCAAGTCCGGGAGGACACGTCCCTATCTCCGCCCTGCTCGACGAGCGCGACCAGCGCCAGAAGGCGCAGCAGAAGGCCAAGGCACTGGAGGATCGCATCGCGGCCCAACAGAAAGCCGCGGCCGAACCGCTGCCGCCGGAGGAACGCTACGAGGCCGCCCTGTACGCTCAGAACCTGCGCGTCTCGCGCCGGTTCGCCGAGCGGCAGTACGGCCCGGAGCTGACCTCCACCGTCCACGACTGGGCGGTGGCCAGGTGCGACGCCGACCCGATCTTCAACGCTCAGATGAGAACGTCCGACGATCCCTACGAGGCCGCCATGCAAGCCTACAACCGCGAGCAGATTCTCGCGGCGGTCGGCCCCGGCGATCTCGAAGCCTTCAACGCCTGGAAGGCGGCGCAAGCCGAGCTCCAGACCCAAGCTCCCGTCCCGCAACCGGCCGCTCCCGCGCCCGTCCCGCGCTCCCTCGCCACCGCGCCCGGCAACGGCGCGGCCGGCCAGGCCCACATCGTGGTGGCCGAGGGCGAGGCGTTCAGAGCCGCCATCCGATAAGGAAAACAACCGATGGCCGAAACCATCCTCGCTACCGCATCCGAACGTCAGGTTTGGGTGACGACCTACTTCCAGGAGTATGTCCGGCAAAGCCGGTTCATGCCCTACATGACCAACGCCGACCTCAACAAGGGCGGCATCATCCTCACCAAGTTCCAGCGTGAGGAAGAGGCCATGCGCACCATCAACATCCCGTTCATCGGCCGCCTGAAGGCCGCCGGCGTAACGGGCGCCCAGGTGCTCGACGGCCAGGAAGAGGAGCTCGTCAACTACAACTGCCCGATCACCATCGACTGGCGACGGAACGGCGTGCGGCTGCCCAAGTCCACGACCTTCCGCACCGAGATCAACCTGTGGGACGCGGCCAAGGACGCGCTCCGGGTGTGGGAATCGGAGAAGCTGCGCGACGACATCATCAAGGCGATGAACGCCATGGTGACCGACGTGAACGGCGCCTGCGTCAACTTCGACCAGGCCACGGCGGCCCAGCAGAATGCGTGGGTAGCCGCCCAGTCGGACCGGGTTCTGTTCGGCTCGGCGATCGGCAACTACTCGGCGACCTTCGCCACCGCGCTTGGCAATGTTCCGACCACGGACAAGGCCTCGGCGGCGATCATGTCGCTGGGCAAGCGCATCGCCAAGGCGGCCGATCCGCACATCCGGCCGTTCCGGGCCACCGACGGCGATGGGCGTGAGTTCTACGTCGCCTTCCACGGCTCGCGCACCTTCCGCGACCTGAAGCTGGATACGACCATCGTCGACGCCAACACCCAGGCCCGCTCGCGCGAGAGCCCGGGCATGAAGGACAACCCGCTCTTCCAGGACGGCGATCTGCTCTACGACGGCGTCGTTCACCGGGAGATCCCGGAGATCGACATCTACGCCGAGGCCGTGAACATCAACGGCGGCGCGGTCTTGAACGGCTCGGGCGGGTCGAGCGGCGATGTGCGCCCGGTCTTCCTGTGCGGCGGCGGCAGCGTCGGCATCGCCTGGGGCCAGGAGCCGACGCCGAAGACGGATATGATCAAGGACTATATGTTCCGCCCCGGCGTCGCCATCGAGGAGCTGCTGGGCGTGAAGAAGGTCAACTTCAACGGCGTCCAGAACGGCATCGTGACAATGTT
>JBOHLC010000115.1:0-2428 GCA_050729395.1 Caulobacteraceae bacterium
CTGCCGTTCCAGGGCCACAAGGACAACCACTCCGGCCTGATGACGCAGGCTCAGATGGCCGCCTACCAGAAGACCATGGGCGTGCCGGCCGGAGAGGAATGGGCCCCCTTCGCCGGCCTTCCCCGCGAGCCGGACGAATATCGCGCCTTCCTGGAGCGCGTCCCCTTCGGCGCCCGCGCGCCGACGCCACCCGCGCCGCGCATCGAGGTCCCCGCCGCCGGCGCCTTTCCCAGGCCCACGGGCAAGCAGTCGACCCAGGGCGCCTTCGGCCGCATCCTCAATGACCTCGCCCGCGCCGGCGCGCCCCTGGCCGACGCCATCGTCACCACCTCGCCGGACGTCACCGTCTCGACCAACCTCGGCGCCTTCGTCAACCAGCGCGGCCTCTTCGCCCGCGAGGCCCACGCCGACACCTTCCGCGACGCCGCCATCGCCTCGACCCAGCGCTGGGCCATGGGGCCGAAGGGCCAGCACATCGAATTGGGCATCGCCGAGAACAACCTCTTCCTGATGCTGGGCGCGCTGGGCCTCACCGCCGACCTCTTCGGCGCCCGCCTGATGCCGGTGGGCGCGCTCTACGATCCGTTCATCAACCGCGGCCTCGATGCCCTCAACTACGCCTGCTACCAGGACGCCCGCTTCCTCCTGGCCGCCACCCCGTCGGGCCTCACCCTGGCGCCCGAAGGCGGCGCCCACCAGTCGATCCACACTCCGCTCATCGGCATGGCCCAGGCGGGACTGTCGGCTTTCGAGCCGGCCTTCGTCGACGAGCTTTCCGAGATCATGCGCTGGAGCTTCGACCATCTGCAGGCGCAGGACGGCGGCAGCGTCTATCTGCGCCTTTCCACCCGCGTGCTCGACCAGCCCGAGCGCGAGGTCAGCGAGGCCTGGACGCGCCAGCTCATCGACGGGGCCTATTGGCAGGTCGAACCGGAGCCGGGCGCGGAGCTGGCCGTGGTCTACGCCGGCGCCGTCGCGCCCGAGGCGGCCAGCGCCCTGGCGGCCATCCGCGAGGACTATCCGGGCGCGGGCCTGCTGGCCGTGGTCAGCCCGGACCGACTGCACCGCGGCTGGTCCGCCGCCGGCGGCCGCTCCCACGCCGCCCACCTTCTCGCCCGCCTTGTCGAGCGCGCGCGCCTCATAACCGTCATCGACGGCCCGCCGGCGACGCTCTCCTGGCTGGGCGGCGTCGCCGGCCACCAGGTCCGCGCCCTCGGCGTCGAGGCCTTCGGCCAGTCCGGCGAGATCGACGATCTCTACCGCGCCTACCGCCTCGACGCCGAAGCCATCCTCGACGCCGCCGCCCAGGCGTTGCTGTAACGAAAAGGAGTCCCGCCGATGTCCGCCACCATGGGTCTTGCGCCGCCGGTCCTGGCTTACGTCCAGAAATGGGGCGTCGCCGAGCACGAAGTCCTCGCCCGCTGCCGCGCCGAGACCGCGTCCGATTCCCGCGCCGGCATGCAGATCAGTCCCGAGCAGGGCGCCCTCATGAGCGTGCTGGCCGCCGCCATCCGCGCCCGCCGCGCCCTCGAGGTCGGCGTCTTCACGGGCTATTCGTCCACCGCCGTGGCGCTCGCCATGCAGGCGATGCATGGCGCCGATGCCGAGCTCGTCGCCTGCGACATCTCCGGCGCCCTGATCGACCGGGCCAGCGCCTACTGGCGCGCCGCCGGCGTCGAGGCCATCGCCGCCGCCCGCGTCGGCCCGGGGGCCGACAGTCTGCGCGCCCTGCTAGACGAAGGCTTCGCCGGCCATTTCGACATGATGTTCATCGACGCCGACAAGACCGGCTACGACGCCTATTACGAGCTCGGCCTCGAGTTGCTGCGCCCCGGCGGCCTGATGCTGATCGACAATATGCTGTGGAGCGGCGCCGTCGCCGACGCCGCCGATTCTTCGCCCGACACGGCCGCCCTGCGCGCCCTGGCGGCCAAGATCCACGGCGATAAGCGCGTGGTTTCGACGCTCGCCAGTATCGGCGATGGCCTTTCGGTGATCGTCAAACAGTAATGTTTTTCACCGGACAGATGACGTTTTCTCGAACCTAGGGCTTGGCAAGGGCGCGGATTTGGCCATTCTCTCTCTGTAAGGCGCGCGCGATCGCCGTGACGGGCCTTTCTGGGAGCGAGAACACCAAATGCCGGATAAAAAGCCCAACGGACTTCAACAGGTTCTGAAACCGTCGAACGAGTTGTCAGCGATCGTCGGGGCCGGTTCACTGTCTCGGGGCGAAGTCGTATCGAAGATGTGGGCGTATATCAAAGCCAACAAACTTCAAAATCCCGCGAATAAGCGTGAAATCATGGCCGACGCCAAGTTGAGGCCAGTGTTCGGGGGCAAGGACAGGGTCAACATGTTCGAGATGAACAAGCATCTCGCCAAGCACCTGAAGTAAGCCCAAAAACCCCGAATCGATTCGGAAAACGAC
>JBOHLC010000116.1:0-4488 GCA_050729395.1 Caulobacteraceae bacterium
CGTAGTAGATGTCGTTCGGCGCGCCCATCAGCGGCACGCCCGCGCGACGCAGGCCATCGACGCTCGCGCACAGATCATCGGTGCGCAGCGCGATGTGCTGAATCCCCTCGCCGTTGAACTTCATCAGGAACTCCTCGATCTGCCCCGAGCCCTTCTTCGATTCCTCGTTGAGCGGGATGCGGATCTTGCCGTCGGGCGCGGTCATTGCCTTCGAGGTGAGGCCGGTGTACTCGCCCTGGATGTCGAAGTAGCGGATCTCGCGAAAGTTGAAGATGCGCTCATAGAATTCGGCCCATTTGGCCATCTGGCCGCGATGGACGTTGTGAGTCAGGTGGTCGAGGTAGGTGAGGCCCACCTCGTCGCGCGGCCGCGCGCCCTCGATGGGCAGGAAGTCGACATCATAGATCTCGCGCGCGCCGTATCGATCGACGAGGTAGAGCAGCGAGCCGCCGATGCCCTCGATGGCCGGGATGTTGAGCTCCATCGGTCCGACGCGGTTGGCCACGGCCGTGGCCCCGCGCTCGACCGCCCGCTGGATCGCCGATCCCGCGTCCTTGACCCGGAAAGCCATGGCGTTGGCCGACGGTCCATGTTCGGCGCGGAACGCCGCCGGCTGGCCCGACGGCTCCATGTTGAGGATGAAATTGATGTCGCCCTGGGCGAAACGCAGCACATTTTTCGAGCGATGGCGCGAGACGGCGGTGAAACCCATCTGCTCGAAAAGGCCCTTCAGCCGGTCGGGCTCGGGGGCGGTGAACTCGACGAACTCGAAGCCGTCGGTGCCGATCGGATTGTCGAACAGGTCGCGGCGGACGCTGACGTTCATGGGCGCACTCCTCGGCCGCCATCTTAGTCAATCCTGGCCCCCCAACGGAAGGGCATGCACGGACTGGCCACGGGCGCCTCCGCGAACAAAATGAGAACTTCGGCTTGCGGCGATCGCGCGCCCGCGCCACGATTGGGCCGCCATGGCCCAGGTCCGCTACACCGGCATCATTGATCCGAAGGCCGCCTTCGCGAGGCTAAAGCCTTTCCGCGACGAACTGATCGCGCTCAGCACGAAGGTCCGGCCGCAGAGCACGGACTACAAGATCCTGCACGTCCTCATCGGGGCGCTCGACACCACCGCCTATCACTTCACCCGCGAGCCGGACTTCTTCACCACCATGCCGGAGCAGTCGCGCTGGCGACCAGGGGATTAGGGCGCGGCAGGCAATCATAGCCGTGCCGCTACGGCCGCCGCGCTGGGCCAGTCCGTCAGGCCTCAGTGGAAGGCCCACTGACGGAAGAGCGCCGCCTAACCGCGCAACCCCGCCGGTGTTTACCGCTCGTTAACGAAAAAAATGTGTGACGGAGCATCGGTGCCCGTTGACGGTGCAACGGCGGTGTGACCCCATATGCTGGGGTCCGAGGGTATGGCTCCCACTATATATAGCCAAGGGTGATTGATTCGGCGTTCAACGCCAGCACGGAGGCGGGATTTCAAGAAATAGGCAAATCAGCCTAGCCCCAATAGCACTGAGGCCGACCTTTCGGCCGGCCTCAGGGTCATCTATGGGCGCCGCAGGTTCGCCGGACCGGGGGTTCGCACTCTGGCCGTCGGGTTCAATTCCCGAGGTGTCCACCGACAACAACTAGGGCGATCATCCGAAAAGGTGGTCGTCCTAACTTTTTCAACGCCCTTCTGGACGCTGCGAAGTCAAGTCAAATCCTCTCAGATTCGACACCCCCACACAAGAGATTTATTGGATTAAAATAGGGTTATTAATCCGAGAAATCCAGATTGCCCGATCCGATCAAACGAGGCCCAGGAAGGCCCAGCAAGGGCGATCGGACTATCACGATACAGTTCAAGCTTGATCGTGAGCAGGGCGATTTTCTCCTCGATATGGGAAGGCGGCTCGGATGGGGCGTCACGGTTCACGAGGTCGCGCAAACGCTCGTAAGGGCCGGGGTGACCGCCTTCCAAAAGGCCAGCTTCAACGCCGCCCCTTGGCCACTGGTGCCCACACGCGCTGATTAGCCGCGCTTGTCAGCCTTGGCCGAAAGGCACAGTCTGTCGGCGGCTATGGGAGGGCAAATACATGCGCGCAATGATCCTCGCCGTTGCCTTGGCGATGATTCTGAGCGCCTGCGAAGAGAAGCCCAAGCCCCCGAGTCCAGAGAGTTACGCCATCGCGCCGGACGCCAAAGGCGGCGTATGGATGGTGGATACACGCGAAGGTCAAGTCTGGAAGTGCGACACTAACGAGTCGGGAGTGCCCGAGTGCGCTGCAATACGCTGACGGGCCGCTAGACCCGAACCCAACGCTTATATCCATCCGCCCCATAGCCCTCATTCCGCGCCACGCCCTGCTTGCGCAGTGAGATCAGCGCGGTACCGTCTGTGTCCATCTGCGTCATCTGTGGATCACTTCTCTTAATTCGCCGCCCGAAGAGGTTTAAGCTCTAAGTGGCTGAAGGCCACGTCCACCGGCTCGGAGCAGCGCACCTCGATCAGCCGGCCCGGCGCGCGCATCCGGCCGAGGCGCTCCCAATAGGCCCGCGTGGCGTATTCACCCCCAGCGCCCAACGGCGTCGCAAGCCAGTGGCCGAAGGTGCGGCCCTGGTCGTCGCTGTAGCGCACTTCCATCAGCGGCACGGAGCTGGACCCTCTCACGCGCTTACCCACCCGTTGTAGCCGTCCGCTCCAATTCCCTCATGCCGCGCTGCGCCCTGGTTCCGCAGGTGGGTCAGCATTGAGCCCACGCGCCGGCTAATTACGACGCGGGTTTCGTTCGGGCCGACCTCGCCCTTTGCCAGCCACGCGTCGGTTATCTGCGCCGAGGTGAGCGGCGCGGCGGCCTCGCGGAGCATCGAGAGGATGAACGGCCTCATCGTGCGCCTCCTGGCCGGGTGCGCGATCGTGTAGGGCCTGGAGCTGGACGCGCCATCCTGCCCCGCCGCCTTCCGCGGCGCCGTGAGCTTTCCGGTCCAGCCGTTGCGCGTTCGTCCCTTGCGCACCTTGTCGGTCATGTTGTCCTGCGCCGTGCCCAGGAACAGGTGCTCGGGGTTGCAGCACCGCGGGTTGTCGCACCGATGCAGCACCAGCATGCCGGCGGGTATGGGTCCATTGGCCAGTTGCCACGCCAGCCGATGCGCGGCGACGTGGACGCGGCCGTAGCCCCCTGGCGTGAGCGTGCCCGTCCACAGATGGCAGCCGGTCTCGGGATCGACCACCGTCCTCAGGCGCATGCGCTCTTCCAGTGTGGCGCCCAGGAAGCTGGTCGGGCCCTCCACTTTTCGCCGCCCCATGCGGCGCCTGGGCTTGGCGCGCGCGGGCGCGCCGCCGGTCTGATGACCGTCGTCTTGCATGATAGTTCTCCGTTTTTGCGTGAGGCGCCGCCGCGCTCTGCGCGGGGGACCGGTTTGGTTGTTCAGGAAGCCGGCCGAAGGGCGCCGATGAGGCTACCTATCGCCAGTATTGCATATTGTATGGCAATTGGACCGGTCGGGTCAAGCGCTATTTTTTGCATTTTGCGGAAATACGGACAAATCCCAGGCCGCATGCAAAACGTCGCGTCGACGGCGCGGCGGGAGTCGGATACCAACGGGGACCATGCTTCGACGCCTGTACGACTGGATGATGCGGCTTTCGGCCTCGCCGCGCGCGCCCTGGGCCCTGTTCGCCTTCGCCTTCGCCGAAAGCTCGTTCTTTCCCATCCCGCCTGACACCTTGCTCGCCCCCATGGTGCTGGCGAGGACCGAGAAGGCCTGGCGCTACGCCTTCATCTGCACGGCCGGCTCGGTCGTCGGCGGCATCCTGGGCTACGCCATCGGCTTCAGTCTCGAACCGGTTGGTCGCTGGCTGCTGGCCATCAGCGGCTTTCCCGGGCGCGAGGCTGCATTGCGCGCGGGCTTTGCGAAGTGGGGCGTCGGCGTCATCCTGCTGCAAGGGCTGCTACCGGTGCCCTTCAAGCTGGTGACCATCACCTGCGGCCTGGCCCGCTTCCCCCTGTGGCAGCTCCTCGCCGCCTCCTGCGTGACCAGGAGCGCGCGCTTCTTCGGCGTCACCTGGCTCGTCAGGCGCTATGGCCCGGCGCTGCTGCCGGTGGTCGAGCGCCGGCTGGCCATGGCCGCCGGGGCGCTGGCGGCGGTGCTCGTCCTGGCCTTCCTCGGCCTGAGGCTCTTACCTTCGGCGTAGAAATTGGCCATAGGCGGAGTGTGAGCCCAGTCGCGCGACATTGGCCATGGGCGGCCCTCCTCGCCAGCGCGGCGCTGCTCGGCGTCGCCCACGCCTTCGAGACCTTCGGCCATCTCATGCCGTGCGAGCTGTGCCTGAAGCAGCGCACAGTCTATTGGCTGGCCATCGCCGTGGCCGCCGCCGGCCTCGTCTGGCGCGCCCTCGCGGGCCGGCGCGATCCGACGCGGTGGATCAATCTGTTGCTGGCGCTCGTCTTCCTGGCCGAGACCGGGGTCGCCGTCTATCACGCCGGGGTGGAGTGGAAG
>JBOHLC010000117.1:0-19552 GCA_050729395.1 Caulobacteraceae bacterium
ACACAATAGGCCTCAAGCGCCTCGCCGGGCGACTTGGCTGTGGCCACTTTCTCGTCGGCGTCCGGCTCGGCCGAGCCCTTGACCGCGCGCGTCTCCGAGGCGCCCGCCTTCTTGGCGATGCCGTGGGCGATGAAATTGACCGCGTCATAGCGGGTCATGTCCTGCTGCTGCAGGAAATAGGCGGCGTGGCTTTCGCGCTCGGAGAACACGGCGACCAGCACATTGGCGCCGGTGACGTCGTCCCGGCCGGATGACTGGACGTGGATCACCGCGCGCTGGATCACGCGCTGGAAGCCGGCCGTCGGCTTGGCGTCCTCGCCGTCGTCGACGACAAGCGATTTCAGCTCCTGGTCGACGTACTGGGTGAGGTTCTTGCGCAGGGCGTCGAGGTCCACGTCGCAGGCGCGCATCACGGCCGAGGCCTCTACGTCGTCGATCAGCGACAGCAGCAGATGTTCGAGCGTTGCGTACTCGTGCTTGCGTTGGGTGGCGTAGGCGACCGCCCGGTGGAGCGACTCTTCCAGATTGCGCGACAAGGATGGCAAATTCGGCCTCTCAGTCCTTTTCCATAGTGCACTGCAGAGGGTGCTGATGACGGCGGGCGGCTTCTATGACCTGAGCCACCTTGGTCTCGGCAACCTCATAGGTGAAAACTCCGCACACCCCCACTCCGTTCTGATGCACGTGCAGCATGATCCGGACAGCAGTCTCGCGGGACTTGTTGAAATAACGCTCCAAGACGTAGGTAACGAATTCCATCGGCGTGTAATCGTCGTTGAGAATCAGCACGCGATACATCGATGGTTTTTGAGTCTTGGTCTTGGTGCGGGTGACGACAGCCGTCCCCGTGCCAATCACCTGACCATTTTGCTGCTTCTCAGCCACCTAAACACTCCGGCGAGGACGACGCCGACGCCCTTCGCGCATTAGATATGGAATGTTCGCCGCAAAGAAAGGTCCGTTCAAGTCCCTCGAGCATCACTTCGGAGCGGTGTGCCGTGATCGGTGGCGAAGATGCCGCGCATTGACCACGGCTTGGGCGCCGAACCGCTCGCGCAGGGCGTCGGCCACGCTTTCGCTTCGCCGGGCGCGCGACTCAGGCCCTGGAAACAGATCCTCGGCGGCGGGACCGACTTCAGCCAGACTGGTCAATCCCACGCCGATCAGACGGTAAGCTTCTCCGCGGGCCTCGATGGCCATGAGGTCGCGCGCCTCGGTAAACAGGGTCCTGGCCGTCTGGGTCGGCTCGGCGAGCGTGCGCCGGCGGGTGAAGGTGCGGAAATCGCCGCGGCGCAGCTTGAGCGTCACCACGACCCCGGCCAGGCCCTCCGCGCGGGCCACGCGCGCCACTTTGTCGCACAGCGCCGAGAGCCGGTCCTCCAGCTCGTCCCGTCGCGCCAGATCGCGGTCGAAGGTCGTCTCGGCGCTGATGCTCTTGCGCGCCTCGCGCGGGTTGACCTGGCGGTTGTCCTCGCCGCGCGCCAGGCGGGCCAGGCTGAGCCCGTGGCTGCCGAATCGTTGCGCCAAGTCGCGCGGATCGGCGCGGGCGAGATCGCCGATGAGGCGAAAGCCGGCCGCCTCCAGCTCGCGGGCGGCGACGGCGCCCACGCCCGGCAGGATCGATACAGGTCTCGGCGCGAGGAAGTCGCGAGCCTCCGCTTGGCCGATCACCGCGAAACCTCGTGGCTTGTCGAGGTCGGAGGCGATCTTGGCCAAGAACCGGTTGGGCGCGAGTCCGATCGAGACGGTGACGCTCACGTCGCGCTCGATTTCCAGCTGCAGCCGGGCCAGGGTCACCGCGCTGGGCGCGCCATGAAGCCGCTCCGCGCCGGAGAGGTCGAGCCAGGCTTCGTCGAGCGACAGGCCCTGGACCAGCGGCGTGAGCGCGCGCGCCTTGTCGAAAATCACCCGGCTGGCTTGGCGGTACTTGGCGAAATCCGGAGCAATCACCTCCGCCTCGGGACACAGCCGGCGCGCCTGGAACATCGGCATGGCCGAGCGCACGCCGCTCAGGCGGGCAATATAGCAAGCGGTGGTGACCACCCCGCGCGTCCGTCCGCCGACGATCACCGGACGATCGCGCAGTTCGGGCCGGTCGCGCTTTTCCACCGAGGCGTAGAAGGCGTCGCAGTCGAGATGAGCGATGGAGAGACTGGCGAGCTCCGCGTGGACCATCACGCGGGGAGAGCCGCACCGCGGGCAGCGGGCGAAATCGCGCGCGGAAAAGTTCAGACAGTCGCGGCAGAGCGCGCTCATTCTATGCCGAGTTCCCGAGCGATGGCCTCGGCCAGGCTCGGCCAGTCATCGATGCGCGCGTGCCGCGCGGGGTCGGCCGGCGCCAGGGGCCGCAACCTCTCGTCGGCCACCAGCTGAAAGCGCAGGACGCCGGGCGCCTCGGTGGCCACGGATTCGAGATTGGGCAAGAGGTCGTCGACGAAGGCCGCCGGCGCGCTGGTGCGCGCGGCCAGCGCCGCCACCGCCGGTCCCTTCGGCCCGGCGTTGACCACCAGCGGATAGGGGAAGCCGTTCTCGGCCAGCCAGCGCGCCCTGGGCTCGCGCCCGTGGCTGGGGGCGTTGGTCAGGATGACGATGCTGGCGCTCCGGGCGAGCCTCTCCAACCCTTCGCGCGCGCCGGGCGCCGGATCGATGTCGGCCACGTCCTTTTCGAAGAACAGATTGAACAGCTCGCGCCCGCGCTCGATGTCCAGCACCTCGCCGCCTTGCAGCCGAAAGATGTTCTGGAACAGGGCGAACTTGGTGATCCGCATCTCATAGCCGTGCGGGGCCAGGAAGCGCTCGAAGCCGCGCATGAACATGGCCAGCACCTCGTCCACATCGACGACCACCAGCGGGGCGGCCGGGTCGATCAGCGCCTCGGCTATGTCGCGCGGGATGGGGTGAAGGGTCAGGGTGAACTCTCGGCGGCTAACGTGAGCTTAAGACTATTGGGGCCACAGGCGAGGATAAACCCGCGCGAAGCGAGTCGCTCGCGACGCACCGTCGAGGCCGCATGAGCAAGACCGTCCTCATCATCGAGGATAACGAACTCAATATGGAGCTTTTCGCCGACCTGCTGCGGGCCGAAGGCTACGGCGTCCTGCAGAGCGGGGAAGGCGTGGCCGGTTTCCAGATCGCGCGCCGGGAAAGGCCCGATCTCATCGTCATGGACATTCAGCTGCCGGCGATTTCGGGGCTGGAGGTCACCCGATGGCTGAAGGAAGATCCCGAACTGGCCCATATCCCGGTGGTCGCGGTTACCGCCTACGCCATGAAGGGCGACGAGGCGCGCATCCTCGAAGGCGGGTGCGAGGCCTATCTCGCCAAGCCGATTTCGGTCGCCAGCTTCGTCGGCACGATCCGTCGGCTGCTGGGGGACTGAGCAGAACTTCGCGGAAGCAGGGTGTCCCCTACTTGATCTTGCCTTCCTTGAACTCGACGTGCTTGCGCACCACCGGGTCGTATTTCTTGACAACCATCTTCTCGGTCATGGTGCGGGCGTTCTTCTTGGTCACATAGAAGAAGCCGGTGTCCGCCGTCGAGTTCAGGCGGATCTTGATCGAAGCCGGTTTGGCCATGGCGAAGGGGTGTCCTGGCGATTCTGGCGACGTGGCCAGGGGGGATTTTCAAGAGGCGCGGACATTACGAATCGCGCGCCCAAAGTCAACGCCGGGCCGGCTAGTGTGCCGGATTTGAAGTTCGCCGTCTCATTGGGTCAGGCGTCCTGCGAACTTCAAATCCGATAAGCACACTTGCCAAGGAAGAGTTGCTAGTGTGGCTGGAGATTCAGAAATTCGCACGAGCCCTCCACCAAACGCTGGCGAATTTCTGAATCGCCACACTAGAGATGGATCAGTTCCTGGCGGCCGCGGATGAAGCGCAGGGATGGCGCGAGACGCGTCGGATCCTCCAGGCGCAGCGGCAGTTCGCGCAGCACGAAGCGGGTGACACTCGGCAGATCCAGCGCCATGGCTTCGGCCAGGTCGACCCAGGCGATCTCGTGTAGCTCGCCGCAGTCGGCCGCCCGCTCGAGGCTTAGCAGAGATTCCGCGTCGGCCAGGAAGAAGCGCGCATCGAAGCGCTTGGGCGAGACGGCCGGGGTCACCGCGCGAGCGACGAAGTCCAGCGCCGCCAGATCCGGCTCGGCCCCGTGCAACAGGAACTCGCGCCAGGGACCGGCCACGTGGCGCGCCTTGGCGGGCTTGGCCAGCAACAGGCCGGCCTCCTCGAAGGTCTCGCGCACGGCGGCCAGGGCGAGCGCCCGGGCGCGACGAGCGGGCGCGGTCTTCTCCAGGCGCCCGGCGACCTCGGGCCGCAGTTCGCTGGCGCTGGGCGCCCGATAGTCGGCCGGATCGATGCGGCCTCCTGGGAACACCCATTTGTCGGGCATGAAATCGTGCCCACCGTGGCGACGACCCATCAGCACGCGCGGATGGGGTCCGTCACGCCTGACGAGGATCAGGGTCGCCGCGTGGCGCGGACGAACGGCTCTGGAGGAGGGTGGCCGGCGTCGGGTCTCCGCCGCGCCGAGGTCGTCAAACGCTTGTTGGGTCATGGCGCGACCTTAGGCTCAGTTGGCGCCCGCGCGATAGTCTGCCCGAGGCCTCGGCCAGCCGCGCCTTGCCTGATCAGGCTTGTTGACAAGCGGGCCGCAAGCCTTAGGTGATCGGAGCGAATTGAGACGCATTCTCAAATAGAAGACTTGGGAAGACACCTGTGCGGCCGACACGCCCCGGATTTCGCAAGGCCGCGTCGGCCCACGTCGCCGCGCCCGCGCCCCGCCGCCGGCTCTCGGGCCGGATGGGACGCTTTCTGGCCGTACTCGGCCCCGGCGTCGTCGTCATGCTGGCCGACACCGATGTCGGCAGCATCATCACCGCTGGACAGAGCGGCGTGCAGTGGGGGTACCGCCTCCTGCTGCTCCAGGCAGTGCTGATCCCGATCCTCTACATGGTCCAGGAGCTGACTGTCCGGCTGGGCGTATTCACCGGCAAGGGCCACGGCGAACTGATCAAGGCGACGTTCGGCCGCTTCTGGGCCTGGGTATCGGTGACCGGCCTCGCGGTAGCCACCACCGGCGCGCTCCTGACCGAACTCTCAGGCGTCGCCGGCGTTGGGGAACTCTATGGCGTGCCGCGATGGCTCAGCCTCGCACTGGCCACGGGCGCCTTGCTGCTCATCGTCATCACTGGGTCCTACCGTCGGGTGGAGCGGGCGGCGATCGCCATCGGCCTCTTCGAATTCGCCTTCTTCGGCGTGGCCTGGTTCGCCCATCCCGACCTCGCCACGGTCGCTCGCCAGTCGGTCGAGATCCCCATCGCCGACAAGGGCTATCTCTATCTGGTGGCGGCCAACATCGGCGCGGTGATCATGCCGTGGATGGTGTTCTATCAGCAGTCGGCGGTGGCCGATAAGAAGCTCAAGCCGGAGCACCTCGGCGCGGCGCGGATGGACACCGCCATTGGCGCGGTGGTCACCCAGCTGGTCATGGCCGCCGTGCTGCTATCGGCGGCGGCGACCATCGGCGCGGCGCACACGTCGGCGAGCCTGAACACGGTGGGCGATCTAAGCTCGGCTCTCACGCCGTACCTCGGCGTCGGAGTTGGGAAGCTGGTGTTTGGCCTCGGCATCATCGGCGCGGGCCTGGTGGCGGCCATCGTCACCTCCTTGGCGCTCGCCTGGGGGCTCGGCGAGGTGACCGGCTACAAGCACTCCCTCGAGCACCATCCGCTCGAGGCGCGCTGGTTCTACGCCATCTATGCGGCCACGGTGGTCGCCAGCGCGGTGGTCATCGGCGTCGCGCCCAATCTCGTCTCGCTCAACGTCGGCGTGCAGGTGATGAACGCCTTCCTGCTGCCCCTCGTCCTGGGTTTCCTTGTCGCCCTCGCGGTCAGGGCCCTGCCGCCGGAACAGCGCCTGCGCGGCCCCTACCTGTGGCTGGTGGTCGCGGTTTCCGGCGCGACCTGCGCCCTTGGCGTCTTTGGCGGGCTAAACGGCGCCGGACTGATTTAGAAGGACAGGCGTCCCTTCAGTTCGTCATAGGACCGCATGACGCCCGCGCTGTAGGCGGCTCGCTCGCCAAGGCGCCCGTACCAGGCTTCCAACCGGGGCAGGGGCGGGCGGTCGATCTCCAAAGTGAAGTAGCGATAGAGTTGCGCGCCGATGACTATCCCGGCCAGCGTCGGCCGCTCGAATTCGTCGCCGGCCAGGGCTTCGTCGAATAGGGTGAAGGCCGCGTTGGCCGCCGCCAGGCTGGCGGCGTTGCGCGTCGCGTCGCGCTCGGCTTCGGGCGTGCGGTACCAGCCCCAGAAGAAGCCCATGAACGCCGGCTGTAGGGTCGTGGCGCACCACTCCATCCATTGATCCGACCTGGCGCGGGCCGCCGGCTCGACCGGCCAAAGCTGGCCCGGCGAATAGCGGGCGCAGAGGTAGCGGACGATGGCGTGCGACTCCCATATCGCAACGCCCCCGTCCTCGATCACCGGGATTCGCTGGTTGGGATTGAGCGCCCGGAACGCCGACGAATGGAGCCCGCCGAACCGGCCGCCAACCTCGATGTGCTCGAACGGAACGCCGATCTCGCCCAGCGTCCATAGGACCTTCTGCACATTGATCGAACTGCCACGTCCCCAGAGCCTCGGCATCGCCGTCATCTCCGCCGCATGGGACGCGCGGCGCCGCGCCGGGGAGGGCGTCTGCGCTCCGCCGGATCGGCGGCTTCCGGCTCGCTCAGCACCTCGAACAGCAGACCGCCGGTCACTGGATTTGCCTCGCGCAGCCGGACTTCGACCTTGGCCCCCAGCCGCCAGCGCGCGCCGGTGCGCTCTCCGATTAGGCTGTGGCTGGCTTCGTCGTGGACGAAATATTCCTCGCCGAGCGTGGAAATCGGGGCCAGGCCGTCCGCGCCTGTCTCGGTCAGGCGGAGGAACAGGCCGAAACGGGTGACGCCGGTGATCGACGCCTGGAAGGTGGCGCCGACCCGGTCGGCCAGATAGGCGGCGATGTAGCGCTCGCCCGCTTCGCGTTCGGCGGCCATGGCCCGACGCTCGGTCGTCGTGATGTGTTCGGCGGTGTCGGCCAGGCGCTGGATGTCGGCCGGCGTCAGGCCGTCGTCGCCAAGGTCGAGGGCCGAGATCAACGCTCGGTGGACGATCAGGTCGGCATAGCGGCGGATCGGCGAGGTGAAGTGGGCGTAGCGGTCGAGGTTGAGCCCGAAGTGGCCGATGTTTTCGGTGGAATAGATCGCCTGCATCTGGGTGCGCAGGACCACCTCGTTGACGATGTCGGCGTGCGGCCCGTCCCGCGTCTGGGTCAACAGACGGTTGAAGCGGCTGGTCCGCGCCGCCTCGCCGCTCGACCATGGGAGATCGAGGGTGGCGAGGAAGTCCTTGAGCGCGGCGAGTTTGTCCGCGCTGGGCGCGTCGTGCACCCGCCAGATCAGCGGCGAGCGGCGCCGCTCAAGTGTCTCGGCCGCGCACACATTGGCCTGGATCATGAATTCCTCGATCAGCCTGTGCGCTTCGAGCGCGGCGCGCGGCTCGATCGAGACGACCTTGGCGTCGGCGCCAATCACGATCCGCCGCTCGGTCGAGGCGATTTCCAGTGGCGAGCGCGCCTTGCGCGCCTCGTTGAGCGCTGCGAAAGCTTGCCACAATGGCCGCAGGACGGGCCCGAGCAGCGGCCCGGTCGCTTCGTCCGGCGCGCCGTCGATGGCCGCCTGCGCCTGTTCGTAGGAAAGAGACGCGGCCGAGCGCATCAGCCCGCGTTCGAACCGGTGCGCGCGCCTTGCCCCGCCGGCGTCGAACACCATGCGCACGGCCACGCACGCCCGGGTCTCGCCCTCGCCGAGCGAACACAGCCCGGCGGACAGCGCCTCCGGCAGCATCGGCTCGACCCGATCGGGGAAATAGACGCTGTTGCCCTTCTCGCGCGCGTCGCGGTCGAGGCCGGTGCCTGGGCGCACGTAGGCGGCCACATCGGCGATGGCCACCCAGACGATCCAGCCGCCCGGATTCCTCGGGTCCCTGTCCGGCTCGGCGAACACCGCGTCGTCGTGATCGCGTGCATCGGGCGGATCGATAGTCACCAGGAGCACGGCGCGGAGGTCCGTTCGCCCGGCGAGGGTGGGGGCCTTCGCCGCCGCCGCTTCGGCAACGGCCTCCGGCGAAAAGCCCATGGGCACGCCATTGACGTGGGCGGCTATGAGCGAGGCCGCGCGCGGATCGTCCTCGCGGCCGAGAACCGAGATCAGGCTGCCGCGCTTGGGGCCGTGCGCGCGGGTCGGCTCGGCCTCGACCTGGACCAGGATGAGATCGCCATCGCTCAAGGTCAGTGTCTGGGACTCGGGCAGGACGAGGCTGTGGCGCGCCCGGCGGTCGACCGGCTCGACGCGCGTCTCCCGCTGGCTCTTGCGCATCACTCCCAGCAGACGATGGACACTCTGGCCCAGGCGCTTGAGCATGCGGGCCTCGCGCTCGCCGGCCTCGTTGACCTCGATGCGGACCAGCAGGCGATCGCCCAGTCCCGGCGCGCCATCCGCGCGTTCGCCCCGCGCCGGCGCCAGACGGATCAGTGGCGCGTTGGGCCCGCCCCTGGTGGGTCGTACGAAGAGATCGCCGTCGGCGTCGCGGTCGGCCACATCGGCCACGGCCACGGGTCCGATGTCCTCGGCCCGCGAACTTCGGCGCGGGCCGCGCCGGGTCGCGCCGGGCCGCTTCACGGCGCCGCTTGCGATCGGCGCGCCTTGCCTCGCCGGACGGGCCTCCCCGTCGCCGTCCCGCGCGCGCCGCGCTTGCCTTTCGATGGCGCGCCCTCGCGGGCGGCGAGCAGGCTGACCGCCTCCTCGAGGGTGATGCTGTCCGGATTTCCGCCCCGCGGCAGATTGGCGTTGGTCGCCCCATGCTTGACATACGGTCCATAGCGGCCGGCGAGCAGACGCACCGGCTCGCCCGTCGCCGGGTGCGGGCCAAGCTCGCGCAACGCGTCGCCTCGGCCCTTGCGCCCGCCGCCCGCCGCCTTCTCAGCCAGTACGGCGACCGCCCGGTTGAGGCCGATGTCGAACACCTCGTCCGCATTGGGCAGATTGGCGTAGACGCCGTCGAGCTGAACATAAGGCCCATAGCGGCCGATGCCGGCCAGGATCATGCCGCCGCCGTCCGGATGGGCGCCCACTTCTCTTGGCAGGTGGAGCAGACGCAGAGCCCGGTCGAGATCTACCGTCGCCGGCGGCCAGTCCTTGGGCAGGCTGGCCCGCTTGGCCGGAGTCGCCAGTTCCTCGACGTAGGGACCAAAGCGGCCCGCCTTGAGCCAGATGGCATGGCCGGTGGCCGGGTCGACGCCCAGCTGCCGGTCGCCGGATGCACCGCCCTCCTCCTCGGCGGCGACGCCGATCGGGCGGGTGAAACGGCACTCCGGATAGTTAGAGCAGCCTATGAATGCGCCATATCGCCCGGCCTTCAGCGACAGGCGACCATCGCCGCACGAGGGGCAGGCGCGCGGATCGACGCCATCGCCCTTGTCGGGGAAGAGATGTGGCCCAAGCGCCTCATTGAGCGCGTCGAGGACCTGGCCCATGCGCAGATCGCCAATCTCGCCGACGGCGGCCTCGAATCCAGCCCAGAATTCCCGCAACAGGGCTTTCCAATCCAGTTCGCCGGCTGATACCAGATCGAGCTTCTCCTCCAGATCGGCTGTGAAGCTGTATTCGACGTAGCGGGCGAAGAACCGCTCGAGGAAGGCGGTCACCAGCAGGCCCGCCGGCTCGGCCACGAAGCGGCTCTTCTCCATCCGCACATAGCCGCGGTCGCGCAGTACGCTGAGGATCGAGGCGTAGGTCGACGGCCGGCCGATGCCCAACTCCTCGAGCTTCTTTACCAGGCTGGCTTCGGAGTAGCGCGGCGGGGGCTCGGTGAAGTGTTGCTCGGCGCGGGTCTCGGTCACCCGCGCCTGGGCCCCCATGCGGATCTGCGGCAACCGGCCGCCATCGTGTTCCGCCGCATCGGCGCCCGCCCGCGTCTCCGGCGCGTCGCGGCCTTCCTCGTAGACGGCGAGGTAGCCAGGGAAGAGCACCACCTGGCCGCTGGCGCGCAGACCGGTCTGGCCGTCGGCGCTCTCCAGGTCGACCGTGGTCCGCTCGATCCGCGCCGCTTCCATCTGCGAGGCGATCATCCGCTTCCAGATCAGTTCGTATAGGCGGCCGAGGTCCGGCTCCAGGCGCAGCCGGCCCGGATTGCGCTCCATGCTGGTCGGCCGGATCGCCTCATGCGCCTCCTGAGCATTCTTTGCCTTGACCTTGTAGTAGCGCGGATTCTCCGGAACGTTCTCCGCGCCGTAGAGGTTGGTGATGACGGCTCGCGCCTCGCTGAGGGCCTCGGGGGCGGACTGCACGCCGTCGGTGCGCATGTAGGTGATCAGACCCACCGTCTCGCCGCCGATGTCGACGCCTTCGTAGAGGCGCTGCGCCGCCTGCATGGTCCGCTGGGCCGAGAAACCGAGTTTGCGAGCCGCTTCCTGCTGCAGGGTCGAGGTGGTGAACGGCGGCGGAGGATTGCGCCTTGCCGGCTTGGTTTCGACGGCCGACACGCGGAAGCTTGCCTGTTCCACTGCCGCCTTGGCCTCGAGCGCGCTCTTCTCGTCGGCGATGTCGAGCCGGCCGAGGCGGACGCCGCGATGTTTGACGAGCCTTGTCGTGAACGGGGGGCTTACAGCCGTGACGTCAGCTTCGAGGGTCCAGTATTCCTGCGTCCTGAACGCCTCGATCTCGAGTTCGCGGTCGACCACCAGGCGCAGGGCGACCGACTGGACGCGACCGGCCGAGCGCGCGCCCGGCAGCTTGCGCCACAGCACCGGCGATAGGGTGAAACCGACCAGATAATCGAGAGCGCGCCTGGCCAGGTAGGCGTCGACCAGCTCCATGTCGATCGAGCGGGGATGTTTCATCGCCTCGGTGACCGCGCCGCGGGTGATGGCGTTGAACACCACGCGATCGACCTTGGACGCGCCCAGGGCGCGCCGGCGGCGCAGGTCCTCCAGCACATGCCAGCTGATCGCCTCGCCCTCCCGGTCTGGGTCGGTGGCCAAAATCAGCCGGTCGGCGCCCTTGAGAGCCTTGGCGATATCGGTCAGGCGCTTGGCCGACTTGCCATCCACCTCCCAGCTCATCGCGAAGTCGTCCTCCGGTCTGACCGAGCCGTCCTTGGATGGCAGGTCGCGCACGTGACCGAACGAGGCCAGCACCGTGTAGTCCGGACCAAGGTAGCGGTTGATGGTCTTGGCCTTGGCCGGGCTTTCGACGACGACGACGTTCATGCGGGGAGGGTCCGGAAGATGGGGGGAGGCTTCGCGCGCGAAAGGTGGGCGTCGTCGCCCGGCCGTGTCAACGCGATCAGAGACGCACGGCCGTCCCGCCCGGAAGAAGCTCGGCCTTGCCGGCGAGGGAAAGCTCGACCAGCGTCGCCGCCGCGACGGCGGCCGTCAGGCCGGCGTCCCTGGCCAGATCGTCGATGCGCGCCGGGGTCGCGGACAGCAGGGCGAGCAGTCGTTCTGGCTCGGCGGCGTCCGGCGAATCGGCATCCCCCGCAATTGGCGGCTCGAATGCCGGCGGCGGTTCGGCAACGCCGAGATTTGAATCCAGCACGCGAGCGACGTCCTCGGCGCTTTCCACCAGACACGCGCCCTGGCGTATCAGGTCGTTGGTCCCGCGCGAGCGCGGATCCATCGGCGATCCCGGCACGGCGAAGACGTCGCGGCCCTGTTCTCCGGCGAGGCGCGCGGTGATCAGCGAGCCCGAGCGCGGTTCAGCCTCAACCACCACCACGCCGAGGGAAAGCCCCGAGATGATCCGGTTGCGCCTGGGAAAGTCATTGGCCCGGGCCGAGAAGCCCGGCGGCCGCTCCGAAACCAGGCAGCCCGTCTCGGCGATGGCGTTGGCCAGGTCCGCGTGCTCGGGCGGATAGATATCGTCGACGCCGCCGGCGAAGACGCCCACCGTACCGGTTTCCAGCGCGCCCCGGTGAGCCGCCGCGTCGATGCCGCGGGCCATGCCGGAGACGATGACGAAGCCGAGCGCGCCGAGGCTCGCGGCCAGGTCATGGGCGAATCGGCGGCCGGCCGTGGACGCCGCGCGCGCGCCGACGATGGCCACCGGGCGTCGGGCCAGGACGGATGCGTCGCCCAGCGCCAAGATCAGCGGGGGCGGCGAATCGAGCACCGCCAGCAGGCGTGGGAAATCCGCGTCGCTCCCGATCAGGAGCCGCGCTCCCAGCGCCTCGCCGGCGGCGAGTTCGCGCTCAGCCTCCTCCGCGCTCTGCGCGCGCGGCGGCTGGGCGCGGCCCCCGCGCCGGGCGAGGTCGGGGATCGCCTCCAGCGCCGCTCCGGCCGAGCCGAAGCGAGCGATCAGATAGGCGAAGGTGGTCGAGCCGACGCTCTCGGTCCTGGCCAGCCGGAGCCAGTCGATCCGCTCACGTTCGGGCGCGGCCACGCCTCACAGACCGCTGAGGTCGATCTTGCTTTCCTTGCCCTCGATCAGCCGTTCGAGGTTCTCTCGGTGACGGACGAAGATCAACACGGCCATGAAAACCGCCAGCCAGAACGGCGGACCGCCCCAGCCGCGCAGCAGGCCGACAAAGACTGGGCTCAAGGCCGCGGCCACCAAGGCCGCCATCGAGGAGAAGCGGAAGATTGCCGCCATGACTATCCACGTCGCTCCGGCGGCGAGGCCCGCCGGCCACGCGGCCGCGATCAGCACGCCGAAGAAGGTGGCCACGCCCTTACCGCCACGGAATCGGAGCCACACCGGGAAGATGTGGCCGACGAAGGCCGCTCCGCCGGCGATGGCCCCGGCCACCGGCGCGATCAGGGCGGCGAAGATCAGCACCGCGAGCGCGCCCTTGATCGCGTCTCCCGCCAGGGTGATCGCCGCCAGGTCGCGCCGGCCGGTGCGCAGCACATTGGTCGCCCCGATGTTGCCCGAGCCGACCGCCCGGATATCGCCCACCCCGGCCATGCGCGTGGCGATCACCCCCGTCGGAATCGATCCCAGGAGATAGCCACCGATCGCGCAGACGATCATGCCGGCCGTCGTCACATGTGTGTGGATCATGTCTCAGCCCCCGCCTCGTATACGACGCGCCCTTCGACGATTGTCATGCGAACTTCCCCCTGAAGCCGCCGGCCGTCAAAGGCCGAATTCTTGGACTTGGAAATAAGCCTTGCCGCGTCGATGAGAAGGGGCGCGTCGATGTCGCATAGCACGAGGTCCGCCGGCGCGCCGGGCGAAAGCCGACCTGCCGGCACGCCGATCGCCCGCGCCGGGGCCAGGGTGACCGCCCGAAGCAGTGTCGGCAACGGCGCGCGATGCTCGTGGTGCAGGGTCAGCAACGCCGGCAGCAGGGTCTGCAGGCCGACCGAGCCGGGCGCGGCCTCGTCGAACGGCAGCCGCTTTTCTTCAGCCGGGGCCGGGGCGTGGGCCGAGACCACGATGTCGACCACGCCCTCGATCACGGCGTGGACCAGCGCCAGCCTGTCATCCTCGGCCCGCAGCGGCGGGGTCAGTTTGCAGAAGGTGCGATAGTCGCCGATGTCCAGCTCGTTGAAGGTCAGGTGATTGATCGAGGCGGTGGCCAGGACCGGCAGGCCCTCGGCCTTGGCCCGCGCCAGGCTTTGCAGCGGCTCGGCGGCGCTGATCTGGTCGACCATCAGCCGCGCGCCGGTGAGTCGGGCGAGGATGAGGTCGCGCTCGACCATGATGGTCTCGGCCGCGACCGGCTCGGGCGGCAGGCCCATGCGACCGGCGAACTCCCCTTCGCTGGCCGCCGCGCCGGCGGAGAGCCACGGATCGGCCGGTCGATGGGCGACCAGCACGCCGAGCCCGCCAGCGTAGGCCAATAGCCGGCGCATGACGCGCGAATTGACGATCGGCCTGTCGGCGTTGGTCACAAAGACGCAGCCGGCCTCGGCCATCAGCCCGATCTCGGCCATCTGCTCGCCCGCGAGGCCCTTGGTCGCCGCGCCGGCCGGATAGACGTGAACCAGGCCGATGTCGCGCGCCCGGCGCAGGATGAAATCGACCACCGAGGGGTCGTCGATGACCGGCTCGGTATCCGGCTGGACGACGATCGAGGTGACGCCGCCGGCGGCCGCGGCCAGGGCCGCCGAGCGCAAGGTCTCCTTTGGCTCCGCCCCTGGCTCGCCGGTCTTCACGCGAAGGTCGATCAGACCAGGGCAGAGCACGGCGCCCGCGGCGTCGATCGGCAAGGCCCCGTCCGGGCCCTCGATGGCGCCCTCGCCCTTGACCACCTCGGCGATACGGCCATTCATGGTCAGCAGGGAGCCTGGGCCGTCGTAGCCTGTCTCCGGGTCCACCAGCCGCGCGCCGGCGAAAAGGATCGGCCGCCCGCTCACTGGTTGTCGAGCCTCGCCGCCAGGGAAGCCAGCACGGCCATGCGCACGGCAACGCCCATCTCCACCTGGTCCTGGATCAGGCTCACCTCGAGGTCGTCGGCCACGTCGGAGTCGATCTCCACCCCGCGGTTCATCGGTCCCGGATGCATGACGCGCGCCCCCGGGGCGGCCCTGGACAGCTTCTCCCGGTCGAGGCCCCAGAAGCGGAAATACTCGCGCATCGAGGGCACCAGCGCGCCCTCCATTCGCTCGAGTTGCAGGCGCAGCATCATCACCACGTCGGCCCCGGCGATGCCGGTTTTCATGTCGTGATGCTCCTCCACGCCCCAGCGGGACACGTCGGCCGGCATCAGGGTCGGCGGCCCGACCACGCGCACCTGCGCCCCCAGCATGTTCAACAGGGCGACATTGGACCGGGCCACACGGCTATGCAGAACGTCGCCGCAGATCGCCACCTTCAGCCCGTCGATGTGGCCGAAGGCGCGGCGCATGGAGAGCGTGTCCAGCATCGCCTGCGAGTGGTGTTCGTGCTGGCCGTCTCCGGCGTTGATCACCGAGCAGCTCACCTTTTGCGACAGCAGCGCCGCCGCGCCCGAGGAGCCGTGGCGGATGACCAGGATGTCCGGCTGCATGGCGTTCAGCGTCACCGCAGTGTCGATCAGCGTCTCGCCCTTGACGATCGAGGAGGCGCGCGGGGCCATGTTCACCACGTCCGCGCCCAGCCGCTTGCCGGCCAGTTCGAAGGAGCTCTGCGTGCGGGTCGAGGCCTCGAAGAACAGATTGATCAAGGTGCGGCCCTTCAGGAGGTCGAGCTTTTTCTCGCGCTGGCGGTTCAGCGCCACGAAGCCCTCGGCCAGGGCGAGGATGTCGCCCACCTGGACCGGATCGAGATCGGAAACCGAAAGAAAATGCTTCGCCGGGAACGGAAAGGTCCGGGCACGGACCTCGTCGACGCCAGGGGCGGGGCGATTCATCAAAGCGCCGTTGTAGGGTCGGCGCGCGCGGCGCGCAACCGATCGAGGGCGCCCTGCAGGATCCAGGCGGCGGCCATCTTGTCCACCGCATGGGCGCGCCGCGCGCGGCTGACGTCCGCCTCGCCGATCAGCACCCGGCTCACCGCCGCCGTCGACAGGCGCTCGTCCCAGAAGGCGATAGGCAGGTCCTTCAGGCGCAGCAGATTGCGGGCGAAGGCCCGAGCCGACTGGCAGCTCGGACCTTCCGTGCCGTCCATGTTCACCGGCAAGCCGATCACCAGCCCCCCGGCTCCGCGCTCGGCCATCAGAGCGAACAGCGCCTCCGCGTCGCGCGTGAATTTGGTCTTGCGGATCGTCGTCGCCGGGGAGGCGATGGTCAGTGAAGTATCGGAGATGGCGACGCCGATCCTCTTCTCGCCATGATCGACGCCGGCCAGGGCTTGTCCGCGCGCGAGGACGTCAGGCAGTTGCGGGAGATCGACCACGGCCACGCTGTGGGCCTCGCCGCGTTCACGCCGCTCTTGTCAAGTGGGCGAGGGGACGGCTAACGGCAGGCGCCTTCGCGCGAGGAGTCTTAAATGGCGATCGATGTCGACACCGTTCGCAGGGTCGCCGAGCTGGCCAATCTGCGCGAGCCGGACGCGCGTCTGGCGGCCCTCGCCGGCGAGCTTTCCGCCATCCTTGTCTGGATCGAGCAACTGAACGAAGTCGACACGGCCGAGGTCGAGCCGATGACCTCGGCCGTCGCCGTCCCCCTGCCGATGCGCGAGGATGTAGTCACCGAGGGCGGCGACGCGGCCGCCATCCTGGCCAACGCCCCAGCGGTCCGGGACGGCTTCTTCGTCGTGCCCAAGGTCGTCGAATGAGCGCCCTCACCGACCTTACCCTCACCGACGCCGTGGCCGGTCTGCGCGCGAAGGCCTTTTCGGCGCGAGAGATCACCGAGGCCCATGTCGAAGCGGTCTCCGCCGCCCGCGCCCTCAACGCCTTCGTGCTCGAGACGCCGGACAAGGCCTTGGCCATGGCGGCGGCCTCGGACGACCGTCTTGCGCGCGGAGAGGGCGGGGCGCTCGAGGGCGCGCCTCTGGCGATCAAGGATCTCTTCTGCACCAAGGGCGTGCGCTCCACCGCCGGCTCGCGCATCCTGGGCGACTTCACCCCGCCTTACGAGTCGACCGTCACCGCCAACCTGTGGCGCGACGGCGCGGTGATGCTCGGCAAGCTCAACCTCGATGAATTCGCCATGGGCTCGTCCAACGAGACGAGCGCGTTCGGACCCGTGATCAATCCCTGGCGCGGGCGGGCGTCCAACCGACCTCTCTCCCCCGGCGGCTCCTCGGGTGGCTCAGCGGCGGCGGTCGCGGCCCGTCTGGCGCTCGGCGCGACGGCCACCGACACCGGCGGCTCGATCCGTCAGCCGGCGTCCCTCACCGGCACCGTGGGTGTCAAGCCGACCTATGGGCGCTGCTCGCGCTGGGGCATCGTGGCCTTCGCCTCCTCCCTCGACCAGGCCGGGCCGCTGACCCGGACCGTGGCCGACGCCGCCCTGCTGCTGAAATCCATGGCCGGCCACGATCCGAAGGACTCCACCAGCCTGCCGGTGGAGACGCCGGATTTCCCGGCCTTCGTCGGCAAGTCGGTCAGGGGCCTGCGCATCGGCGTGCCGCGCGAATATCGGGTCGAAAGCATGCCGGCCGAGATCGACGCCCTATGGCGGCGCGGCGTCGAATGGCTGCGCGACGCCGGCTGCGAGATCGTCGAGGTGTCCCTGCCGCACACGAAGTATGCCCTGCCGGCCTATTACATCATCGCCCCGGCCGAGGCCTCGTCCAACCTCGCCCGCTACGACGGCATGCGTTACGGCGCGCGCGTCGACGGCCCGACCCTCTCCGACGTCTACCAGCTGACCAGATCCGCCGGCTTCGGCGACGAGGTCAAGCGGCGCATCCTCATCGGCGCCTACGTCCTCTCGGCCGGCTATTACGACGCTTATTACCTGAAGGCGCTCAAGGTTCGCCGCCGCATCGCCGACGACTTTGACCAGGCCTTCGCCAAGGTCGACGCCCTGCTGACGCCCACCGCGCCCTCGGCCGCCTTTGGCCTAGGCGAAAACAGCGCCGACCCCATCGCCATGTATCTGAACGACATCTTCACCGTGACGGTGAATCTCGCCGGCCTGCCGGCGATCAGCGTGCCGGGCGGACTGGACGCGGAGGGCCTGCCGCTCGGCCTGCAGCTGATCGGCCGCGCCCTCGACGAGGGCGTGCTGTTCTCCTTGGCCGGCGCGGTCGAAAAGGCCGCCGCCTTCACCGCCCGGCCGGAGCGCTGGTGGTGAGCCTAAGGACTGGGAATCGCGTCGAAATCCTTCTGGATCTTCAGCAAACGGGTCTGATCCAGATTGGCCTGCGGGTACACCGATATGCCCCGCAGGGTCATGCCCTTGATCTGGTCGAGGCCATCGTAGGAGAGCAGCGCGGGCATGTCCTGCTGCAGGACGGCCTTGGTCTTGGGGTTGTCCACAAGGTAGCCGATGGTCGTGGTCTCAACCGAGGCCTTGGGGCTGGCGGCTGGGATGGTCGCCGGCGCGGCCTCGGGCGTGGCTGGCGCTGCGGCTGGCGGTGTGGCCTCGGGTGCGGCGGTGTTGGTCTGGGCGAGCGCCGGCGCGGCGGCCAGCATCAGCGAAACGGCCGAAAGGGCGGCGATTATCGGTCTCATTGCTATATTCCTCATGCGACGTGTCGGGCCGAGGGGGAAGGTAAAATGAAGGACTTGTCCAGCTTGCCGATCCCAGGAGCCCGCCCGTGAGCCTGATCGAGGGCCGCACCGGCACCTGGGAAATCGTCCTCGGCCTGGAGGTCCATGCCCAGGTCGCCTCCAAGGCCAAGCTCTTTTCCGGCGCGGCGGTCGGCTTCGGCGGCGGCCCCAACGAGCAGGTCAGCCTCGTCGACGCGGCCATGCCCGGCATGCTGCCGGTGATCAACCGCCATTGCGTCGAGCAGGCCATCCGCACCGGCCTAGGCCTCAAGGCCAGGATCAATCCCTGGTCGCGCTTCGACCGCAAGAACTACTTCTACCCCGACCTGCCGCAGGGCTATCAGATCAGCCAGTACAAGGATCCCATCGTCGGCGAGGGCGAGATCGAGGTCGAGCGCGACGACGGCTCGACCTTCACCGTGCGCGTCGAGCGGCTGCATCTGGAGCAGGACGCCGGCAAGTCGATCCACGATCTCGACCCGAACGCCACCCTGGTCGATCTGAACCGCGCCGGCACGGCCCTGATGGAAATCGTCTCCCATCCCGACATGCGCTCGGCCGAGGACGCGGCTGCGTATGTCAAGAAGGTCCGCGCCATCGTCCGCGCGCTCGGCACCTGCGACGGCGACATGGAAAAGGGCAACCTGCGCGCCGACGTCAACGTCTCGGTGCGCAGTCCGGGCGAGGGCCTCGGCACGCGCTGCGAGATCAAGAACGTCAATTCCTATCGCTACATCCAGCAGGCCATCGCCTTCGAGGCCCGCCGTCAGGTCACGATTCTCGAGGACGGCGGCCGGGTCCGCCAGGAGACGCGCCTGTTCGATCCCGTCCGCGGCGAGACGCGCCCGATGCGCTCCAAGGAGGAGGCGCACGACTACCGCTACTTCCCGGATCCGGATCTGCTGCCGCTGGAACTGGACCCCGCGTGGATCGCGGAGATCGCCGCGTCCCTGCCCGAACTGCCCGACGCCAAGCGCGCGCGCCTGGAGGCCCAGTACGGCCTCACCCGCTACGACGCCGGCGTCATCGCCGCCGACGCCGCCCGCGCCGACTATTTCGAGAAGGCCGCCGCCGGGCGCGATGTCAAGCTGGTGGCCAACACCGTGACCAACGCCGTCCTCTCGCACCTGGCCAAGGACGGGCTGGAGATCGAGGCCAGCCCCGTGCCGCCGCAGGACGTCGCCGGCCTCGTCAAGCTGCAGGAGGAGGGCGTCATCTCGTCCAAGATAGCCAAGGAGGTCTTCGAGCACATGTGGGCCGGGGAGGGGACGCCGGCCGCCATCGTCGAGGCGCGCGGCCTCACCCAGGTCAGCGACACCGGCGCCTTGGAGACCATGATCGAGCGCCTGATCGCCGAGAACCCCGGCCAGGCCGAGGCCGTCAAGACCAGACCCCAGGCGGTCGGCTGGTTCGTCGGCCAGGTCATG
>JBOHLC010000118.1:0-3862 GCA_050729395.1 Caulobacteraceae bacterium
GGACTCATCTATTTCGATTACTTCAAGCGCGACAACAAACAGGGCGGAGCGTGGATGGGCAGCTTCGTCCAGCAATCCAAGCTGCTGGGCGACAGACCGGTGGTCTACAACGTCGCCAATTTCACCAAGCCCGCCCCCGGCGAGCCGGCGCTGATTAGCTTCGACGACGTGACCACCATGTTCCATGAGTTTGGCCACGGCCTGCACGCACTGTTCGCCGATGAGAAATACGCCTCGCTCTCCGGCACCAACGTGGCCCGCGACTTCGTCGAGTTCCCCTCGCAGTTCAACGAGCATTGGGCCCTCGATCCAAAGGTGCTGGCCCACTACGCGCATCACTACAAGACCGGCGCGCCGATGCCGGCGGAGCTGGTCGCCAAGATCAAGCGGGCGGCCAAGTTCAACAAGGGCTATGACATGGGCGAGCTGATCGCGGCGGCCGAACTCGACATGCAGTGGCATGAGCTGGCCCCGGGCGCGACGCCCAAGGACGTCGACGCGTTCGAGACCGCCGCGCTGGCCAGGACCGGGACCGACTTCCCGGACGTGCCGCCGCGCTATCGGTCGAGCTACTTCCAGCACATCTTCGCCAGCGGCTATGCGGCCGGCTACTACGCCTATCTGTGGACTCAGATGCTGGCCGACGATTCCTTCGCCTGGTTCACCGCCCACGGCGGCCTGACGCGCCAGAACGGCCAGCGCTTCCGCGACCTCATCCTCTCGCGCGGCCACACGCTCGACTACGGGCCGATGTTCCGCGCCTTCTACGGCAAGGATCCGGATATCGGGCCGATGCTGCGCTCGCGCGGCCTGGCGGGCGATTGACCCGCTTGGACGCAGGGATCCTCACGCTCCGTCGCGGAACCAGCGTCGGCACGCGCGGCTGAATCCGGTGGCGTCGGCGAAGCCGAGCCGTTCGCCGATCTCGGCCCGCGAGAGTACGCCGCCGTCCAGCCAGCGGCGCGCCCTTTGCTTGAGTTCGGCGTCGATCAGGTCGCGGTAGCTCACCCAGACCTCGGCCAGGCGGCGGACCAACGTCCTCTGGGAAAGGCCAAGCGCGCGCGCCGCCGCCGCGCTGGCCAGCCGGCCGGTGTCGGAGCGTTGCAGCATGCTCTCGACGCGCCCCTTGACCCCCTCCGGCGCGCCGGCCAGGCGGGCGGATTGCATGAGCCTTTCAAGCGCCGCCTCGTAAAGGATCGGATCGGCCAGGGGCGAACGCAACGGCAACAAGCGTCGGGGAACAAACACCGCATTGGCGCCAGCATTCCAGCGGACCAGGCCGCCCAGGGCCGCCTCGAGCCGGTCGCCATAGGCGGGCTTGGGCCAGAAGAAATCGAAACGCAGCTGCGCGCGCGGCGCGCCGAGCAGCATGCCCAGCATTGAGGCCGTGGATAGCAGCGCACCTTCCGCCACCACCTTGTGCTGGCCATCCGGAAGCTGCGCGCCGACCGAATGTCGAAGGACGTAGGCGCCCGCCTCTCGGGTGAGCTTGAGCCGCTGGTTCGGAGCGCGCGCCGGCACATATTTCCCCAGCACCTCCAGGGCGGCGCCAACGGTGGGCGCGGTCATCACCGCGACGCCGAGCGCGCCGTGCGCCGCGGGGCGCCAGAGTTCCGGCACGTCCAGCGTCCAACCCTCGCCGAACAGACGATTCACATTTTCCAGCTGCCGCATCTGCTGGGTGAAGTTGATCTCGGTGCGCGGATCGTCGAGTTCGGCCTCGGTGATGCCCACCCCGTCCAGAATGGCCGCGCGCAAGGCATCGCTTTCGCCAAAACGGCGCACGATGAGGTTGAAATAACCCATCGGCGCTGGCCGAACATCGATCGGATCTGGCACGTCTGGTCCTCCGCCCGTCAGGACCTTACCGGCAATTCTTACCACATTTCGCCGGCTTGTGGCGCGAAATGACAAAAATTTGGCTATCCTCGCACTGCCTCTCGGGCGATGCTCCGACCATAACTTGGCCGTCGCGCGCCGTGGTCTCATTTATGGATCCGGGGCAACGGTCCGCGACGGATAGCCGGGGCTCCCGCCGACAAGATAAAGTTCAGGCGGCGTACACAACCTGACGTGTCCGCGGGGGCCCCGGTGAAGCCCCATGCCGCCGCCTCCTCCCGACCGCCGGGGGCGTGCCAACTTGTCGCAGGCCCCAAGGACCTGAGAAGCGGCTAGATTTCCGGCTCGGCCGCCGGCAGCCGAAATTGTGTTTCAGGATCCAGACCCCATGGTTGCGTTCGCCCGCTTCGTCATGCGTGACAACGGCCTTGCGATTCACATCAACCCCGAGCAGGTCACGCAAATCCGCCAGACCATCGAGGGTGACCCCGCGATCTACATCGCCGGCCGGGACACGCCGATGACGGTCGAAGGAACGATGGAGGGCGCGCTGCGCAAGCTCGAGGCCGCTTCCGTCGGTCTGAAGATCGTCGAGGAAGACGTCCCCGCGCCGTTCGAAGAGCCCGAAGCCACGCCGCCCGCGCCCGAGCCGCCGATTATGGAAATCGCCGCCGCGCCCGAGCTGCCGCCAGCGGAGGTCGCCGCCGCGCCCGAACCGAAGGCGAAGGCGGGCAAGGCCAAGGGTCCCCGCAAGTCCGCCGTTTCAAAGGCGCCGGCCAAGGCCAAGGTCGCCGACGCAAAGCCCTCGCGCCCCGCGCCAGAACCGGAGGCGCCGTACCCGGCGGCGTCGTGGTTCAGAGGAAATATCTGACCGGAGCCGTCCATCTGATCGCATTATGCCCTAGTCACGCTTGCGAAAGGCTGCCTCTCCCGCGTCCGATACTTCGACCCATTCCGGATCGGGCGCGTCGCCTAGTGTGTAGCAGTCGTGCCAGTTCCACCACTTGTAGGGCCTGCTTTGGGGATAGCCTTGAGGCGAGTCCTCCCACGTTTCCCGGCGGCCGAGCGCGGTCATATCGAGGTAGTTCCAGACGCTGCCCATCGCCTCGTCGCCGCGGCTGTTGATGAAATAGGTGCGGAACACGCGCTCGCCGTCGCGGATGAACGCGTTGTGGCCATGCCACTCGTCCACGTCGAAGTCGGCGTCGAAGCGGTCGGTGATGGTGTACCAGGGGATTTCCCAACCCATCCGCTCCTTGAGGCGGGCGATGTCGGCCTGGGGCGCGCGCGAGGCGTAGACCAGGGTCGTGTCACGGGCATGCAGGTGTGCCAGGTTGGACACCTGGTCGGCGCCGAGCGAACAGCCGATGCATGCATGCTCCGGCCAGCCATGCACGCCGGGCTCGAAGAAGGCGCGGTAGACGATCAGCTGACGGCGGCCGTCGAACATGTCGAGCAGGCTCGCCTTGCCCTTGGGACCGTCGAAGACATAGGCCGTCTCCACCGCCATCCACGGCGCCCGTCGGCGCTCGGCGGCCAGGGCGTCACGGGCGCGGGTGAAGGCCTTCTCCTTGATCAGCATCCGCTCACGCGCGGCGTCCCACTCTCGCGGCGACACGACCGGTGGCGTGTCCATGATCTGTTTCCGGTCCGTCTCGGTTGATGTGCTCGTGGTCATCGCAACCTCCGGAATTCAGCGACCTCGCGCGCCTTCGGCGTGGACCGCGATACCGTGCATTGCCGATCCCGCGCCGCGCGCGGCGGAACAGCCGTCAGATGCCCGCGTTCCGCTTTTGGGGAGCGGCCATTCTGTCCAACAATGGAGGTCGACATGAAGGCTCGCATCGATATCGAGCACGCCAATCCCAAGATCATGGGGCTCCTGCTGCCCATCGCAAGCTACCTGGAGGGCTCCAGTCTGGAGTCTCGCTTGCGGCTCCTGGTCGAGACGCGCGCATCCCAGATCAACGGCTGCGCGCCATGCCTGGACATGCACACCAAGGATGCCCGCGCCGAGGGCGAA
>JBOHLC010000119.1:0-4713 GCA_050729395.1 Caulobacteraceae bacterium
CCCCCCCCCCCGCGCCGGCCCCCCTTCGGCCCTTCGGGCCACTTCCCCCCGATGCGGGGGGAAGAGAGGTTTTGCGCCGAGGTCCGCCCATCAGATGTGCTTCACGCCTTCGGGGATCGAGTAGAACGTCGGGTGGCGATAGACATTGTCCTCGGCCGGCTCGAACAGCGGACCGGCGTCGGCCGGATCGGAGGCGACGATGGCCGCCGATGGCGCGACCCACAGGCTGACGCCCTCCATCCGCCTCGTGTAGACATCGCGCGCCGCCTCCAGCGCCATGGCCGCGTCGGCCGCGTGCACGCTGCCGACATGCTTGTGCGCCAGCCCGCCGCGGGCGCGCACGAACACTTCCCAGAGCGGCCACTCGCGCGAGGCGTCCATCAGGCCGCTTCCTTGCGGGCGCGCTTTTCGGCGTGGGTGAGCGCGGCCTCGCGCACCCAGGCGCCGTCCTGCCAGGCCTCGACACGGGCGGCCATGCGCTCCTTGGCCAGCGCCCCTTCGCCGCGCACCACGGCGTAGAACTCGTCCCAGTCGATCGGGCCGAAGTCGTAGCCGCCCTTGGCTTCATTCCATTTGAGGTCGGGATCGGGAACCTTCAGCCCGATCGCCTCCGCCTGGGGCACGGTGACGTCGACGAACCTCTGGCGCAGCTCGTCATTGGTGTCGCGCTTGATGCGCCAGCGCATCGATTGGGCGGTGTTGGGCGAAGCGTCGTCCGGCGGCCCGAACATCATCAGCGACGGCTGCCACCAGCGATCGAGCGCGTCCTGCGCCATGCGCTTCTGCTCGGGCGTGCCCGACGCCATGGCCGTGATCAGCTCATAGCCCTGGCGCTGGTGGAAACTCTCCTCCTTGCAGATGCGCACCATGGCCCGTGCGTAGGGGCCATAGGAGGTCCGCTGCAGCGGGATCTGGTTCAGGATCGCCGCCCCATCGACCAGCCAGCCGATGGCCCCGATGTCGGCCCAGGTCAGCGTCGGATAGTTGAAGATGGTCGAGTACTTGGCCATGCCGGAGTGCAGCGCCTCGGTCATCTCGTCGCGCGTGGTCCCCAGCGTCTCGGCGGCACAATAGAGGTAGAGCCCGTGGCCCCCCTCGTCCTGCACCTTGGCCAGCAGGATGGCCTTGCGCCGCAGACTCGGCGCGCGCGTGATCCAGTTGCCCTCCGGCAGCATGCCGACGATCTCCGAGTGGGCATGCTGCGAGATCTGCCGGATCAGCGTGCGGCGATAGGCGGCCGGCATCCAATCCTTGGGCTCGATGTAGGCGTCGGCCGCGACCCGCGCCTCGAAGGCGTCGATCAGCTCTTGCGGCTCCTCGCTCGCGGCCGGCTCGGCCGCGCGAGCGGCCGGCGTGCGCAGATCGGTGGTGTACATGGCGCTTTAGCCTCGTAGGGCGAGGCCCTGAATATAGGATAAGCCGACCGATCGGTCAATTAATTGGCGGCGGGCGGCAGAGTCGGAGTGCGACCGCGACACGGTGGCGTTGTTGCGTTGACAGTGCATTTATCTCCTTGGTGCAATGGATCAGCTAGCCGATCTTAGGGCAGATAAGTGCTCTGCCACCGAAACCCCGGAGCGTAAGGGGAGGGGCCGTCATGCCGCTCAGCGAAATCTTGGCGAGCCGCGTGCGCGCAGCGCTGGCCAATCAGATTTCCGTCGAAGAGAAACGCATGTTCGGAGGGCTGGCGTTCATGGTCGACGGCAAGATGTGTGTCACGATCGGCAAAGACGGGATCATGTGCCGAATTGACCCCGCCGTTTATGACACGGTCGTCGAGCGGGACGGCTGCCGGCCCATGGTCATGAGAGGACGCGAACTGCGAGGCTATGTGCGCGTCGGAAGCGCCGCGCTCGATACCGATGCCGACCTTGCCTATTGGGTGGGTCTCGCGGTCGACTTCAATAGCCAGGCGACGCGGGCGCGCAAGCGGCGCCCATAGCCAACGCTCTCAGTCTTCATCGCCGCGCTGGTACGCTCCGCCATCGATTGCTGAGACAGTGCATTTATCTCCTTGGTGCAATTGATCAGCTGATTTTTGGACAGATAAGTGCACTGTCACCGAAACTGCCGCCCTCCCTGATTTTCGGAAGCTGTCAACGACGACCACTACCTGCGCCGTGGGCCGGGCGATTTCCCGCATTGCCGCCTCCGAATTGACCGACCGATCGGACGTGGATAGCGTCCGGTCGCGGGGTGGAACGGGAGCGTGGACGTGAGCTTCGACACCATCCGTTTCGAGCGCGCCGGCGGGATCGCGCGTCTCACCCTCAACCGTCCCGACCGTCTCAACAGCTTCACCGTTCAGATGCACGCCGAGGTGGCGAAGGCCCTGGACGAAGTGGAACGGGAAGGGGCGCGCGTGCTGGTGCTGACCGGCGCGGGGCGCGGCTTCTGCGCCGGCCAGGATCTGCAGGATCCGGCGGTGACCCCCGGCGGCGATCTCGGCGAGGCGCTCGAGGACCGCTACAACCCGCTGATCCGGCGCCTTTCCGCCCTGCTGATGCCGGTGATCGCCGCGGTCAACGGCGTCGCCGCCGGGGCCGGAGCCAACATCGCGCTCGCCTGTGACATCGTGCTGGCGGCGCGCTCGGCCCGCTTCATCCAGAGCTTCGCTAATATCGGCCTGATCCCCGACAGCGGCGGCACGTGGGTCCTGCCCAAGCTCGCCGGCCAGGCCCGCGCGCTCGGCCTGGCGCTTACCGGCCAGCCGCTCGGGGCCGAGCAGGCCGAGGCCTGGGGGCTGATCTGGCGCTGCGTCGACGACGACAAGCTGGCCGAGGAGACCGACGCCCTGGCCGCCAAATTCGCCGCCGCGCCCACCGCCGGCATGGCCGAGACCAAGCGCCTGATCCGCGCCAACTGGAGCGCCGCGCTCGACGCGGCCCTCGACGCCGAGCGCGACGCGCAGCGGAGGCTCGGCCAGAGCGCCGACTATGCCGAGGGCGTCGAGGCCTTCGCCGCCAAGCGCACCCCTAAGTTCGTCGGCCGTTAGAGGACACGCGATGCGCACGCTCGAAAGCTATGCCTTGGACGCCTGGGTCGCGCCGACTGGGACGAAGATCGAGATTCGCTCGGCCGTGACGGGCGAGGTCGTGGCGTTGGCCGGCTCTGGCGGTCTCGACTTCGCGGCCATGGCCCGGCACGCCAGAGAGGTCGGCGGACCGGCCCTGCGCCGGCTGACCTTCCAGGATCGCGCGCGCATGCTCAAGGCGCTGGCCGACGCGCTCGTCGCCCGCAAGGAGGAGCTCTACGAGCTTTCCTGGGACACCGGGGCCACGCGCCGGGACGGCTGGATCGATATCGAGGGCGGCGCCGGAACCTTCCTCGCCTATGCCTCAAGAGGCCGGCGCGAACTGCCGGCGGCCCATCTGCTCATCGACGGCGAGGCCGAGAGCCTGGGCAAGACCGGCGCCTTCGCCGGCCAGCACGTCTGGACCACGCGCCAGGGCGTCGCCGTCCACATCAACGCCTTCAACTTCCCGATCTGGGGCATGCTGGAAAAGCTGGCGCCGGCCTTGCTCGCCGGCATGCCGGCCATCGTCAAGCCCGCGACCGCCAGCGCCCAGGTGGCCGAGCTTGGCTTCCGCATCCTCATCGAGGCCGGCGTCCTGCCGCCCGGCTCACTGCAGCTCATCATTGGACCGGTCGGCGACTTGCTCGACCATCTCACTGGCCAGGACGTGGTAGGCTTCACCGGCTCGGCGGCCACGGCGGCCAGGCTCAAGACCCATCAGGCGTTCGTGCGCGACGGCGCGCGCTTCGTCGCCGAGCAGGATTCGCTGAACACCTCGATCCTCGGTCCCGACGCGGGCGAGGGGACGCCTGAGTTCGACCTCTTCATCAAGGAAGTGGTCACCGAGATGACCGCCAAGGCGGGACAGAAATGCACCGCCATCCGCCGCGCGCTGGTTCCGGCGGAGCGCGTAGGCGCCGTTCAGACGGCCCTCATCGAGGCCCTGGGCAAGGTCGTCGTCGGCGATCCGCGGCGCGAGGGAGTGACCATGGGGCCGCTGATCAGCCTCGACCAGCGCGAAGCGGTGCGCGCCTCGGTCGCCGAGCTTTGCAAGGCCACGTACGCCGTCTTCGGCGATCCGATGTACGTTGAAGGGCCGGGTACGGACAAAGGCGCGTTCGTCTCGCCCATCCTGCTGCGCACCGACAGTCCGTGGTCGGACGATATCGTTCACTCGGTCGAGGCGTTCGGACCGGTGGCGACGCTCATGCCCTACAAGGACCTTGCCGACGCCATCGCCCTCGCCAACACCGGCAAGGGCTCGCTCGTCGCCTCCCTGTTCACCCGCGACGCCGCCGCGGCGCGCGAGGTGGTGCTGGGCGCGGGCGCCTTCCACGGCCGGCTGGCGATTGTCGACCGCGACAGCGCCGCCGAGAGCACCGGCCATGGCTCGCCTCTGCCGGGCCTCGTCCACGGAGGACCCGGCCGCGCCGGCGGCGGCGAGGAAATGGGCGGCCTGCGCGGCCTCGCCACCTATATGCAGCGCACCGCCGTGCAGGGCTCGCCCGGCGTCCTCTCGTCGATCATCGAGCGCCAGCTGCCGGGTGCGCCGACGGTCAAGGCCGACGTCCATCCCTTCCGCAAGCGCTTCGGCGAACTTGAGCTCGGTTACACCCTGGAGACCGGCAGCCGGACGATCACGCTCGAGGACATCGAGCACTTCGCCCATTTCACCGGCGACACCTTCTACGCCCACA
>JBOHLC010000120.1:0-3005 GCA_050729395.1 Caulobacteraceae bacterium
CTCACCACCTTCGATCCGAACGGCAACAAGACCGAGGTCCAGGTGCTGAACGGCACGGTCGGCTCCTCGCCGCTCACCGTCGTCCAGACGAGCTACGATCCCTTGAACCGCCCGCTCTGCGCGGCCGAGCGCAACAACGCCGCGGTGTTCACTTCATTGCCGACCAACGCCTGCGCGCAAGGAACGGGCGCTTCGGCCGGGCCGGATCACATCAGCCAATTCGCCTACGACCTCGCCGGCCAGAAGCTGACCGAGACGCGCGGGGTGGGGGCGCCGATCCAGGGCCTCTACGGAACTTGGACTTATGGCGGCGACGGCGAGGTGCTCACTGTCCTCGACGCCAACGACAACCTCACCACCAGCCTTTGGGACGGGTTCAACCGGCTTTCCAAGCTGGAGTATCCGGTCACCACGCTGGGCGCCGGAACCTCGGACCCCAACGATGCGGAATCCTACACCTACGACGCCAACAACAACCGCCTGACCCTGACCAAGCGCGACGGGACGACGGTGATCACCTATGCCTATGATGCGCTCAACCGCCGCACCGCCAAGACCTTCGCATCGCCATGGACGGCGGGCAACGTCTCATACGGCTACGATCTCGCCGGCCGGCCGCTGTCGGCCCTCTATCCCAACCAGTCCGGCTCGCCGGGCGTCGCCTGGACCTATGACGCGGCCGGGCGGCGGATCACGGAAGCGACCAATGGCCGGAGCCTCGCCTTCACCTACGACGCCGACAGCAATCCCAAGACCCTGACCTGGCCCGACGCGCTCTCGGTCACCTTCGCCTACGATCCGGCCGACCGGTTCAGCTCGGTGAGCAACAGCGCCTTCAGCGTCGTCGCGGGGTATGACACCCTGAGCCGCGTCAACGCGATAACCCGGGCCTCCAGCTCCTCGACCATCGGCTATGACAAAGCCGACCGCATGGCCTCACTGGCGCATGTGTTCACGCCCACCACCGGCAACGAGACCTGGACGCTGGCCTTCACCGCCGCCGGCCAGCTAGGCCAGGCGACGAGCACGAACGCCGCCTGGGACTGGCAGGCGATGCCGGCGAGCGCGGTGACGACCGTGGCCAATGGCCTGAACCAGAACGCCAGCGTCGGCGGGACGGCCTGGACCTACGACAAGAACGGCAACCTGACCTCCGACGGAACGAGGACGTTCAGCTACGACGCGGAGAACCGCCTGCTGACCGAGAGCGGGCCGATCGCCATGACCCTCGCCTACGATCCCACCGGCCGGCTCGAGCAGTCGGTGATCAACGGCGCGACCACGGCGTTCCTCTACGACGGCGACGCCCTGGTGGCCGAGTACAACGCCTCCGGCGCGGTCCTGCGCCGCTATGTCCACGGCCCGGAGGTCGACAATCCGCTGGTCTGGTTCGAAGGCGCGACCATGACCTCGGCCAACGCGAATTACCTCGTCGTTGATCGCCAAGGCAGTATCGCGGCGACCGCCAGCAGCGCTGGGGCGGTCACCGCCAACTACACCTACGATCCCTACGGCGCGCCGAATGCATGGGGCACGGTCGGCACGGTCCCGAGATTCCGCTACACCGGCCAGATCGCCCTCCCCGAGGCCAAGCTCTACTACTACAAGGCCAGGGTCTACGATCCCGTCGCCGGCAAGTTCCTGCAGACCGATCCGGTCGGGGATGAGAGCGATCTCAATCTCTATGCGTATGTGAGAGGGGATCCAGTCGATGCGGCGGATCCGAGTGGCGACTGTCCGCTCGTGGCCTGCGGGGCGAGCCAGGACAGCATGTTCAGCGGGTGGAGTACCGGGACCTCCGGAAACGACAGCCTGATCCCCGGGCAGCAAGACCAACAGCTTGCGGTGGCCACGCCTGGTGGGCCGCCGGCGGCAAGCGCAGCGAACGCGTCTTCGGCGAAGACCCCGGCCCCGATATCGCGAGGGTCGCATTCCGTCCTGAATGATCGACAGGTACGCGCTATCGTGTTCAACGAGACCAGATCGCTTCACGGCCCCGCGATTGCCGCCGCAAGAGGCGCCATAGCCAACGTCGTTATTAATGGAGACGAAGAATTAGGCACGGGGAGACCAATCACGGCTCGCGCAACCGCCAGTGTGCAGGAATCTGAGCGAGATATCTACGACGCGTCAACCCAAGCAGTACGTCAAGCCCGGCAGGAACGAGCCGGTGGATTCGACCCAACTGGAGGGAGTCTTCATTTCAACCTTCGACCCAACAATTCGATTGGTCCGTTTCAAGGACATGCCCATACTGGTAGATACGGACCTTTCACGAATAGCTATCCGACTAAGGGGCGAAACGGTTTGCCAGCCAAGGGCGTATACGTGGACACTTACAAATGAAGATGTATAGGATTGGGACGACTGTCGCGTCCATAGTGTTATTGCTTCTATCGCTTACCGTACCGTACATGAGCTCGGCTTCAACAATTCCATTCAAGCGAGTAAAAGTAACTCAATGCGTCTTTGAAAATGGCCACAAGGCAATCTTAGTAGAGAAAAACCCTGACAATTATTATATCATCATTAGGAGAAATGGCACCTCCGACGATCTATCCACAATTCGTGTGCTAAATGGCAAGATTGTATCAATTGATACGAATGGTGGAGTTGGAAAGCAAATGGGAATTGAGCAGATATTCAAAATGCTAAGGGCTTGGAGGTTAAAGTCATTGGATCAGGAGCAATTCGCTCGATTTATGGCAGACCAGAGCGCTTTGAAATGCGCAATCGAATATCCATTCTCACCTTAGAGCCGCTGGAACTGAGACATAATTCCATGATTACGGTTGGTGGTGACGGAGCATCGGACCGGTGTTCTCCTTGCTGTCTGAACTTCCTTGAACCACACGACGGTGGTTCTCAATCGCCGCGCCGCGACCACGACGCCGCTCGGCTATGTCAGCAACGCGACCTTCGATCTCGACCGGCGCAAGCTCTTGGACATCGACCCCGACCCGACGCCGGGCTCGGGCACGCGCACGGCGACCGACACGACCTAC
>JBOHLC010000121.1:0-12432 GCA_050729395.1 Caulobacteraceae bacterium
CCCCTGATGGAAAAGCCGCTCGCGGCCCTGGCCGGGCTCGGCTGGCAGGGCAAGCACACCAATCTCGTCTCGCGCGAATTCGGCTCATGGCTGTTCCTGGGCGTCGTCCTCACCGATCTGGATTTGAACTCCGCCGCGCCGGCCGAGGACGCCTGCGGCTCGTGCCGCGCCTGCCTCGACATTTGCCCGACCGACGCACTTCGCACGCCCTACCAGCTCGACGCCCGCGCGTGCCTCTCCTACCTGACCATCGAGCACGCCGGTCCGATCCCGGAGCGCTATCGCGCGGCGATGGGCAACCGCATCTACGGCTGCGACGACTGCCTGGCGGTGTGCCCGTGGAACAAGTTCGCCAGCACGGCGCGCGAAGCCAAGCTGCACGCGCGCGAGGCCTTGCGCGCCCCGGCCCTGGCCGATCTCGCCGCGCTCGACGACGCCGGCTTCCGCGCGCTCTTTTCCGGAAGTCCGATCAAGCGCATCGGCCGCGACCGCTTCGTGCGCAATGTGCTCTATGCGATCGGCAACTCCGCCGATCCGACCCTGGCCGACGCCGCCCGCGCGCGCCTCGACGACGCCTGCGAAGTGGTCCGCGACGCCGCCACCTGGGCGATGGAACGACTGGAACGTTTAACGGCCGTCGCGAACGGACGCTTAGCTAGGTAAGCTACGCCTATGACGCTTCGACTGCGAAATCTTTGCGTTTGGCTTCAATGCGCACTGGTAATCGGCCTCACGCCGGCGAGCGCGAGCGCATTTTGTATCGGTTGGGACAAGAACCTGCCGAGCTACGACCCGCTCTACTATTCCGTCTCCCACGAATACCGGCGCGCCAAATATGTAATCCGGGCCAAGGTTATCCGAGAGACCTGGCTCGGAGAGGATGCCAAGCCGAAGCCCTTAGAGCCGCCATTCCAAAATGGCTCCCCCAAGCCCTGGGGCTTCGACCCCTACGCAGGAGCGTACTACGACGTGGAAGTGGAGACGTCTTTCAAGGGGCCAGCGCCGCCGACGCTGCGTCTCTTCAGCGAAAACTCGACTGCACGCTTCTGGTTCGACGTCGGAAGTGAGTGGGTGCTGTTCGTAACCGACGACACGTTCGACCCGCCAATCGGCCGTAGTCTGACGATGGACACGTGCGGAAATTCCGAGCCCCTTTCGAAGGCGCGCGCGCTACTACGCGATCTGCGGGAGCTCGCGACCGCGCCAAAGCGGACGAGAGACGCACCGTCCTAGCCGTTGCCCACCGAGCTTTGGGCGGGCAGGACGCCGATCAGGTCGAGCTTGAACACCAGCACCGAATTGGGCGGAATGGGGCCGACGCCCTTGTCGCCATAGCCGAGCTTGGGCGGCACATAGAGCAGCCACTCATCGCCGGGCCGCATGTGTTGCAAGGCTTCCTGCCAACCCGGCACCAGGTCGCGCACGGTGAGTATGGCCGGCGCGCCGCGCTCGTAGGAAGAATCGAACACCTCGCCATCGAGGAGCTTGCCCTCGTAGTCGACCTTGACTTCGTCGGCCGGCTTGGGCTCGAGGCCGCTGGTAGGACCTGAGCGCAGCACGCGGTATTCCAGGCCGGACGGCGTGGTGACGACTCTGGCCACGTGCGCGTTGCTGGCCAGGAACGCCTTTCCTTGCGCCGCCGCGTCGGGCGTCGGCGTGGGCGCCTTGGCGCAGGCGGCGAGGGCCAGGGCGGCAAGCGTCGCCGTCAGAACCGTCCTCACACGACCCTCGGCGGATAGCCGCGCTCGCGCAGGGCGTCGATGATCTCCTGGGTATGCTGGGCGTCGCGCGTCTCGACCATCAGGTCGAACTCCGCGCCCTTTGCCGGCACGTCGAGCGCCAGGCGGTTGTGTGCCACCTCCAGGATATTGCCGCCCGCTTCGCCGATGGCCGCCGACACCGCCGCCAGCAGGCCGGGCCGGTCGTCGCCGACGATACGCAGGGAAACGAGCCTCTGCGCGCGCACCAGTTCGCGGGTCAGGACCGAGGCCAGCAGGCGCGGATCGATGTTGCCGCCGGTGATCACGAGGCCGCACTTCCTGCCGCGGAAACGCTCGGGATAGGCGATGAGAGCCGCCAGACCCGCCGCCCCGGCCCCTTCGGCCACCGTCTTTTCGATATTGCAGTAGAGCGCCACCGCGCGCTCGAAGAACGGCTCCTCGAGCAGCAGCACGTCGTCGATCAGCGGTCGGGCGACGGCGTAGGTGAGATCGCCCACCGCCTTGACCGCTATGCCCTCGGCGATGGTCTGGCCGCCGCAGGGCGCGTTCAGGCCGCGCATGCGGCCGGTGAACGAGGGGTACATGGCCGGCTCGACGCCGATTACGTTGATGTCCGGCTTGAGCGCTTTGGCCGCCGTGGCCATGCCGGCGATGAGGCCGCCGCCGCCAATGGGGATGGGCAGGATCTCGAGGTCGGGCGCGTCTTCGAGCATCTCCAGCGCAACCGTGCCCTGGCCGGCCATCACGGCGACGTCGTCGAAGGGATGGATGAAGACCAGGCCGCGCTCGGCCTCTAGCTCGCGAGCCCGCTCATAGGCCGAATCGTAGCCTTCGCCGTCGATGACCACGCTGGCGCCGAACTCGCGCGTCTGCTGCACCTTCACGTGCGGGGTGCCGCGCGGCATGACGATGGTCACCGGCACACCGAGACGCTCGCCATGATAGGCCAGGCCCTGGGCGTGGTTTCCGGCCGAGGCGGCGATGACGCCCCGGCGGCGTTCCTCCTCGGTCAGGCCGGAAAGGCGGTTGAGCGCGCCGCGCTCCTTGTAGGCGGCGGTGAACTGCAGGTTCTCGAACTTGACCCACACCTGCGCGCCCGTGATCTCCGAGAGTGTGCGCGAATAGCGACAGGGCGTGCGTTCCACATGGCCCGCGATGCGCCCGGCGGCGGCGCGTATGTCATCGAGGCTGAGGGTCATGAAGATGGGGCGCGGCGGAGGGGAGGCCGTCCCCCTAAAGGGAAAATCGTCGCCCCGCTAGAGCCGGGGCGCTATGAGCGTCGCTGCAAGACCGGAGAGCGGATGCGCCGACTGATTCTGTTCCGCCACGCCAAGACCGAGGCGAGGTCGCCGGCCGGGGACGACTTTTCGCGCCGGCTCACCGAACGCGGCCGGATCGAGGCTGAACTGATGGGCCGCGTGCTGAAGGACGCCGGCTACTCGCCCGATCTCGTGCTCGTCTCGCCCGCGGCGCGCGCGCGCGAAACATGGGATGGCGTCGCCGAGCGCTTCGTCAAGGCGCGCGTGGAGCCGCGCCAGGGCCTCTATGACGCCACGCCGGAGGAGATCGCCGGGGAGATCGCACGGGGGACCGAGGACGCCGGCACGGTGATGGTCATCGGCCATAATCCCGGCCTCCAGGAGCTGGCGGTCGATCTGCTGATCGAGGGCGGCGGTCCGCACCGGGACATCGAGCGCCTGTCCGCCGGCTTTCCGACCTCGGCGGCAGCCATCTTCGCCATCGGCAAGGGCGGCGGCGCGCGCTTGGAGGCGCTGTTCCATGCCCGCGACCACCGCGAGGGCGAACGGGCGTGAGCCGCATCTATAAGATCCTGCCGCGCGCCACGTGGGAGGCGGCGCGCGTCGCCGGCCGGTTCGAAGGCGCCGGCGTCGATCTCACCGACGGCTTCATCCATTTCTCCACCGCCGCCCAGGCGGGCGAAACGGCGCGCCGCTACTTCAAGGGCCAGGCGGATCTCGTCGTGCTCGAGGTGGAAGCGGACGATCTCGGCGAGGATCTGAATTGGGAGCCCTCGCGCGGTGGCGAGCTGTTTCCCCATCTCCATGGCGCCCTGCCGGCCGGCCGGGTTCGCGCGGTCCACCCCGCGCCGCTCGACGCGGAGGGTGTCCCCGACCTTGGCGACCTGTCGCCGTGAGCCTTGCCCACGACGCGGCCACGGCGCTCATGCGGCGACTCGATCCGGAGCGGGCCCATGGGCTGGCGCTCGCCGGCCTCAAGGCCGGCTTCGGCCCGGTCGACCGCGATCCGCCCGATCCGCGCCTGGCGACAAGCCTCGCCGGTCTGCCGCTGGCCAACCCCATCGGCCTCGCCGCCGGCTTCGACAAGAACGCGGAGGTCCCAGACGCAATGCTGCGCGCGGGCTTCGGCTTCGTTGAATGCGGCACGGTCACGCCCCAGCCTCAGGCCGGAAACCCCAGGCCGCGCCTGTTCCGCCTGACCGCCGATCGCGCGGTCATCAATCGACTGGGGTTCAACAATCTCGGTCTGGAAGCCTTCGCCGGCGCCCTCGCCCGTCGGCCCCGCGCCGGCGTCGTGGGGGCCAACATCGGGGCCAACAAGGAGAGCGGCGACCGCGTCGCCGACTATGTGACCGGGTTGAAGCGGCTCGCCGGCCCCGCCGACTACGTCACCATCAACATCTCCTCGCCCAACACGCCCGGCTTGCGCGATCTCCAGGGCAGAAGCGCCGTCCAGGATCTGCTGGGCGCAATAAGTGAGGCGCGCTCGGCGCTCTCCATGCGCGCGCCGGTCTTCCTCAAGGTGGCGCCGGACCTGACCGAGGGCGAGATCGCCGATATCGTCCAGGCGGCGATAGCGTTTCGCCTCGCCGGGCTGATCGTCTCCAACACGACGACACAGAGGCCGGCGAGCCTGCACGATCCCCTCCGGCATGAGACCGGCGGGCTTTCCGGCGCGCCGCTGATGGCGCTTTCCACCCAAGTGCTGGCCGAGTTCCACGCCGCCGCGGCCGGCCGCCTGACGCTGATCGGGGTCGGCGGCGTGGCCTCGGGCGCTGACGCCTACGCCAAGATCCGCGCCGGCGCCTCGGCCGTGCAGCTCTATTCGGCGCTGGTGTTCAAGGGTCCGGGCCTCGTGGCGCGCATCCGGCGCGATCTGGCGACAGCGCTGGAGGCCGACGGATTCACATCCGTCGGCCAGGCCGTTGGGGCCAGATGAGCCCGTTTCCTTTCCTCCGGCGCTTCGGCCTTGTGATCCTGATCGCGGGGCTCATCGCGGCCTTCCTGGCCACGGGCGCCTGGCGGCTGATCTCCTTCCACCAGCTGCGGCTTCACCACGCTGAACTCGAGGCCTTCGTCCACCAGTATGGCGCGCTCAGCGTGGTCCTCTTCTTCTGCGTGTTCGTGCTCGTCGTCACGGCCTGCATTCCCGGGCCGGGTCTGATGTGCACGGTTTCCGGCTATCTTTTCGGCTGGATCGCCGGCGGCTTCATCGCGCTGGCGGCGTGCGCGACCGGATCGGTGGTCGTGTTTCTCGCCTGCCGCAGCGCCTTCGCCGAAGCCGTGGTCCGGCGAAGCGGCCCGCGCGTGCGCCGACTCGAGCATGAACTGCGGAGCAACGCCTTTTCCTATCTGTTGGCCCTCAAGCTTATGCCGATCCTGCCGTTCTTCGTGCCCAACATCGCCGCCGGACTTGCCGGCGTCAGGCTTCGCGCGGTGATCTTGGCCAGTCTGATCGGCAGCGCGCCGGTGTGCTTCATCCTCGCCAGCCTCGGCGCGGGCCTCGGCCACATGCTCGACAACGGCCAGCGACCCCACCTGCGCCTATTCGAACGGCCGGACGTGTTTCTGCCGCTGATCGCCCTTACCCTCCTGTCGGTCGCCTCGATCGCCTGGCGGCTCATCAGGCGGCGCCGTTCATTGCCCACGCCCTTCCGTTGACGTAACCAGCCCGGTGATGGCGGATCCCGCCCCCCAGACCGAGCCCCCGAAGCGGGCGCGCGGCGGCTTCCCTCGGCCCGGGGGCCTGTCCGCCCGCCTGTTGCTGCTCACCGTGCTGATCGTGGTTTTCGCCAATCTGCTCATCCTGCCGCCGAATCTGGCGGCCTTCGAGGAGCAGCGCCTGCACGACCGGCTGAGCGCCGCGGAGGTCGCGACCCTGGTCACCCAGACCGCGCCCAACGGCGTCGTCACCGCCCAGATCGCGCAGAAACTGCTGGCCAGCGCCGAGGTCGTCCAGGTGTCCCTGGGCGTCAACAACGAGCGCCACCTCATCCTGCAGATGCCGCGCGTCAAGCGCACGCCCTATCTGATCGACCTGCGCGAGAACAGTCCGCTGTCATGGATCACGCCGTTCGAGACCCTGTTCGGCGGCGGCGGGCGCCTGGTGCGGGTTGTCGCCAAGCCGCACTTCCTGCCGGTCAACTTCGTCGAGATCGTCGCCCCCGACGCCCCCCTGAAAAAGGAGCTGCTCGCCCAGCTCGAACGGCTGATCGGCATAGCGCTGTTCACCTCGGTGATGGCAGGCGCGGTTGTCTATTTCTCGCTCAACTATCTGCTGGTGGCGCCGATGCAGCGGATCACACGGGCCATGGAAAGCTTCCGCGCGGACCCGGACGATGCGGCGGCGCGGATCAAGCCATCCGGCCGCCGCGACGAGATCGGCCGCGCCGAGCGCGAGCTCGACCGCATGCAGACCGATCTGCGCGCCGCCCTGAGTTCGCGCGCGCGGCTGGCGGCCCTGGGCGAAGCGGTGGCCAAGATCAATCATGACCTGCGCAACATGCTGACCAGCGCCCAGCTCGCCTCGGAGCGGATGTCCGCGTCGGGCGATCCCCATGTCGCCCAGGCGCTGCCGAGGCTCGAGCGCGCGCTCGATCGTGCCGCCCGGCTGGCCTCGAACGTTCTGGCCTTCGGCCGCAGCGAGGAGCCGCCAGCGCAGAAACGGCCTGTCCCGGTGCGCGCCGCGCTGGAGGCGGCCGCCGAGGATGCCGGCCTGACGCCCGAGGGCGTGTCGCTGAAAATCGCCTTCAGGGGCGATCCAAGCGTGGCCGTCGACGCCGAGCAGTTCCACCGCATCCTGGTCAACCTGATGGCCAACGCCCGCCAGGCCATCGACCAGGTCGAGGCGCGCAAGGGCGTCGGCAAGGTCACCGCCGAGCTGCGCGAAGAGGACGGCTTCGACGTGCTGCGGCTCATCGACGACGGGCCGGGCCTTCCCGAACGCGCCCAGGCGCATCTCTTCCAGCCCTTTGCAGGCGCCGCGCGTGAAGGCGGCACGGGGCTGGGGCTGGCTATTGCCCGCGAGCTCACCCAGGGGCACGGTGGCGAACTCAGTCTGGTCCGCACCGGGCCCGATGGGACGGCGTTCGACGTGAGGCTGCCGAAAGCATCCGCTATCGCGGGAGGAACAGCATGAACATGGCCGAATATGCCGAATACGACGGCCTCGGGCTGGCGGAACTGGTGGCGAAGAAAGAGGTCGCGCCGGCCGAACTGGTCGAGGCGGCCATCGAGCGCGTCGAGCGCCACAACGGCGCCCTGAACGCCGTGGTCTTCAAGGCCTATGACGAGGCGCGCGCCGCGGCCCGCGGCGAGCTTCCCGAGGGGCCGTTCCGAGGCGTGCCGTTCCTGATCAAGGACCTGGGCATGGCCGTCGCCGGCTGGCCGAGGACGAGCGGCAGCCGCTGGATGCGCGACTTCACCGACGAGGCCGACGGCAGCCTCGTCGCCCGCTACCGGGCCAGCGGCGCGGTCTTTCTCGGCAAGACCAATACGCCGGAGTTCGGCATCACCGGCACGACGGAGTCGGCGCGGCTCGGCCCGTGCCGCACGCCGTGGAATACCGACCACATCTCTGGCGGATCGTCCGGCGGATCGGCCTCGGCGGTGGCCGCCGGCATCGTCCCCCTGGCCCACGCCAGCGACGGACTGGGCTCGATCCGCATCCCGGCCGCTTGCTGCGGCCTCGTGGGCCTGAAGGTCACCCGCGACCGCAATCCGACGCTTCCCGATGTCAACGCCTACGGCAATTCGGTGGACCACGTGGTCAGCCGCACGGTGCGCGACAGCGCGGCCATGCTCGACCATACCGGCGTGCCGATCCCGGGTGCGCCCTATCCCGCGCCGCCGAAGGAGCGGCCCTACGCCGAGGAGGTCGGACGCGCGCCGGGCCGGCTCAGGATCGCCTTCTCGGCCGAAACGCCGTCAGGCGCCGAGATCGACCCCGAGGTCCACTCCGCCCTGATGGCGACGGCGGACCTGCTGCGCCAGCTGGGCCACGAGGTCGTCCCCAAAGGCCTCGGCATCGACTATCGCGCCTTCTATCGCGAGACGGGGCGAGCCGGATCGTCCAACTTCGCCGCCGATGTGGCCCGGTGGACCGAGCGACTCGGCCGCGAGCCCGGGGAAGGCGACCTTGAGCCGCTGACCTGGGCCAGCCTTGGGGCCGGGCGCAAGGTCAGCGGAGCGGAGGCCATGCAGAGCATGCGCGACCGGCGTCTGTGGGGCCGGCGGATCAACGAGTTCTTCAACGACGTCGATGTCTATCTCACGCCAGTCATGGGCATGCCGCCGCCGGCGATCGGCTGGATCGATCCGGTGCGGCTCGAGCCGCGCGAGGTCAACCGCCGCCAGGCCCAGGCCTTCCCCTTCACCCCACCTTTCAACGTCAGCGGCCAGCCCTCCATGTCCCTTCCCCTGGGCTGTTCCAAGGCAGGCCTGCCGATCGGCATTATGTTCTCCGCCCGCTACGCCGACGAGGCCACGCTCTTTCGCCTCGCGGGCCAGCTGGAGAAGGAGGCGCCGTGGAAGGGCCGCCGCCCGCCAATTTGGAACTGAGCCGTAGTTCACGCTGAGTTCAGGCAACAGTTCCTAAAGAGCGTACAGTGCCGGTCGCGCGCCTCGGGCGCGGCCGGAATGAGGGGACCCCAAGAAGTGTTGCAAATCGCCAGGAGCGCGACGATTCTCGTCGCCTTGTCGACAGCCGCCATGGTCGTCGAACCCGTCGCCGCCAGCGCCCAAATGCCGCCGCCGGCTTATCAAGATCCGCCGGCGCCGCCCGTCCCGCCCCCGAATGTCCAGCCACCGCAAGCGCCGCCGGCTCCGAATTACAACGCCTGGGCCTATCAGCAGGACTATCAGAATTATCGCGCCCAATACGGCCAATGGGCGGAGCGGAACTGTGTCACCCAGCGCAGCAATCACATCGCGGCAGGGGCTATTATCGGGGGTGTGGCCGGGGTCTTGCTGACCGCCAGCATCGCCGGTTGGGCGGTGCGGGGCGCGTGGCTCCTGTTCGGAGGGTCGGTCGGACTCACCGCCGGAACCTTGATCGGCGCCAGCACAAGCGCGCCGGGATGCCCAAGCGGCTACGCCGTCCGCTCCGGCGCGCCGCCGTTCGATTACAATGGCCCTGTCTACCGCGCCTACGGACCCGCGCCCGCCTATGCGCCCCAGCAGGCCTACGCGCCCGCGCCATACTACCGGCCTGCGCCATACTACAGACCCGCGCCCTATTACCGGCCGGCGCCTTATGGCGGATGGACATGGGACGGCTATCGCTGGGTCCGCCGGCCCTACCCCAACTATCGACCCGCTCCCTATCCCTACGGCTCGTATTAGACCCTCGCGGTCACGATCCATACGGCGGCGGGCAGCATGACGCCCTCCGGCGTGAGGTAATCCGCCAGGCGCCCGCGCACGACGGGCGCGACGCGGTCGACAAGGGACGGGTTTTCACGGATCGCCGCGCCCAGGGGGCCGACGCGTAGAGCAAGCGCGAGGGCCCCCTCGAGATCGGCCCCGCCGACCTTGGTGTCATAGGGCTCGACGGCGATGTCGCTGAAACCCGCGTCACCCAGAATGGCGCGCACGCGCGCCGGATCGGCGTAGGCGAAGGGCCCTGGCGCGGTCGGATCGGGCGGCGCGACAGGCGGCAGGAAGGCCGCCGCGGCCTCGGCCGGCGCGCGCATCAGCGGGTTCTCGGCATAGGGCCGCCAGCAGACGAACGCCAGGCGGCCGCCGAGCTTCAGGGCCTTGGCGATGTTGCCGAAGGCGGCGGCGGGATCAGCGAAGAACATCACCCCGAAACGACTGAAGGCGGCGTCGAATTCAGCGGCGCCGAGGTCGGCTGTCTGCGCGTCCGCAAGGCGAAAGCTCGGGCGCGCGCTGGCCGACGGGTCGCCGCGCGTACGCGCGAACTCCAGCATCGGCGCCGAGATGTCGACGGCGGCGACCTGGCCGGACGGGCCGACGGCGGCCGCCAGCTCCCAGGCGGTCTGGCCGCAGCCGCAGCCGATATCGAGCACACGCTCGCCGGGGTTGGGGTCCAGGGCGCGCATCGCCGCGCGGCCGAGCGGTTCGGTCTGGCGATCGAGCTGCGCCTGCATCGCCACCCATACCGGACCCGCGCTCTGGTTCCAGTATTCCGCCATGGCGGCGTTCGCTGTTTCGGTCATGGCAAGTTCCTTCACGCGGGCCGGGCGAGGCCCCACTCGGCCCAGCCCAGCGGCCGGGGCGTGCCAGGCAGATACATGGTCTCGTGCTCGATGAGCTCGAAGCCGGCGCCGGCGATCGAGGACCCCACGGGCCGGGTCAGATGGCAACCGCCCGCCAGGGGCTTCCAGATCGGCTCCAGGCGGCGCTGCCAGCGCTGGACGTCCGCGTCAGGCGACAAGCCATGCTCGGAGAACAGGAACACGCCGCCAGGCTTGAGCACCCGCCGCGCCTCCGCGAGCGCCTCGGCCGGCGCGCGGACTGAACAGAGGGTGAAGGTGCAGACGACCGTGTCGAACGCACCATTCTCGAAGGGCAGGGCCTCGGCGACCCCATCCCCGACCTCAACGTTCAGCCCATCGGGACGCGGCGCCTCGACGGCCTTGCGTCTCAGGCCCTCCGACGGATCCACGCCGGTGACGCTCTCGACTTGGGAGGGATCATAGAAGACGAGATTGCGTCCGCCGCCGATGCCGAGCTCAAGCACCTTGCCGCTGGCCCTGGGCACGACCTTGCGGCGCTGGTAGCGAATCGGTTTGGCGCCGCACGCGCAGTTGATGACGTGCGGCAGGACATGGCGCTCGTAGAATGACGGCATCTGGCTCGCTACCCTCGCCCTGAATGCCTACGCGAACAGATCGACTTTGTCTTCAGCAGCGATGGCTCCGGACGCACCAGCCATGCGCGCTGGGATCAGATTGCGGATCTCGATGCGAGGATCGGGCGCGATGGTGGGGCACGCGACGTGGCCACTTGCGTCGATCAGCGCCGGCATCGCGGCGCGGATGACTGGATGAAAGGCGGCAAGGCGTTTTCGAACGTCCGCGCCCAACTTGGCGGCGTGCCCGGCCAGCTGCGCCAAGGTCAGACCAGCCGCCAGCGCGCGAACTTCGAAGCGCCCGTCCCAGACAATCGTCTCATTGGCCGGTAATGTCACCGCCTCGCACCGCCGCCCGCGCCTGTCGCGCGTCTCCCGTGCCAAATGGATGAATTGGCCGGCCCGGACCACGCGCGCCCCACCCAGGGTGGCGTCGACGGCCTCGCCAGACGAGAGACGCTTTGCCAGACGCTCGACGGCTTCCCGCCTGGGCGGCCGCTCACCTCCCGCGGCGCAGAGGACGGAGATGGCGAGCTGGTCCACGAAATCCGAAGTCTGGTCATCCGCCGTGGACGGGAGGCAAACGTCGCCCGACGGCCAAAAGGTGGCGGCCGGTAACATCCCCGGCGAGCATGGCCGAGCAACAGGGTCGGCGCTGGTCTCCGCGATCCGTGCCCGCGCCCTGGCCCGTGCGTGGCGCATGTCGACATTGGCCGGATCCTCGATCCACGTCTCCCCGAGCGAGGCCAGCCAGTCGCGGATCGCCGCGCGCCGAACTTCGATCAGTGTCCGCAGGATGAACTGGCCGCGCCCCTCCGGCCACACCGGCGATGGCGTCCAGGATCGCGGCGCCGAGACGCGAGCGCCGTCGGCTCGCATGGCCGCGGCCTCGAGCACGTCGTCGGCCGTGTGTCCGAACAGGGTCACGCGGGCGCCAGCGTCGCGCGCGGCGTCGGCGATCAGGCGGTGCCGGGCGGCGCGCGCCGCCGACGCGAGGCCCGTGGCCGGCTTCTCCGCGTGCCAGATCAGGGTTCGGTGATCGATGTCGAGCCGCGCGGCGCGCCGGGCGCACCAGAGAGCCCACTCGCCGCTTTCCACCTGCAGGCGATGGTCGACGGTGAAGGCGATCAGCCGCCGGCCGGCCTTGTCGGCCCAGGTTTTGGCCATAAGCAGCAGGGCCAGGGAATCGCCCCCGCCGGAAAAAGCCACGGCCAGGGGGGCGGACGATCCCGCGTCGAGCCGCGCGCCCATTGCCCGGCCCGCCAGTTCAGCCGGCCCGCTCACCCACAGGCGGCCCGCGCCCGCATGGCCCGCGCGTCCCTCAGGATCGCCGGCGGCGCCTTGGGATAGCGCCGGTCGAGCTCGCCCAGCGTCTGGCAGGCGTCGGCGGTCTTGCCCATGGCGACCAGGGCGCGGGAAAGGTCGAGCACCGCGTCCGGCGCCCAGCGTGTATGCGGCCAGCCGCGAATTGCGCCGATGTCGGCGGTGGCCGCCTCCGGCCACGCCTTGCGCGCCAGCAGGGTCTTGCCGAGGTAGTAGTGCGCATCCGCGTCGAGCGGGCTGCCGTCGAAGCGGTCGGTGAAGTCGCGAAAGCCGGCCTCGGCCCCGGCGCTGTCTCCCGCCTGCCACAGCGCCCGGG
>JBOHLC010000122.1:0-2776 GCA_050729395.1 Caulobacteraceae bacterium
CCGCCGGACACCGTGACGCCGCTGGCGACGCCGCCGCCGGAAATCTCTTCCAGGCCGCCGCTCATCACGACGGCGGAAACCGTCATAGCGCCCGAGGAGACATACTGCGTGCCGCCGCTTTCGATCAGAGCACCGCTATCGACGCCGCCGGACTCCACGATATCCGCCGCGCCCGACTGAACGGTTGTGGCCGAGGCGGCGCCGAACACATCGATGATGTTCTGCTGATCGGTCGGGACCGTCAGCACCGTCCCGCTGGCGCTGGCCCCGGGGTCGATCTGCAGATCGCCGTCCAGCACCTGGACTCCTCTGGCAAAGCCGCCCGAGGCGATCTCAAGCTCGCCATACGCTGGGGGTATCAACACGCTCGACCCCACGCCCAAGGCGACGCTGGTCACGGTTCCCGCGATGAGGTCATAGCCATCCACCGCGCCTGGGCCGCTCAACGTCCCGCCGGAAAGGGTAAGGACGCCTGAGGTCACCTGGCCGGAGGAGATGGTCAAGATCGCCCCGCTCACCACGGTCAGCGTGCCATAGTCGATGATCCCACCGCTCGAGACGGTGTCGCCGTCGATGGCTGTTGTGCTAGTAACGACGCCGCCCACGGGAAGCCCCGTGGCGCCGCTCAGAAGCGCGCTGAGCTCGACCGTTCCTCCGCTGGAGACCGTGACGCCGCTGGCGATCGAGCCCGAAGAGAGGACAAGAAGACCGCCGCTCAGCACCGTCGATCCAGAGATCGAGCCGCCAACGTCCACCAGCTCTTCGCCGCCGGCGCTCACCGTGGCGCCGCTCGTCTCGCCGCCGGAGCCGACATATTCCAGCGCGCCTGACCCGACCTGCGTGCCTTGGGCGAGGCCATAGACATCGTCGGACACCGATCCGGTCGATGAAGCCGAGAGCACCGTGGCGCTGGCGGAGCCATCGGCGTCGATAACAATCTCGCCGTTCTGCACGGCGACGCCGCTGGCGACGCCGCCCGACTGGATTTCGAGGTAACCGGATACGGGCGCGCCCAGAACGCCCGAGAGGGCCCCGACGGTAAGGCCGCTGACGGTACCGCTAACCGTATTGGAACCTGCCAAAGTCCCCGCGCCGCTCAAGACACCGCCATCGACTGTGACATTGGTCGCGACGACGCCTGAGGCGACGCTCAAGATTCCACCGCCGACAACGGTAACCATATCGAAGTCGATTACCCCGCCGCTTGAGACAGTGACGCCGCTGACCGTCGTCGTGCTCGTGGCGGTCACGGTCCCCGACAGGGTTGCCGAGCCTGTGATAAATTCGCTGAAGTCGATGGCGCCGCCGCTCGAAATGATCACGCCACTCGCCACTGCGCCGTCGACAAGTTCCTCCACACCTCCGCTCATGGCGACGGCGGAGACGGCCGAGCCATAGACGATCTGGGTCCCCCCGTTGTCGATCACGGCGCCGCTGTCGACTCCGCCAACTGTCTCGACGGCGCCCGACTGGATAGCTGTGCCGCTGGCCGTGCCATCGATCTCGGCCGTGGTTCCGTCTGGCGAGGACGCCAGAAGAAGCGCTGAGGTCGTCGCCCCATCGTCGACCTGGATCTCGCCGCCCGCGACCGTGACGCCGCTGGCCAAGGCGCCCGATTGGACTTCGAGATATCCGCCCGCCCCAACTGAGACCGCACTGACCGTACCGGCGACAAAGTTGTCGCCGTCGATCGTTCCCGATCCGGCCAATGTCCCGCCCAAGGACACCGATACGTTGGACAAGAGTTGTCCGGAGGTCACGGTAAGGGTCGCGCCACTCAGGACGGTGGCGCCGTCGTATTCGATAATCCCGCCGCTGGAGACGGTGACGCCGCCGATCACCTTCGTGCTGGTGACGGCGCCCCCCGAAAGAGGCCCGGAGCCGCTGACGAGGGCGTAGAGCTCGACCGTGCCGCCACTACTCACGGTCACTGCGCTCGCGGCCGCGCCCGACGCGAAGACGGCCAAGCCGCCGCTTTGCACTACCAATGCGACCGCCGAACCGGCCGATGAGACAAACTCCTCTCCGCCGGCGCTCACCACATCGCCGCTGGTAAGTCCGCCCGAGGTGACCGTTTGGCTGGCGCCGGAGGCGATTTGGGTGGAACTGGCGATCCCGCCCACGAATTCGGCGGCCAGGGACCCCGAAAGCTTCGTTCCCACCGCCGCGCCGCCCGAGTCGATGACGACGTCCCCGTCCACAACCGTCACGCCACTCGCGGCCGCGCCGGATTGGACTTCGAGGTCTCCGACGATGGCGGGGCTGTACGCGCCACTTGACGACACGCCAAGCACAACACCGCTGACGACGCCGCCGGACACCGTTACGTCACCATCAAGCACGCCGGGGCCATCCAAGGCTCCGCCCGAAGAAACTGTCGCGCCCGAAATCACCACGCCAGAGGACACCGTTGCCGTGCCGCCGCTGACGACCGTGACGCCGTTATAGTCGATCCCGCCGCCACTTTGGATCGTGACCCCACTGATCGTCGTGGAGCTGGAGACAATCGCGGCCGCGGAAACGCTCTGAGCGTTGCTGATGACCTCGCTGAAATCGACCGTCCCGCCGCTGCTGATCGTCATGCTGACGGTGGAAGCCCCTGCGTCCACAACTTCAAGGCCGCCGCTTTGGACCTGAGTGCCGGTGGCGAACGCGCCGCTGGAAAGGGTCGCGGCGCCACCAGCTTCAATCACATCGTACTTGGCCGCCCCGCCGCTGGCGATGAGTTCCAAGCCCCCGCTGGCGATCAGTGCGCCGCTAACGATACCGTCGCCCC
>JBOHLC010000123.1:0-19794 GCA_050729395.1 Caulobacteraceae bacterium
ATTCGGTCCCAGGGTACGACCGTGACGATCAGGAATATCGAGACGACGTAGAACAGCAGAATGCGCGAGATCACGGTTGTCGTCATGCGCGTCAGCGCCCGCGCCGGATCGCGTGACTCGACTGCCGCGACCGTGGTGATTTCCGCTCCGGTCAGCGAGAAGAACACCGTCGTGACGCCAGCGAGCACCGCCAGCGGGCCACGTGGCATGAAGCCGTCGTGACCGGTCAGATTGGCGGCACCGGGGGCGCCGGCGCCGCCCGCAGACATCAGGCCCAGAGCGTAGGCCGCCGTCAGCGCGATGAACACCACGATCGCTGCGACCTTGATCGAGGCGAACCAGAATTCGAACTCGCCGTAGGATTTCGTCGACCACAGATTGGTCGCCATCATCATGATCACGAGCACGAGGGCGGTGGCCCAGACCGGCGCGTCGATCCACGTATGCAGGACCTTGGCCCCGGCGATGGCCTCGATGGCGACCACCACCACCCAGAAGTACCAGTAGAGCCAGCCGGCGGTGAATCCAGCCCAGTTCCCCAGGCCGAGCCGCGCGTATTCGCTGAAGGCGCCGACCTCCGGATAGGCCGCCGCCATCTCGCCCAGCATGCGCATGACCAGCAGCACAACGACACCGGCCAACAGGTAGCTGACCACGACGGCCGGTCCGATGGTGGCGATGCCGGCGCTGGAGCCGACGAACAGGCCCGCGCCGATGATCCCGCCGATGGAGATCATGGCCACGTGGCGCTGGCGCAGGTCCCTGGCGAGGCGGGGGGTCGGCCCGGCCGAGGGGGCGTCGGCCTCGGCGAGGCTGGATTGCGTCACGTCCCCTCCGGCTTTCGTGAAATCGCTCACGGCCTTCTATCCGAGGGCGGAGGGACGCGCCATAAGACCACGCCATGGAGCTTTGCCTGGTGAGACCGGACGTGGAACGGCTGTCGGGGTTCGTCGACGCCCTGAAGCGCGGCTGGTCACATGACAATGTGCGCGGCGAAGCCGCCGCGCGCGACCTGCTGGAGCTCATCGACCTCAATCCGGATGGTTTCTTCGCGGCGGCCGACGATCCGGAGGGCCAGGCAGGGGATGTCACCCTGCCGGATGGATCCAAGGCGCAGCGCCTGCCGGGCCTCTACCGCTGGCTGTGGGACGGCGAGTTCTGCGGGCTGATCGGCCTTCGCTGGGCCAGGGGCACGGCTGAACTGCCGGCGCATGTCCTCGGCCACGTCGGCTATTCGGTCACGCCTTGGAAGCGGGGCAGGGGCTACGCCACGCGCGCCCTGGGCCTTATGCTGCCCATCGCTCGCGCGCGGGGCCTGCCCTGGATCGAGCTGACAACGGACGAACAGAACCTCCCGTCGCAGAAGGTGATTCTCGCCAATGGCGGACGGCTCGTCGAACGATTCGCCAAGGCCGCCGCGTACGGAGGTGGCCAATCGGTCAAGTTTCGCATCGACCTCGACTCGGGCGCGTTGTGACGGCATTAGAATAGGAAACATGAGCGAAATGGACTCCGCCGCCCCGCCGCAGGAAGTGGAGCTGAAGCTGGCCATCGCCTCGCCCTCGGCCAGGGACGTGGCGGACCGCGAAGTCGGGCGGGCGCAGCCGCGTTCGGTGGAGACGATCTATTACGACACCCCAGGCCGGCGCCTGCATTCGGCCGGCTACAGCCTGCGCCTGCGCCGCGACGGCGAGGCCTGGTCGCAGAGCGTCAAGGCGGCCAATGGCGTTTCCCGTTTCGAGCAGGACTTCCAATTGCGCGGCGCGATGCCCGATTTCTCGCTGCTCCAGGGCACGCCGATCGCCGCGATGGTCGACACCAGCCTCGCCCCGGTGTTCGTCACCAGGGTCCAGCGCCGTTCACGCCGACGCGACACAAGCGGCGGCCGGATCGAATTCAGCCTCGATGAAGGCGAGGTCATCGCCCACGACCGGTCCTGGCCGATCCACGAACTCGAGCTGGAGCTGAAGGCGGGCGAACCGGAGGCGTTGTTCGACGAAGGCCGGCGGCTGGCGGAGGATAACGCCTTCGTGCCGGATTTCATGAGCAAGGCGGAACGCGGCTTCGCCCTCGCCGACGGGATGCTGGGCGAGCCGGTCAAATTCGGCGCCCGCCCACTTGCGGCCGGCACGACCGCCTCGGCCGCATTCCAGACCCTGGCCCGGCGATGCCTGCGCCAGCTGTCGCTCAACGCCGAACTTATCGCCGGCGCCGGACGCCTCGAGGCCGTGCACCAGGCGCGCACCGCGCTCCGCCGTCTGCGCGTGGCCATGAACAGCTTCAAGGACCTCCTGGACCATGGACGGCTGGAGGCGCTGAAGGGCGAACTCAAGTGGCTGACCGGCGAACTGGCCGACGCGCGCAACATCGATGTCCTGCTGGTGGAGACCTTCGAACCTCGCGCCAATGAGTTCATCGACCGGGCGGCCGCGACCGCCTTCGGCAAGGTCCTGCTCCACGCGCAGGAACGTGCGCACGAGCGCGCGCGCGCGGCCCTGGCCTCGTCGCGCTTCCGTCTGCTGCTCCTGGACGCCGCGCGCTGGGTCGAAGGCGACGTGCGCCCGAACCTCGGACCCCGCCAGGCCGACCCGCCGATCGAGGCCTTCGCCGCTAAGGCGCTGGAAAGGCGCCGGCGGACGCTCAAGAAGCGCCTGGAGGTGCTCGACTGGGACGATCCGTACGAGCGCCACAAGGTGCGCATCGCCGCCAAGAAGATGCGCTACGAGGCGGAGTTCTTTCTCGATCTCGGTCCGAAATCGCGCGCGGACAGCTACAAGCCGTTCGTCAAGACTCTGGCCAAGCTTCAGGACGGCCTGGGCGGGCTCAACGACCTGACCGTGGCCGAGCCCATGGTCCCGGAGCTTTTGACGCGCGCCGCCGCGCCGGACGCCGAACGGGTCGCCTATGCGGCGGGCCTCATCGTGGGTCGCGACCTCGCCTGCGCCCGCAAGCTCACCAAATCCGCCAAGCGCGCCAGCAAGGCATTCCTTGGGACGCCGACCTGGTGGTGATGGCGCTGGCGCGGGTGGCGGTGGCCGCCGGGGCGCTGAGTCTGACCCTTCTCGGCGCCTCCCACGTCGCGGCGCAGGACATGCCAGCGCCGCCAGTGGCCCCCGCCGCGCCCGCGCCGCCGACCGTCCCTCCGACGCCGCCCCAGCCACTCACCGTCGTCGAGGGCCAGGCCATCGAGCAGGCGCTGCGCGACGCCCCGGAGTATGGCTCCGCCGGCCAGCTGGACGGGGCGGCCGAGGCTCTGGCCAGTCCGGACCCGAACGTGCGGGCCGCGGCCGGCGCGGCCCTTTCGAGGGCCGCCATCGCCCTGGCGCGGGTGGCGCGTGGCCGGCTGGTCGATCCGGCGTCGATCGATCCCAACTGGGCGCTGCGCGGGCCCTACGACGCGGCGGCCGAATTCGCCAAGGCGCGCGACCAGGGCGCCGTGGCCGCGTGGCTGCAGGGGTTGGCGCCGCGCAACCCTACCTATCTGGCGCTGCTGGCGGCCCGCAACCGCTATGCGGCCATTGTCGGGCGCGGCGGCTGGCCAAGCCTGCCCGCCGGCCTCGTGCTCAAGCCGGGATCGCGCGGAGCGGAGGTCGCGCGCCTCCGCGCCCGCCTCGACGCCGAAGGCTACGCCGACGATGAGCCGGGACTTCCCGTCTATGACCGGGCCCTGGCCGCCGAGGTCGCCGAATTCCAGAGCCGGCATGCGCTGAAGGCCACGGGCGTCCTGACCAGGCAGACGACGGCGGCGATGAACGTGCCGGCGGCCGCGCGCGTGGCCACGCTTTCGGCCAACCTGGAACGCGAGCGCTGGCTACCCGCGCCGATGCCGCCCGCGCGCGTGGTGGCCGACATACCCGCCGCGGAAGTCACCCTGTTCGAGAACGGCCAGCCGGCGCTGACCATGCGGGCCATCGTCGGCGAGCCGACCAAGCCCACGCCGATGTTCGCCTCCCACATCTCGAGCATCGAGTTCAACCCGGCCTGGCACGTGCCGATGGATATCGCCAAGGCCGAGCTCTGGCCCAAGGAAGCCCGCTCGCCCGGCTACCTGAAAGCGCATGACTATTCGGTCGTGAACGGCCAGCTGGTCCAGCAGGCTGGGCCTAAGTCGGCGCTCGGCCGCGTCAAGTTCGAGATACCCAACCAATTCGCCGTTTATCTGCATGACACGCCAGGACGGGCGCTGTTCGCGGTGGACTCCCGCGGCCGCAGCCATGGGTGCGTCAGGCTGCAGAAACCCAACGATCTGGCCGTGGCCCTGCTGTCCAATCAGGGCTGGACTCTCGAAAAAGTGAAGGAGGTGATCGCCAAGGGCGACACCCGCTGGGTGCGCCCGAAAACGACCATGCCGGTGTTCCTGGTCTACCGCACGGCGGAGGCGCCCGATGGCGGACCGGCCATATTCCGGCCCGATCTCTATGGCTGGGACGGCAGGGTTAACGCCGCCCTGGCCGCGGCTCCCCGATAACCTTGTGTCAATAAGTTCCCGAGCTAATGATCTCTTTCAGACGCGAACTGAGTCTGGCGGGCGGCATGCAGCTGGCGCGACGCACTCTTTTGAAGGGCGGTCTTGGCATCGCCGTTGGAGCCGCGGCCCTGGTGGCCGCGCCGCTCGCCCTGGCGGCCGATAACGATCCGATCGGCGATCTCATCACCCGCTCCGCCGGCGGAACGCCGCTCGAGGCCCGCCGCCTAGCGTTCGACAATCTGCACACCGGCGAAACGCTCAACGTTGCCTACTGGGAAAACGGGTCCTATGTGCCCGACGCGCTGCAGGCGGTGAATCACGTGCTGCGCGACCACCGCAACAACGAGGTGCACGTCATCCATCCGCACCTGCTCGACCTTCTGACGGCTCTGTCGCAGCGCCTCGAGGCAAACCCGAACTTCGAGGTGATCTCCGGATACCGCTCGCCGCAGACCAACGCCATGCTGCACGCGATGAGCAGCGAAGTGGCCCAGGGCAGCCTGCACATGGTCGGCGAGGCGATCGACATCCGCATGTCGGGCCTGCAACTGGCCCATCTGCACGACGCAGCCCTCGGCCTCGACATGGGCGGGGTCGGCTACTACCCCGAGTCCGATTTCGTCCACGTGGACATCGGCCGCGTGCGCCGCTGGAGCGGAACCTGATCTGACGGACTTGCCACGGCGGCGTCGGAGGATCAGCTTCGCCGCCTTGCCGCAAGGAGGCCGCCGTGGATCGCCGTCAATTCTCGTTTCTCGCCTCGGCCCTGGCGCTGGCGCCGGAGCTGGCTTTCGCCGCGCCGCCGTCGAGGGCGCTCGAGCGGGCGGTGAACAATCCTCACCGCTCGCCCGCCAACCGCATACGCGATCGATTCCGCCATCCGGCGTTGGCACTCGCTTTCTGGGGTCTGGCCCCCGGCATGACCGTGATCGAGATCGAGCCCGCCGGCGGCTATTGGACGGAGATCCTCGCGCCCTATCTGCTGGCCACCCACGGGCGCTACATCGCCGCCGTGCCGCCCGGCGGCATGGCCGCCTTCAAGGCCCATTACGCGGACGCGGCGGTGTGGGGACCGATCGAGGTGGTCGCCTTCAGCCCGCAGTCCGGGCCTCTCGCGCCGGCGGGCACGGCCGACATGGTGCTCACCATCCGCAACTTCCACGACTGGATGTGGCGCCCGGGCCTGGTGGCGAAGTACCTGGCGGACTTCCGCGCGGCCCTGAAGCCGCGCGGCATCCTGGGGGTCGTGGATCACCGCGCCGATCCCCGGCCGATGCATGACGACGCGCACGACGGCTATGTCTCCACCGCCTTTCTGGAGAACGCGGTGACCAAAGCGGGTTTCAAACTGGACGGCTCGTCGGAGATCAACGCCAATCCCAAGGATACCAAGGATTATCCGTTCGGCGTCTGGACCCTGCCGCCGACGCGCCAGACCCACGCCAAGGGCCAGCCCACGCCGCCCGGCTTCAACGAAGCCAAATACGAGGCGATCGGCGAAAGCGACCGCATGACGCTGCGTTTCCGGAAGACCTGACCGCCGCGCGGAATGGCGCGGCGCGCGCCCTACAACGCGGCGACGGCCTGGATCTCGATCAGGATTTCCGGGGTGAGCAGGGCCTTCACCCTGACCGCCGTCGAGCCGGGCTTGACCCCTGGCATGACCGCCTCGCGCGCCGCGGTGACCGTCATGGCGTCCTCCATGAATAAGCGGCCATCGGGGCTTTCCGCTAGGTACCAGGTCAAGTGAACGAGGTCGGCCACCTCGCCGCCGGCGAGTTCGACGATCTCCCTGATGTTGCGGAACGCCTGCTGGGCCTGGGCCGCAAGTCCGCCTTCGACGATCTGGAATTGCCGGTCCATGCCCGTCTGACCGGCGAGGTGCAGCAGGTCCCCCACGCGCACCGCCTCGGAGAGGCCGTAGGGCTCGATCAGCGGCTTCATCCACTCGCGGGTGATGTGCTCGATCCTGGCCATGGGACTCCTCCGGTTCCTCAGAGAGCGACGGCGTCGGCGCCCTGGTTGTGCCGGGCGAACACCGCCTTGGCCGCCGCCACGCCCGAGCGCAGCGCGCCTTCGAGGTAGCCCGGCCACTCGACCGAGGTCTCCGACCCCGCCCAGTGGATCCGGCCGCACGGCTGGCGAAGTGCGCCGCCGTGGCGGGTCATCACCCCCGGCCCCATCACCCCCACATAGCCGTAAGTCCAGTCCTCGGCCGTCCAGTCGTTGTCGTCATAGGCGATGATATTCGCCGCCTCGGGACCGAAGAAGTTCACCAGCGAGGCGATCACCCGCTCCCGCCGCGCGTCCTTGCCCGCCGCGCTCATCTCCAGCGCGCGCGGCCCCTCGATGAAGCCCAGGAGCACGGCCGGGCCGCTCGCCTGGGTGTCGTCCATGACGATGCCCAGGACATCGTCGTCGGTGGCGATCTGACCGGAGTAGCCGGCCGCCCGCCAGAACGGCGTCCCGTAGGCCACGGCCAGCTTGATGATCGCGCCCATGGGCATGCGCTGCTGCAGGCCGTCGCGCACGGCCGGCAGCGGCGGCTCGAACTGGATGCGGCCGATCGCGCCCGGCGGCGCGGCGACGATGAGAAAGCGGGCCTCGAACTCGCCCTTGTCGGTGGTCACGCGAACGCCGGCCTCGTCCTGGACGATCCGGCGGACCGGCGCGCCCAGCACCACGCGCTCGCCCAGCTCCCCGGCCAGCCGACTGGCGATCTGGTGCATGCCGCCCTCGAACTTGGCGTCGAGCACGCCGCCCTCGACCGCCATCAAGTGTTCGAGGCCCTCGCTGCCGCGCAGGGCGTCGAGGAACCACAGATAGGAGACCTGCGAGGCTTCGACCGCCCAGGCGCCGCGCGGGACGAGGCGGGCGAAGGCGCGCGCGCCGGCCGTGCGCAGGTGGCGCTCGATCCAGGTTTCCAGCGTCTGACTGTCCCATTGATGCGCTTTGGGCGCGGACCACGGCTCCTCGGCCGGCACGGTTCCCATGTCGCGGTTCCAGTGCCGCTGCAGGCCGGCCAGCTCGAGCAGGGCGAAGGGTGAGAGGGGTGGAACCTCGCCCGAGAACGCCGCCGTCTTTCCGGCGAGGCGGACAATGGTCTTGCCGGCGGCGTATTGCGGATAGGCGACAAGACCCAGCCGTTCCGCCTCGGCCAGGAGCACGCTGTGTCGCGCGCCGACCCATTGGCCGCCAAGATCGATGGCCCGGCCGGCGAGGTCGGCCCGTTTGGTACGTCCGCCGACGCGATCCTTGGCCTCGACGAGGATCACGCTCAAGCCGCGGTCAGTGAGCTCCCGCGCCGCCTTCAGCCCGGCGAACCCGGCGCCGATCACCACCACGTCCGCCTTGCGTTCCATGATCCACCTCAGTTCGAGGTTACCGTGAGGCGGCGTTTTTCGCCCGGCGGCAAGAGGAAAGTCTTGGCGTCGGCGCCCGGAAGGCCTCGCGCCTCCACGCGGATCTCCTCGCGGTCGCACCGGGCGTTGACGATGACCGAAGGCTGGGCGGCGGCCACATCGACGACGCTCTCGCCGTCATCGGGATAAAGCTCGATCGCAACCGCGCCCACGTCGAGCGCGAACAGCATGAAGCCGAGGTCGAGGCGCGTCTCGCCGAAACGCGCGGGCGCGCTGTTGACCGGGATCAGGCTGCCGGCCCTGGCCAGGAACGCCGGACGGCCGAGCGGGGCGTCGAGCATGATCGTTCGCCCGCCGGCGAAGCGCTCGCCTGTCCAGGGGTCGATCCAATCGGCGCCTGCGGGGACGTGGACGGCGCGCTTGACCACGCCCGGCGTCACCACCGGGGCGATCAGCAGCGAGGGTCCAAGCATATAGTCGTCGTTCTCGTTCCAAGACCTCGGATCGCCGGGGAAATCGTGGAACGTTGGCCGCCAGATCGGCTCGAAGTTGCGCGCGTAACGCCATGACAGATAATGAAGATATGGCTGTAGGCGGAAGCGCAGGCGGATGAGGGCCGCGACCTTGTCGGCCGCCGCCTCGTGCATCCACGGCGAATTGACCGAGCCGTCGTCGTTCCACGAATGGATCGAGAAGCGGGGCATGAAGACGCCGGCCTCGACCCAGCGGGTCAGCAGCTCCGGATCGGGTGGCGGACCGGCGAAGCCGCCGATGTCGTGGCCGCTGTTGGACACGCCGGAGAGCGCAAGGCCCAGGCCCATCTTGAGGTTGTAGCGAAGGGTCTGCCAGGAGGTGAGGTTATCGCCCGACCAGGTCTGGGCGTAGCGCTGCATGCCGGCGCAACCCGAGCGGGTGACGACGAACGGCCGTTTGCCGGGCGCGTGTTCGATTTGCGCCTGACGCGAGGCGCGCGTCATCAAGAGGGGCTGGACGGCCCTCGTCGCCGCCGCCGGACCGGCCTTGGCCATGGCCCGCGACGAGCGGATCTCGAATTCGTTGTTGTCGTTCCAGATGGCGGCCACGCCGACGTCGAGCAGGGAATCCCTTATCCGCCCCTTCCACCAGTCGCAGGTCTCGGGATTGGTGAAGTCGAGATAGGCGCCCAGGCCGTCCCAGAACTGGACCAGCGCCGGCGCGCCATCGTCCTCGGCGATAAACAGGCCCCTGCCGGCCGCCTCGGCGAAAAGCGGATGGTCTTCCATCAGCGCCGGCTTGACGTTGGCCGCCAGGCGGGTTCCGCGCTCGGCGAAGGCGCTCGCAAACCTTGCCGGGTCGGGGAACTTGTCCGCGTTCCAGGTTAAGACATGGCGCTTGGCGCCGGCCGTCGTGTAGCCGGACGAGAGATGGAACGAGGGGCAGGGAATGTTGCGCGCGGCGCATTCGTCGAGGTAGCCCGCGAGGCGCGCCTGCGCATCCGGTGCATCGGCCAGGGCCATGGACGAGCCGGAAAAGCCCAGCGACCAGGCGGGCGCGAGAGCGGGCCGCCCGGTCAGCCAGGTGAACCGGCGCGTCACCTGGGCCAGGTCCGGCCCGGCGATGAAGTAGTAGTCGAGATCGCCGTGGTCCGCCTCGAACGCGCGATAGAGGCCGTGGTAGTTGTCCAGCTCGCAGCCAAGGTCGAAGGCGCAGTCGGCGAGGGTATCGTAGAAGAGGCCGTAGCTCAGGGCCTCGCGCGGCCGGCGAGTGATGGTGAAGGGTACGTGCTTGTAGAGCGGATCGGAGGTCCGGGCGCTGTAGCCGAGGGCGTCGATGTTGGAGAGGCGGAAGCGGCGGCCGGCGCGGTTCTGCTCGCCCGAGCGCTCGCCTAGGCCGAAGAACATCTCGTCCGGCTCGCGCGCCAGAAAGTGGCGGACGCGGCCGTCCCACCAGCCGAAGTCATAGGCCTGCGTCGGCCGGTCGCGCGCGGCGTTTTTCCATTGCCCATCCATGACTTGCCAGCGGCACTTGAAGCCGTCCAGGGCGACCGTGAGGCGGATGCGCGCCGTCTCGACAATGAGCGTGTGGCCGTCCTGGCCCATCGAGGCCGAAGGGTTGGCGAAGCCCGCCGTGTCCAGGCGATGGCGGCCCTCGTGCGGCACGTCATCGAGACCGGGCGCGATGGCCCAGGTGCGCGGCTGCTTGAGTTCGCCGTCGGGCAGGACGAGGACACGAACGATATCGTTCTCGAGGACAAAGATGTGCGCGCGCGCCGCCGTATCGCTGGCCAGCACGACATGGCCGTCCTTCGCCTCGGCGAGGTCGAAAAGCGGCGGCTTGTCCAGGGTGGCGCGACGCATGGCGCTCAATTGACACGCCGCGACCGCCCTTGCACAGGCTGCGTCAGCTCCGAAGGCCGCACATGACCCATCCCCTGCGTCTCGATCCGGCGCGCCATTTTCCGCTCGAGCCCGGCGTGCGCGAGATCGCCCGCTCGCTGTTCGACGAGATCCGCGGCCTGCCGATCGTCTCCCCGCACGGTCATGCCGATCCGGCCTGGTTCGCGAGCGACGCGCCGTTCGAGGACGCCGCCAGCCTGATCCTCATCCCCGACCATTATCTGCTGCGCATGCTGGCGAGCCAGGGAGTCGGCCTGGAGAGCCTCGGTGTCCCGCCGCTCGACGGCGGCCCATATGAGACCGACCGCAGGAAGCTCTGGCGCCGCTTCGCGGAGAACTATGAAATGTTTCGCGGCACGCCGTCGAGGCTGTGGCTCGATCACGCCTTCGCCGAAGTCTTTGGCCTGACCGTACGGCTGGATGCCGAGACGGCCGATCTCTATTTCGACGCCATCGGCGAGGCGCTGGCCAGCCCGGCTTTCCGCCCACGCGCGCTCTTCGAGCGCTTTGGCATCGAGGTGCTGGCGACCACCGAAGGCGCCCTCGACACGCTCGATTCGCATCGCGCGCTGAAGGACTCGGGTTGGGGCGGCCGCGTCATCCCGACCTTCCGGCCCGACGATTTGACCGATCCGGACCGGGCGGGCTTCACCGAACGGCTTGCGCGCCTTGGCGAGCTCACCGGCGAGAACACGGCCCGATGGGACGGCTATCTCGCGGCCCTGCGCGCGCGCCGCGAGGCCTTCCGCGCAATTGGCGCCACGGCCACCGATCACGGCCCGCCCAGCGCCCGCACCGCCGATCTATCCAGGACGGAGGCTCAGAGCCTGCTCGATCGCCATCTCATGGGAAGCGCCGACTCCGCCGATGGGGAACTGTTCCGCGCCCATATGCTGACCGAAATGGCGGCCATGTCGTACGAGGACGGCATGGTCATGCAGCTCCATGCCGGCTCGCGCCGCGACCACAGCCCGGAGGTCCTCGCCCGCTTTGGCCGCGACAAGGGCTTCGACATCCCGGCGGCCATCGATTTCGTCGATGCCCTGAAGCCCCTGCTCGACCGGTTCGGCCAGCGTCAGGGCTTCACCCTGATCCTCTTCACCCTCGATCCGTCGACCTGGGCGCGCGAGCTGGCGCCGCTTGCCGGTGGCTATCCGTGCGTGCGCCTGGGCGCGCCATGGTGGTTTCACGATTCGCCGGAAGGTATGCTGAGCTTTCGGCGGCAAGTCACGGAAACCGCTGGCTTCTACAACACCGTGGGCTTCGCCGACGACACCCGCGCCTTCGTTTCCATCCCGGCGCGACACGACCTCGCCCGGCGCATCGACTGCGCCTATCTGGCCGAGCTGGTAGCCGGCGGCCGCCTGGATCTGGACGAAGCGGCCGAGGTGGCCCGCGACCTTGCCTACAATCTCGCCAAGTCGGCCTATCGGCTGTGAGGCTAAGCGAGGCGACGCTGGCAAGCGTGCCGGACGCGGTCGCGAGGCCGGGCTACGATCGATCGACGCTGAAGAGCGGGATCGTCCATCTGGGTCTGGGCGCGTTCCACCGCGCCCATCAGGCGGTGTTCACCGAGGACGCCATGATGGCGGCCGCCGGCGGAGACTGGGGGATCGTGGGGGTTTCCCTGCGTCACGCCGCGACGCGCGACGCCCTGGCCCCGCAGGACAATCTCTACGCCGTGGAGCGCCTGGGCGAGGACGTGCGCGTGGTGGGAGTCCTCAGGTCAGCGCTCGTGGCCACCGAAACGCCCGAGGCCACGCTGGCCGCCATCGCCTTGCCGCAAACGCACATCGTCACCCTGACGGTGACCGAAGCTGGCTATTGCCTGGATCCCGATGGCGCGCTCGACATCGCTCATCCGGACGTCGTTCATGACCTGGGCGGCGTCGGGCCGCTGAGATCGGCGATTGGATGGCTCGCGCGCGGCCTGGCCGAGCGGCGCCGCCATGGCGCGCCGCTGACGGTGATGAGCTGCGATAATCTGCTCCACAACGGGCGCCGCCTCGAGGCCGCCGTGACCGCCTTCGCCGAGCGGACCGATCCCGTCCTGGCGACCTGGTTGCGCGACAGCGTCGCCTTTCCATGCTCGATGGTCGATTGCATCGTGCCGGCCTCGGACGAGCGCCACCGGGCCCGCGTCGCCGCCGCCCTGGGCCTCACGGATGCCGCCAGCATCCAGCGCGAGGTGTTTGCGCAGTGGGCGATCGAGGACCGCTTCGCCGGCCCCCGGCCGGCCTGGGAGCGGGCCGGGGCGGAAGTCGTCGCCAGCGTAGCCGGTCACGAGAAGCTCAAGCTGCACGTGCTCAACGCCGCCCATTCCGCGCTCGCCTACCTTGGCCTCGCGCGCGGGCTCGAATTCGTTCGCCAGGCGATCGACGCGCCGGACCTGGCCGACTTTGTCGATGCGATGGTCGAAAAGGAGATCGCGCCGGCGCTACCCGATCTTGCCGTGCCCGACTATTGGCGCGGCGTGCGGCAGCGTCTGGCCAATCCGATGATCGATCACCGATTGGCGCAGATCGGCCGGGACGGCTCGGTCAAGCTGGCCCAGCGAGTCTTTCCGATGCTGATCGCCAACGTGCGGGCGGGGCGGCCGGCCGGGCGACTGAGCGCGGTCGTCCGGGCGTGGCTGGATGTCGCGGGACAAGGCGTTGTGAACGACGCCAAAGCGGCCACGCTGGTGGCCTGGCGCCGATCCGGCGCGCGCCTGACGGACGCGCTCGACGACCCGCTGCTGTTCCCGGATGAATTCCGCGCCGAGCCGGCGGTGCGCGCGGCGGTGCTGGCGGCATGACCCGGGTCGTCGCCATCGGCGAATGCATGGTCGAACTCGTCGGCCGGGCCGACGGGGCCATGACTCGCGCCTTCGCCGGCGATGCTTACAACGCCGCCGTCCAACTGAAGCGTTCCGCGCCGAAGGTCGAGGTCCAGTTCGCCACGGTGACCGGAACCGATCCCTTGAGCCTGGACATGCGCCAGTCATGGCGAGGGGAGGGGATCGACGAAACTCTCTCGCCGTCGATCGCCGGCCTGCTGCCCGGCCTCTACATGGTTGAGACCGACGCGGCGGGCGAGCGTCGCTTCTCCTACTGGCGCGGGCAGTCGGCCGCGCGGCGCTGGCTCGGGGAACTGGACGCGGCGGCGCTCGACGGCGCGGACATGCTGTTCATGACCGGCGTCAGTCTGGCCATCCTGCCGCCGGACGACCGCCCGAGGGCGATCGAACTCGCCGGCCGGGCCCGCGCCTTCGCCTTCGACCCCAATATCCGCCCGGCCCTCTGGGAGAGCGGCCACGCCATGCGGACCGTTGTAGAGGCCGCCATCGCCCGCGCGACGATCCTGCTGCCGAGCGTCGACGATCTCGCCAGCCTGTGGGGCGACACCGATCCGGCCATGCTGATCGATCGCTGCCAGGGCCTGGGCGGCAGGGAAGTCGCGCTCACCGACGGGGCGAGGGGCTGCTGGCTGGGGGACGCGCCTGCGCTCGTCCCCGCGCCGCACACGATCGTCGTGGATACCTCCGGGGCCGGCGACGCCTTCAACGGGGCCTATCTCGCCGCGCGCCTTCAAGGCTCATTACCCGCCGACGCGGCTCGCGCGGCCCTCGCCCTGGCCGCCCGCGTGGTAAGCCTACCCGGCGCCCTTCCGCCCGGAGCCATGACATGAAGATCATCGCCGCCAGGGTCATCGTCACTTCGCCGGGGCGTAACTTCGTCACCCTGAAGATCGAGACCGACAGCGGGGCCCACGGCTTGGGCGACGCCACCTTGAACGGCCGCGAGCTGGCGGTGGCCAGCTATCTGGAAAACCATGTGGCGCCCGCGCTGATCGGGCGCGACCCCCAGCGCATCGAGGACACCTGGCAATATCTCTATCGCGGGGCCTATTGGCGGCGCGGGCCGGTGACCATGTGCGCCATCGCCGCCGTCGACGTGGCCCTGTGGGACCTCAAGGCCAAGCAGGCGGGCCTGCCGCTCTATCAGCTCCTCGGCGGGGCGTGTCGGGACGGCGTGCTCGTCTATGGCCACGCCAATGGGGCGAGCATCGAGGAGACCCTGGCCGAGGCGCGCGGCTATATCGCCAAGGGCTACAAGGCGGTGCGCCTGCAGACCGCCGTGCCGGGCCTCGCCGCGGTCTATGGCGTCTCGCCCGACAAGCTCTACTACGAGCCCGCGGGGGCCGGGGATGCGCTAGAGCAGGTCTGGTCGAGCGAGAAATACCTGCCGCTGGTCCCGCGCCTGTTCGAGGCGGCCAGGGACGCCCTCGGCTGGGACGTCAAGCTGCTGCACGACGCACACCATCGCCTGACGCCGATTGAGGCGGCGCGCCTGGCCAGCGATCTCGAACCCTGGCGCTTGTTCTGGCTGGAGGACGCCACCCCGGCCGACAATCCGGACGGGTTTCGGCTGATCCGCCGCCATTCGACGACGCCGCTGGCCGTGGGCGAGGTGTTCAACTCGATCTTCGATTGCCGGCGGCTGATCGAGGAGCAGCTGATCGACTATATCCGCGCCGCGGTGGTCCACGCCGGCGGCATCACCCACCTGCGCCGCATCGCGTCGCTGGCCGACCTCTACGGGGTGAAGACCGGCTGCCATGGGGCCACCGACATGTCGCCGGTGACCATGGCGGCGGCGCTGCACTTCGGCCTCTCCGTGCCCAATTTCGGCATCCAGGAATATATGCGCCACACGGCCGAGACCGACGCGGTGTTTCCGCACGCCTACGCCTTCGCCGACGGGGCCTTGCATCCGGGCGAAGCGCCCGGCCTTGGCGTCGAACTCGACGAGACCCTGGCCGCGACCTTCCCCTACCGCCGCGCCAGCCTGCCGGTCGCGCGGCTCGAGGATGGAACCATGCACGACTGGTGACGGAACCTCCGCGCCAACCCTCGCGTTGGAAATCTCGGCGACGCTTTTCGTCGTCCAGTCCAAAGGAGCAGGCGCCATGCTAGGTTTGGCGTTAGTATTCGCAATTATGGCTGTTGTCGCCGGCGCGCTGGGTTTCTTCGCTCTTGCAGGTCTGGCGGCGACGATCGCTAAGGTTCTACTTATAGTTTTCGTTATCCTTCTGGTTCTGAGCTTTCTCAGGCGGGGCGGGCCAGCAATATAACTTGAACCGCGACGACCGTCGCGGCCATTTCAAGCGAATCTTCCAACGCCGCGCCTTCTCGCCGAAGGCGCGGCGTTTCGTGTCGGCGCGGGCCGCTTGCCTCTTTCAAACGCCTGTTCGCGGCGCGATGATGCGCCCTTCACCCCAAAGGAGGCGCGGCCGTGAAATTCGTATCCATGGGATCTACCGGGACGCAGGTGTCGCGCCTGTGCCTGGGCTGCATGAGCTTCGGCGGCGGGGCGGACTGGATGCTGCCGGAAGCGGACTGCCTGCCGATCGTGCGCAAGGCGCATGAGGCGGGAATCAATTTCTACGACACGGCCGATATCTATTCGCGCGGCCAGAGCGAGGAGATCGTCGGCCGGGCGCTCAAGGAACTGAAGGTGAAGCGCGAAGAGGCGGTCATCGCCACCAAGGTGTTCATGCCCATGGGCCGGGGCCCCAACCGTTCGGGCCTGTCGAAGAAGCACATCGCCGCCTCGATCGACGCCAGCCTGAAGCGGCTGGGCCTGGACTACGTCGATCTCTACCAGATTCACCGCTTCGACTACGCCACCCCGGTCGAGGAGACGATCGAGGCCCTGGACGATGTGGTCCGCGCCGGCAAGGCGCTCTTTGTCGGGGCAAGTTCGATGTTCGCCTATCAGTTCTCGAACTATCTGCACCTGGCCGAACGGGGCGGCCGCGCTCGCTTTTCGACCATGCAGAACCACTACAACCTGCTCTACCGGGAGGAGGAGCGGGAGATGAATCCGCTGTGCCTGGAGGCGGGCGTCGGTCTGATCCCATGGAGCCCGCTGGCCGGCGGCGTTCTGGCCGGAAGCCGCGAGACGGGAACGACCCGATCGCGCTCGGCCATGGGGCGCGAGCGATATCACCGGCCGGCGGATCAGGCGGTGCTCGACGCCCTGAAGAGCGTGGCCGCCGCGCGCGGCGAGGCGCCGGCGCAGGTGGCGATCGCCTGGCTGCTATCCAAGCCGGCGGTGACCGCGCCGATCATGGGCGTCACCAAGCCGCATCATCTGGACGACCCGCTGAAAGCGGTCGAGAGCCCGCTCTCGGCTGAGGAGATCGCAGCCCTGGAAGCGCCCTACGAGGCGCAGGCGGTGATCGGCGCGCTGCGGCCGGGCGAGTCCATCGCCCCGCGCCTGCAACCGCCGCCGGAGGGGCAGCGCGCCGCGTGACCGGCGCGCCAAAGAAAAAGGGCCGCCGAGAGGCGGCCCTTTCAATTCAGGTTTGCCAGGCGCTCAGGCCAGAGCGGTCTTGCGCCGCGCGCGGGCCACCGCGCCGAGGCCGCCCAGACCCAGGATCATCAGTCCCCAGGTCGCCGGTTCCGGTATCACGCCGGAGAACACCCCAACATTGCCGATGACCGGCCCGTAGGCTGATCCGGCCAGGTCCGCGCTATCGAAAGTGAGCGTGGTCCCTGCTCCACCTGTGACGGTGAAGAACACCCTCTCCAGCACATAGTCCATGCTGCTCTTGCTGTTGGACCCGGTGAGGTAGGTGAAAGCTTCGTTGGAGATATTGCCAACCGACACGTCCACGGTTTTGAGAGGATTGCCGGCAACCGGGTTGCCGGAAAGATCAAACTGCAGCGTATAGGTCCCGTCGGGAAGTGTTGCCAGAGTCTGGAAGATCCCGCCGGGCTGGGTGCCGTCCAGATCGACGCTGCCTTGTCCGGGCATCGGAGGCTGCCAAAACCCGCCGATCAGATCGACGGCCTTCGAGCCCGTGCCGGTGACGTTCCACGGTCCCATCAACGATCCGGCGGCGTAAGAAGTATAGGTAACGCCGCCAGAGGGTGTTGTGAAATCTCCGTCGCTGACAAGGTTCGTCAGCGCGCTCGCGCCGCCCGCCATGACGAGCATGCCCGCGGTCGCTACGGCCAAGGTCGAGATTTTCATTCGAGCCCTCCAAAAACGGTCGCCAAAACGCACGCTGCTACCTACGGGCACCAAGATGAACCGCGCCTGAATTAGCGCCGACGCATTTCGCCAACACTGATAACTGTCGCAGTCTTGCCCCATATTCACTGAAGGCGCAATGCTCGAAATCGCCAGATGTTCCCTGGCAATCGCAACATTTCGCGATCCGCGCGCCCCGATCGTGATTGCGCGAATCGAGCCCAGTCGCCTTATGATGGGCCGGCGTGCTACAGCGGTGGGACCAAAGCGTGAGTATGGGGTGGTGCGTGGTTGACGACGGGTTCATGGGCGCCGAGACGAACGGGCGAAAATCTGGAAGCAAGGCCCATGGCGCGTAGCACGACGGTGCGCAAGAAGCCCGCGGTTGCGCCGCCGCCAGCCGCAGACCCGGCGCGGGCCGGCAAGCTGTTCGCGGTCACCCGCTCGCCGGGCACGGGATGGACCGCCGGCGCGCCGCTGGAGGAACAGCCGGGCTGGGCGGAGCACGCCGCGTTCATGAACGGGCTGGAAGCGTCCGGCTTCGTGGTTCTGGGCGGTCCGCTGGAAGACACGCCCTACACCATGCTGGCGGTCCGCGCCGAGAGCGAGGCGGAGGTCAGAACGACACTGGCGGCCGATCCCTGGGAAGCGAACCGCACGCTCGAGACCACGCGCATCGCGACCTGGTCGCTGCGGCTCGGCGCCGGGCGGATCTGAAGCAAGCCAGCCCCTCGGATCGGTGGAACGCGCGCCTCATTCCGGCCGTTTGCCAGGCGACGAAGCGCGTTCAGATACGGTTCAGGCTCGCCTCGCTAGGTTCGGCGAGGAAGTTCGGCAACATGGGAATTTAAGTCAATGTCCACCAGGCGAAGCGCGACGACCGGCATGGTTCTCGCCTCCATTTCCGCCGTGGCGCTGCTGGCCAACGCCTTCGGCGCCGCGGCCCAGCCGACGCCCGATTACGATCAGGGTCCGCCGCCTCCGGGATACGATCAGGGGCAGCCCCCTCCGGGCGACGACCAGGGACCGCCGCCAGGCTACGACCAGGGCCAGCCCCCTCCGGATTACGACCAGTCCGGTCCGCCGCCAGGTCAGTATGCCCCGCCGCCGGGGCAGGGCGCCTATGACGCCCAGCAGGAGCAATCCGACCAGGCTTATGCCGCCCGCTATCAGGCGTGGGCCGCCCAGTATTGCGTCGACCGGCGCAACAACAACGCCGCGGCTGGCGCGATCATCGGCGGGGTGCTGGGCTCGATCATCGGCTCGGGCGTGGCCGGACGCGGCGCGCACTTCGGCGGCGCGGTCGTGGGCGGCGCGGTCGGAGCGACGGCTGGCGCGGCCATCGGGGCGAGTTCGACCGACACTCGCGGCTGCCCGCCAGGCTATGTGATCGCCTCTGGCGCGCCAGCGTTCGTCTACGGCGGTCCAGTGGTTTATGGCCCGGCCTGGTACAATCCCTGGGTGTGGTACGGCGGCCGCTGGAGCTATCGCCCCTACCGGTCCTGGTACTATCGCCATGGAGGCCATTGGGGCGGCCATCGCCGCTACCACCGGTAAGTCCGGCGAGCTGAAGCGGACTCGAGCGGCCGGGGCGGCGACGTCCCGGCCGTTTCACATTGCGGCTCCGTGAAGCGTCCGCGCGAAGATCAAGCGCGGCTGAGCCATCGCCACGCCGCGAGGCCGGCGATGGCCGCGCCGGCGGTGGCGAGGAGGGCGACCGAATGGCGGGCCGCGCGCGCCTGCCAGCTCACGTTCCTGGCGACCGCGTCGAAACGACCATGGGCGGAAAAGCCGCCCTTCACCGGGACGAAGAGATTGCCCGGCGCCCTGGGATCGGACGCCTCGGAGGCCAGCTGGCCGCTGTAGCCCGACTTGGCCAGAAGCCTGTCGAGAAGGCCGGGGGCGAAACGGTTGGCGACGATGGCCTTGATCGAGGGCCAGCCGACCCAGAACTGGCGGCGCGGATGACGCGCGGCGAAAAGAATGGCGCGCGCGGCCACCTCGGGCTGGAACACCGGCGGCACGGGCCGGGCCTTCTTGCCGGTCTTGTTGCGCGCCCAATCGAACTGCGGGGTGTTGACCGCCGGCAGATCGACCTCGGTCACGCGGACGGCCGACCTGTCGTGCAGCAACTCGGAGCGCAGGGAATCGAGAAATCCGCGGATGGCGAACTTTGCCCCGCAGTAAACCGCCTGCAGCGGCACCGAGCGATAGGCCAAAGCCGAGCCGACGCAGACGATCACGCCTCGGTCGCGCGGGCGCATGCGGCGCAGGGCGGCCATGACCCCATGAACCTGGCCGAGATAGGTGACCTCGGTGGCGCGCCTTATCTCGTCGGCCGTGAGAGCGGAAACGGGCGCGAACACCGTGGCCATGGCGACGTTCACCCATACGTCGATCGGGCCAAGCTCGGCCTCGGCCTGGCTCGCGGCCCGGTCCACCGCGTCGGCGTCAGCCACGTCGGTGGGGATGGCGATCGCCCTCACTCCGGCTTGGCGAGCTGACTGGGCGGCCGCCTCCAGACGATCCGGATCGCGCGAAAGCAAGGCCAAGTCGTAGCCCGCGCC
>JBOHLC010000124.1:0-2327 GCA_050729395.1 Caulobacteraceae bacterium
GCTGATAGCTGTCGATCTCCGTGAGGGCGCGTTAGCCCGCCGGATCGCTGTTCGCGCCCCACTCCGGCTCCTCGGTGTAGCTTTCGTGGTCGACGACATAGGGGTGCGGGTTGGACGAGCCGACGCCGTCGATCACCGCGGCGAACAGGTCCGGCCGCTCGGTCATGGCCCGGCCCACGGTGATGCCGCCGGCCGAGCGGCCGCCGATGGTCAGCCGTTCCCTGGCGGTCCAGCCGTCGGCGCACAGGTGCTCGCACACCGCGATCAGGTCGCGCCAGGTGTTGGGCTTGTTTTCGAGCTGGCCGGCCTTGTGCCACGGCCGGCCGTATTCGCCGCCGCCGCGCACATTGGCGTAGCCGACGATGAAGCCCGCGTCGACCAGGGCCAGCGTCCGCCCGGCGAAGTTCGGCGTGTAGGCGGCCGCGCCATAGGAGCCATAGGCCGAGATCCACGCCGGCGTCAGGCCGTCCCGCTTCAGCCCCTTGCGGTGGATCAGGGTGAAGGGGATCTGGGTCCCGTCCCTGGCCGCCGCGAAGCCGCGGAAGGTCTCGTAGGGGCCAACGTCGATGGCCGGCTTCGGCGTCAGGCCGGTCGGGCCTGCCTTGCCCGCCGCGCTCACCGACCAGATGTCGGCCGGGGTGAGCCAGCCGGTGTAGCCCATCAGCACCCCGGAGTCCCCCGGCGTGGCGGCAAGGCCGCCGATGGTCCCCTCGAAAGGCAGCGCGATCTCGCTCACCCGGCCGTCGGGCGCCAGGCGGCGCAGGCGGCCGATCCCGCCGTCCATCAGGCGCAGATAGAGCCCGTCCTCGGCGCGGGCGATCTCCTCGATCACCACCGGCCCGGCCGGCACGACCACTTGCGCGCCGGCCAGCGCCGGGGCGGCGAGCGGCGTGCGCACCACGCGGCCCAGAGGCGTCTCCTTCTCGACCACGAGGTAGAGCTGGCCGTCGTGCACATCGACGTCGGTCACCTCGTCCTCGAAGGTCGCGACCGGCGTCCAGCGCGCGCGCCCGGCGAGCACGTCCGCCAGCGGCGCCGTCAGCAGCCGGAACTCCGGGCGCACGTCGGAGAGCACCAGCGCCGCGTGATCCGCGCCGCGGAAGGTGATCACGGTCGGGGTCTGGATCCTGTCGAACACCACGTTCGGATCCAGGCCGCGCTTCATCAGCACCGGATCTGCGGCGGGGTCGGTCCCCAGGCGGTGGAAGCGCGCCTGGGCGTCCAGGAACCGCTCGGGGGCGCCGACCGGGTGGGTGAGCTGGGTGTAGAAGAAGCCCGATCCGTCATCGAGCCACTGGGGCCGGGTGTACTGGGTCTCGCCGATGCGCTCGGGCAGGTCGCGCCCGTCGGCCACGGTCATCACATGCAGGACCGAGTCCTCGCTGCCGTTCGGCGAGAGGCCATAGACGAGGTGGGCGCCGTCGGGCGAGGCCGTCCACCAGTCCAGCGAGACGTGGCCGCCGGCGGCCCCAAGCAGCGTCGGATCGATCAGGGTCCGGTCGTGGCCGCCTTCGCGGACGAACAGCTTGTAGTTGTCGGCCCCGACCGGGCGCTGCTGATAGAACAGCTTGCCGCCGGCGCGTTGCACCTTGCTGGTGAGCGCGGTGTCGCCCGACAGCTGGCGCACCCGGCGCCCCAGGCCCGCGCGTCCGGGAATGGCGTCCAGCACCGCGCGGGCGTGATCGTTCTGGCCCTTGAGGAACGGCAGCCAGTCCGGGTCTTTCGGGTTCTCCATCCAGCGATAGGGGTCTTCCACCCTCTCGCCGAAGTAGATGTCCATGGTCGGCGTCTTCTTGGCCACCGGCGCGGGCGGGATGGGCTTGTCGTGGGCCCGGGCCCGGGCGCCCGCCGAAGCGGCCGCGGCGAGATAGGTTCCGCCAATGCCGGCCATCAGTCGCCGCCGATCGATCCGAGACATGCCACGCCCCTCAATACGCGTCGGCGGATCACACACCAATGCCGCCCGCCCGTCCAGCGACCGCGGCGGGCGGTAAGTGTCTCAGCTTGAAATCAAGCGCCAAGGAGTGAGATGAGCGCGCTGTAACCGAAACTCGTCGACGAATTGGCCGCGGTCTGAAGCGGCCAAGATGTTCGTCTCGCTACTCCAGGTACGGCGTCAACACCTCTTCGATCCATTTCATGAACGCGCGGACTCGGCGCGACAGATTGCTCCGATGCGCCACGACAAGCGACACGGCCAGCGCCCGGCGACGAAAATCGGGCAGGACCTCCACAAGCGTTCCGCTCTCCAAGTATCGGCCAATCCCCAAGAGTGGCGCTTGAATCAGGCCAAGGCCGGCGAGGGCAGCGGCTTCGTAGGTCTGCGC
>JBOHLC010000125.1:0-1495 GCA_050729395.1 Caulobacteraceae bacterium
CAACACCGCTACCGGGCGGAGCTTCGTCAACATGACGAGGAGTTGGAGAAGATCCGTTCCTTGGCCAAGAAGCAAACAGTCACTCTCGTCTACAGCGCCCATGACGAGGAGCACAATGATGCCGTCGCGCTGAGAGATGTTCTCCTGAAAGGGAAGCCTAGGAGATGACCAAAAGGTTCGAAATCGGGGATCATGTAAGGTGGAATTTCGAGGCTGGCCGGGTGTCGGGGAGCATGATTCTGCAATGGCCGGTCTGCGATGTTCTTGGCCGCACGCAAAAAGGGCACGGTCGAGAACACTAACGGCCGCGTACGGCGCTTCCTGCCGCTCGATGCCGATATCTCAACCCAGAGCAACGCCGATTTTCGGGCCCTGGCCATGCAGATGAACCATACGCCACGGAAGTGTCTGGGCTACCCGACACCGGCCGAGGCCTTCGCCGCGTCTATAAGGGGCTGCGAGCAGCTGTGAGAGCCCCTTCCATTGAAGGTCCGCTTGCCGGCGCGGATCTTATTTGAGTACGCCCCTTAGCCGACGCTGAAGCCACCATTTCTGATTTAGTCCCGATACCGCAGCGCCTCCATGACCAGCGCGAACGCTGGAGAGAGTTGCCGACGGCTGGGGTAGTAGAGGTGGTAGCCTGCAAACGGCGGCGACCAATCCTCCAACACGCTCACCAGCCGACCATCCGCGACGGCTTGTTCGGCGTAGTCGCTCGTGACGTAGGCGATGCCGAAGCCGTCGAGAGCGGCGTCCACGATCAGCGTCCCGTTGCTGAAGGCGAGCGGGCCATCGACTCTCACCCGCAGTTCGCGGCCGTCCTTCTCGAACTCCCAGGCGTAGAGCCCGCCGAGGGTCGGAAGGCGCAGGTTGATGCAATCGTGTTGCGCCAGGTCATGCGGTGTGCGCGGTGGCGGCTTGCGAGCGAAGTAGGCCGGCGAAGCGACAGCGGCCATGCGCAGCGGGGGCCCGATGCGGACGGCGATCATGTCCTTGTCGACAAGCTCACCGAGCCGGACCCCTGCGTCGTAGCGGCCAGCGACAATGTCCGTCAGGGCCGACTCGCCCGTGAGTTCGACGTGAATGTCGGGATAGTCCGGCAGCAGTTGCCTGATAGCAGGCCATAGAACCGTCTGCGCGACGTGTTCGGTGGCGTTGATGCGGACGGCGCCGGCGGGTTTCCCGCGCAGCCTGGTGAGCGCGGCGAGCTTGCTGTCGATGTCTTCGAAGGCGGGCTGCAAGGTCGCCAGCAGACGTTCGCCGGCCTCAGTCGGCGCCACGCTTCGGGTCGTGCGGGTAAGGAGCCGCAGGTCGAGGCGTGTCTCCAGTCGCCGGATGGTCTGGCTGAGCGTGGACTGGGAGGTTCCCAGCTTCGCCGCCGCGCGCGAGAAGCTGCGGTCCTCGGCGACGGCCATGAACGCGGTAAGTTCACCAAAGTCCTGCCGGCGCATTTATTCATTCCCGACATAAGATCATGCCGATCATACCGTCTAAT
>JBOHLC010000126.1:0-10136 GCA_050729395.1 Caulobacteraceae bacterium
CGAAACCCTTGCGGGCCAGCGGTCACAAACGGCCGCGCAAAAAGGCCGGATACATGACCGCTCCAAACTATTCGCCAAGACCGCCCAGAGCCCCCTTGCCGGGAAGGGGCCGTCCATACATGACGGAACTACGGAAGCGCCAACGCGCGCGCGAGATCGCCCCGAAGGGGCCAAATCTTCCTCTTATCTGTGGCCATCTGCGTCATCTGTGGATCCCTTCTCTTCCTCATATCTGCGTCCATCTGCGTCATCTGTGGATCCCTTCTCTTCTCTTCCTACCCCTCAGCCCAGCGGGAAGCTCCGATCAACCCCATGCCGTCGGCGATGTCGCTGGCGATGGCCCGCCGCAACCCATTCGCGTCGCCGGCCTCGATCGCCGCCAGGGCCACGTGGTGCTGGTCCACCAGGTTGGCGGTGCCGTAGCGGCCGTAGACCACGCGCATATAGGGCCCGAACTGCAGCCACAGCGTCTCGATCAGGCGGTTCAGCGTCGGCCGCCCGTTGGCCCGGTAGAGACTGAAATGAAAGGCGAAATTGCACTCCATATAGCCGATCACGTCGCCCGCCTCCATCGCGCGGTCGAGCGCGCGATCGATCTCCAACAGGCTCTTCTTCAGCGCCGGCCCGATGTGCGGCAGGGCCAGGGCCGCGGCCTCCGGCTCCAGCAGCAGGCGGCAGGTCAAGAGATCGGCGAAGCGCGCCTCGCTCATCGCCGGCGCCTCGATCCGCCGCTTGGAGCGGATCACCACCGCCCCCTCGGCCGCCAGGCGCGAGAGCGCGTCGCGCACCGGCATCTGGCTCACCCCCAGCTCCACGGCGAGGCCCCGCGTGGAGAGCGCCGCGCCGGGCGTGATCTTGCCGGTGATGAAGCGCGCGCGCAGCTCCTCATAGACGCTGGCGTGCAGCAGCGGCTGGGCGGTCGGCGCGATCTCGACGGCGGCTTCGGTCATGGTGCTATCGCAGATCGGAACCCTATCCGCGCGCGGCCCCCGCGCCAAGCATTGACGAGCGGGCGGGCTTCGCGCGATCTAGCGCGGCGGCGTCTGTGATCCCAGGAGAATAGCCCCTTGGCGAGCGAGCTCGAGCGGTGGATCGGCGAGCGCGGCATCGTCGAGGTCGAGTGCCTGATCCCCGACATGAACGGCGTCCTGCGCGGCAAGGTGCTGCCGGCGGCCAAGCTGATCGAGGCCGAGCGCGACCGCTCCCTGCGCCTGCCCTCGTCGGTGTTCCAGGTGACGGTGACCGGCGAATACGCCGGCGACGAGGAGGATCCGGAGACTTATCAGGACCCGGACATGGTGCTGATTCCGGACGCGTCGACCCTGCGCGTCGCCCCGGGCCTGAAGACCCCGACGGCCTATGTCTTCGCCGACGCCCTGCACCGCGACGGCACGCCCTGGGCCTCCTCGCCGCGCCACGTGCTGCGCGCGCTGACCGAGCGCTACCGCGCGCGCGGCTGGCGTCCGGTGATCGCGCCGGAGCTGGAGTTCTACCTGACCGCGGTCAATCCGGACCCGGACATTCCCCTGACTCCCGCCGTCGGCCGCTCGGGGAGGGCGGAGACCGCGCCGCAGCCCTATGGCCTGGAATCGATCAACGAGTACGAGGACCTGATCGACGCCATCTACGAGCATTCGGACATCGCCGGGCTCAGCGTCGACACCATGATCCACGAGAGCGGCACGGCCCAGCTGGAGATCAACTTCCTGCACGGCGAGCCGGTGACGCTCTCCGACCAGGTGATGGTGTTCAAGCGCATCGTGCGCCAGGTCGCGCTCGGCCACGGCATGTACGCCACCTTCATGGCCAAGCCGATGGAGACCCAGCCGGGCAGCGCCATGCACCTGCACATCTCGCTGGAAGGGGAGGGCGAGGCCGGCAACCTCTTCGCCGGCCCGGGCGGCGGCGACAGCCAGCTGTTCCGCCATTTCGTCGGCGGGCTGCAGACCTTCCTGCCCGAGATCGCCCCGCTCTTCGCGCCCAACGTCAACTCCTTCCGCCGCATGCGGCCCAGCCACAGCGCGCCGATCAATGTCCAGTGGGGCGCCGACAACCGCTCCTGCGGCCTGCGCGTGCCGATCGCCGACGCGGCCAACCGGCGCATCGAGAACCGCCTGCCGGGGGCCGACGCCAATCCGTACCTGGCCATGGCCGCGGCGCTGGTCTCCGGCTGGCTGGGCATCGAGGGCGAGGTCAAGCCGACGCCCCAGGTGCGCGGCAACGCCTATGAGCACGCGCGCACGCTGCCGCGCACCCTGGACGAGGCGCTGGAGCGCTTCCGTGCGTGCGAGCCGGTGCGCGAGCTTTTGGGCGAGCCGTTCCACGCCGCCTTCGCCGCCATCAAGAGCGCCGAGCTAGAAGCCTTCCAGGGCGTAATCAGCTCCTGGGAACGCGACCACCTCCTCCTGAAAGTGTGAGCGTGGGGCGGCGGCATCGTCATCCCGGCCGAGGCGCTTCAGCCGAGAGCCGGGACCCAGGGGATCAAGCGCTGGCGCAAGCCGCCCCTGGGTCCCGCATCTCCGGCCTTCGGCCTGCGTGCGGGATGACGACAATTTTCAAATGCAATCGCCCTGCCCGCGATGCGGGGGGAAGAGAATGACCTTCAACGCCGGTCTCGGCTTCGAAAACTCCTACTACCTCGCCACCGCCCAGGCGGCCGAGGCTAACCCCCCGCTCGCGGCCGACACCGAAGCCGACGTGGTGATCGTCGGCGGCGGGGCGACGGGCCTCTCCGCCGCCCTGCACGCTGCCGGGCGCGGCGCCTCGGTCGTGCTCCTCGAGGGCGGGCGGATCGGCTGGGGCGCCTCGGGCCGCAACGGCGGCCAGATCATCCCCGGCCTGCGCATGGGCGCGACCGACCTCGCCGCGAGGCTCGGCGAGGAACGCGCGCGGCGGGTCCTGGAGCTGGCGTTCGAGGCGCGCGACCTCGTCGTCGGATTGATCGAACGCCACGCCATAAACTGTGATCTCAGATTGACCGGACACCTGGCCGCGGCCGCCAGACCGAAGCACCTGGAAGGCATGCTCGAGGACTGCGCCAAGCTGTCGGACATGGGGTTCACGAGGGGTCTGCGAGGTGTCGATAAGGGGTCCATCGGAGACCTCGTGGGGGCGGATTACGTCGGCGGCGTGTTCGACCCGGCCGGCGGCCATTTCCACCCCTTGAACTACGCCCTGGGCCTGGCCCGCGCGGCCGCTTCCGCCGGTGTCCGCATGTTCGAGACCTCACCGGCCACCGGGGTCGCTCAGGACGGCGGCGGCGTCACCGTCACGACCGGGGCGGGGAGAGTGCGGGCGCGCCACGCGGTCCTGGCCGGCGACGCCCTGCTGGCCGGTCTCGCGCCGCGCGCCGAGGCCCGCATCATGCCCGTGGCGAGCTATGTCGCGGTCACCGAACCCCTTGATTTCGCGGCGGAACTCATCCCGTCCAATGCCGCCGTCTCGGACAGCCGCTTCGTCGTCAACTACTACCGCCTGACCCCGGACGGGCGCCTGCTGTTCGGCGGCGGCGAGCGCTACAGCCGCCGCCCGCCGGCCGACATCGCCGCCTTCGTTAGGCCGCACATGGAGCGCGTCTTCCCGGCCGTGAAGGGCGCGCGCATCGATCATGCCTGGGGCGGCCTCGTCTCCATCACCCGCACCCGCCTGCCGCACCTGGCGCGCGAGGGTAACATCCTGATCGCGCACGGCTATTCCGGCATGGGCGCGGCCCTCTCGACCCTCGCCGGCCAGCTGATCGCCGATGCCATCGCCGGCGAAACCGAGCGCTTCGACCTGCTTGCCGACCTGCCCGCCCCGGCCTTTCCCGGCGGCGCTTCCCTGCGCGCGCCCCTGCACGTCGCCGGCATGCTCTGGTACGCCACGCGCGACCGTCTCTAAAGTTCCAAGGAGTTCCCCATGACCGACCCCAAGCACGACAAAACCCTCGGCATGGACCGGCCCATCGACCGGCGCGATTTCCTCAACGGCGTGGCGGTGACGGTCGGGGCGATCGGCCTCGCCGGCGCGGGCTCGGTCCTCGCCCAGGCCGCGCCCGGAACGCAGGACACGCCCGGCTATTACCCGCCGTTGCTCAACGGCATGCGCGGCTCCCATCCGGGCAGTTTCGAGAACGCCCACCGCCTGCGTGATGGCGACTTCTGGACCGGGTCCAACGCGCCGGTCGACACCGGCGAGACCTATGATCTCGTCATCGTCGGCGGCGGCATCAGCGGCCTGGCGGCGGCCTGGTTCTACCGCAAGGCCAAGCCCGGCGCGCGCATCCTGATCCTCGACAATCACGACGATTTCGGCGGCCACGCCAAGCGCAACGAGTTCCACCTCGATGGCAAGCTGCACCTCCTGAACGGCGGCACGCTGGAGATCGACAGCCCGTTCCCCTACAGCCCGGCGGCCGACGGCCTGCTCAAGGAGCTCGGCATCGACCCGCCGGCGCTGTCCAAGGCCTGCGACCGCGAGGAGATCTACGGCAAGCTCGGCCTCCGGCACGGCGTCTTCTTCGACAAGGAGACCTTCGGCGCCGACGCCACCGTGGCCGGCGCGCCCTCGCGCTATTACGGGGCGGGCGGCTCGTGGCCGGTGTTCCTCGAGAAGGCCCCGCTGAGCGTGGGCGCGCGCGAGGACATCCTCAGGGTCGAGACGGGCGAGACCGATTACCTGCCGGGCCTCAGCGACGCTGAGAAGAAGGACCGGCTCTCGCGCATGAGCTACGCCGCCTATCTGCGCGACCTGGTGAAGGTGGGGCCCGAGGCCCTGGCCTATTACCAGAGCGCGACCAACGGCGAGTGGGGCTGCGGCATCGACGCGGTCTCTGCCCTGGACTGCTGGGGCTTCCACATGTCCGGCTTCAAGGGCCTGAAGCTGATCCTCGCGGCCGCGCCGCGCATGAGCTACACGCCGGCCGGCTATGTGACCGGCGGCTCCTACACCTTCCACTTCCCGGACGGGAACGCCTCGATCGTCCGCCTGCTGGTGCGCGGCCTCGTCCCGGGCGTCCTGCCGGGACACGATTGCCGCGACGTGGTCGCCTCGCTCGCCGACTACAACGCCCTCGACCGGCCGGGCAATCAGGTGCGCATCCGGCTTTCCAGCATCTGCGTGCGCGCGCGCAACGAGGGCGGGCCGGCGGCGCCCACGGGCGTCACCATCGCCTACGCCCGGGGCGACGGCGTCTTCCAGGTGCGGGCCAGGAAGTGCGTGCTCGCCTGCTGGAACATGATGATCCCCTACCTCTGTCCGGAGATGGGCGAGGGGCAGAAGGCGGCTCTGCACAAGCTGGTCAAGACCCCGCTCGTCTACACCTCGGTGGCCATCCGCGACTGGACGGCGTTCCAGAAGCTGGGCGTCGCCAGCGTCTATGCGCCAGGGAGCTACCACACCGAGTTCAACCTCAACTGGCCGGTGGACATCGGCGGCGTCACCGCCGAGCGCTCGCCGGAGCGGCCGATCCTGGTCCACATGACGCGCACGCCGTGCCATCCTGGCCTGCCCGAGTTCGATCAGAACCGCGCCGGGCGAGCGGAGCTGCTGGTCACGCCGTTCTCGACCTTCGAGCGCGAGATCCGCGCCCAGCTCGGCCGCGCGCTTGGGCCCGGCGGCTTCGATCCGGCCAGGGACATCACCGCCATCACCGTCAATCGCTGGCCGCACGGCTACGCGCCGGAGTGGAACGCCCTGTGGACCGAGCCGCTGCCCGAGGCCGAGCTGCCGAACGTCATCGGCCGCCAGCGCTTCGGAGCCATCGCCATCGCCAATTCCGACGCCGGCGCGGCGGCCTACACCTCCAGCGCCATCGACCAGGCCCGCCGCGCCGTCGACGACCTCCTGGCGATGTAATGATCCTCCCCCGTTCACGGGGGAGGGGGAGAAGGTGAAGTGGTGGAGGGGGCTGCCCCCCTCCCGGCTTCGCCGTACTCCCCCCGCTGCGCAGGGGGAGATTATGTCTAGACATTAAGTAGGAGGAACTCGCGCTCCCAGGGGCTGATGACGCGCATGAAGGTGGCGAACTCGGCCCGCTTCACCGCCGCGAAGGTAGAGACGAAACCGCGCCCGAACACTTCGGTCAGCTCCTCGCTCTCCTCGAACAGGCGCACCGCCTCCAAGAGGCCGACGGGAAGCTCGAACTCGTCGCCGCGGGCATTGCCGTGGGTCGGCTCCGACGGCGTCAGGCGATGGGTCAGGCCCAGCCAGCCGCAGGCCAGCGACGCGGCCATGGCCAGGTACGGATTGGCGTCGGAGGAGGGGACGCGGTTTTCCACCCGCCGGGCGGCCGGCGAGGACGGCGGGATGCGCAGGCCGGTCGTGCGGTTGTCGTAGCCCCAGGCGACGTTCACCGGCGCCGAGTGGCCCTTGACCAGCCGCCGGTAGGAATTGACGTAGGGCGCGATCATGCAGGTGGCGTCCGGCAGGTGTTTCTGCTGGCCGGCGATGAACTGGAAGAAGGCCGCCGTCGGCTTGCCCTCGCGATCGGTGAAGATGTTCTTGCCCGTCGCCGCGGCCTCCACCGACTGGTGGATGTGCATGGCGCTGCCCGGCTCGTTGGCGATCGGTTTGGCCATGAAGGTGGCGTAGATGTCGTGCGCCAGGGCCGCCTCGCGGATGGTGCGCTTGAGGAGGAACACCTGGTCGGCCAGGGCGACCGGGTCGCCGTGGCGCAGGTTGATCTCCATCTGCGCCGCGCCTTCCTCGTGGATCAGGGTGTCGACCTCCAGGTTCTGCGCCTCGGCGAAGGCGTAGATGTCCTCGAACACCGCGTCGAACTCATTGACCGCGCTGATGGAATAGGACCGCCGGCCGGCCTCGGAGCGGCCCGAGCGGCCGATCGGCGGGCGGAGCGGATAGTCCGGATCGGTGTTGCGCTCGACGAGGTAGAACTCGAGCTCGGGCGCGACGACCGCCTTCCAGCCGTGCTCGCCGTATAGGGCGACGACCCGCTGCAGCACCTGGCGCGGGGCGATCTCCACCGCCCGGCCGTCGTGGTAGACCGCGTCGTGGATCACCTGGGCGGTCGGCTCGGGCGCCCAGGGGACGGCGGTCAGGGTGGTGAAATCGGGCTTGAGCTCGATGTCGCCGTCCGACGGGTCGTAGCGAAAATCCTCATCTTCTTCAGGATATTCGCCCGAGATGGTCTGCATGAAGATGGACGAGGGCAGGGCCATGCCGGTGTCCTCGAAGAACTTGGCCGCCGGCATGATCTTGCCGCGCGGCACGCCGGCAAGGTCGGGCACCAGGCACTCGATCTCGGTCACTCCGCGGGCGACGGCCCAGGCGCGCGCCTCGGCCTGTGAGGTCACCGGCGCCGGGACGGGATCGGAGATCTTCTTTTTCTTGGGCATGGGGGGCGGACCACTGCTCGAAAGCTGTCGATGAACTGCTGAAGAGTTGCTGAGAAGCTGCTCACGCGCCCGCTATGGCGGGGCGGGCAATTGGCCGAACGACAGCGATCTGGCGGTCTGCATGCACGGCGCGCGCGCTCGACGCGCGGCCAGCGGTCCTTTCTGGTGTGTACAAACCTGACCATAGACCGGCCGCCGGGGCGGCGCCAGCCCGGCCGCGAGCCATTGTGATCACAGAGCCTTGACGGCCCGGCCCCGCGATAGGACAGTCCGGCCAACAAAGCTGTAAAAGACGGGGTGGACCACCATGTCCAAGCGTTCGTGGCGCCTGCGCGCCCTCCTCGCCGCCTGCGCGCCGCTCACTTTTGCCGCGCACGCCCACGCCCAGAGCGCCACCGTGCCGGAGACCTCGTCCAGGACCACGGACATCTCCGAGATCGTGGTGACGGCCACGCGCCGCGCGGAATCGCTCAGCAAGGTGCCCGCGAGCGTCAGCGCCTTCACCGCCGCCAAGATGGATATCCAGGGCATCAAGTCGTTCGCCGACGTCTCCAGGTTCACGCCCGGCGTCAGCTTCGACCAGTCCAGCCACGACATCTCCATCCGCGGCATCGTCTCCACGGCCGGATCGGGCACCACGGGGGTCTATATCGACGACACGCCGGTGCAGATGCGCAACCTCGGCTTCAATGCCAACAACAGCCTGCCGGCGGTGTTCGACCTCGACCGGATCGAGGTGCTGCGCGGGCCGCAGGGCACCCTGTTCGGGGCCGGCTCGGAGGGCGGGACGGTGCGCTACATCACCAACCAGCCCAGCCTCACTCACTTCTCCGGCTTCGCCCACGCCGAGGCCGCCTGGACCGACCACGGCGCGCCATCCTATGAGCTCGGCTTCGCCGAGGGTGGGCCCCTGGTCGAAGACAAGCTCGCCTTCCGCATCAGCGCCTGGGGCCGGCGCGACGGCGGCTACATCGACCGCGTCGATTACCAGACCCTGGCCACAACCCAGCAGAACGCCAACTGGGTGGACACCTACGCCTTGCGCGCGGCGTTGACCTGGGCGCCGATCCCCAGCCTCACCATCACGCCGGCGATCGATTTCCAGAAGCGCGACCAGCACAACTACGACGATTATTGGGTGGGCATCTCCAATCCCGGTGCCGGGCAATTCCTGAGCGGAACGCCCGATCGCCAGCCTGACCGAGACCACTTCCTGCTGCCGAGCTTGAAGATCCAGTGGCAAGGCCCGGGCGTGAGCTTCATCTCCGACACCTCCTATTACGCACGCAAGGAGTTCGTCGGCGGCTACAGCGGCACGCTATATAACCTCAGCTATTTCCAGCACTTTCTTTATGGAGACATCTACGGCTACCCGTCCGATCCCAACGGCAATGAATGCCCAGACGATGTTTGCGGGCAGCCCTACCCGCTGCTCACGTCCACCGGGATCAGCCTTCCTGGAATGCCGAACTATTATTCGTACAACCTGATCACCAACAGTCAGTACGACTGGACGCAGGAGTTCCGCCTGCAATCGAACAACGCCTCGGCCAAGCTGCAATGGGTCGCCGGGGTGTTCATGGCCTTCAACTATCAGCGCTCGACCGAGGAAATCCGCGATCCGGAGCTGCCTCAGCTGACCGCCTTGCTGTGGCCGTTCGACGTGGGCGCCACGCCAACCGATACGATGATCACCGCCTGGGGCGAGGACCTGCTGGCCAACGGCGACGACTACATCAAGGACACCGGCTCGCACGATCGCCAGGTCGCGCTGTTCGGCGACGCCACCTACGCCATCACCGACCGTCTCAAGGCCGAGGTCGGCCTGCGCTTCGCCTGGACCCACTTCGATTTCGTCAGCCTGGACGACGGGCCCCAGGACCTTCTGGACAATGGCGGCGTGCCCAACGTCACTACCGGCGGCAAGGACGAGAAGCCGCTGACGCCCAAGTTCGGTCTGACCTATCAGCTGACGTCCGACGATATGATCTACGCCACCGCTTCCAAGGGCTACCGCATCGGCGGCGCCTCGCCGCCCCTGCCGGTAGTCGCCTGCGGCGGGGTGTTCCCGACCCAGTACAATTCTGACAGCGTGTGGAGCTATGAGGCGGGCGCCAAGGGCCGGTTCCTCGACCGCACCCTGCAGTTGGCCGGCAGCGTCTATTACCTACAATGGAAGAACATCCAGCAGGGCATCACCGTGCCGATCTGCGCCATCACCTACACGACCAACCTCGGCGACGCGGTCAGCAAGGGATTCGACCTTCAGGGACAGTGGAACGTCACTCATGACTTCGAGATCGAGGCCGCCATCGGTTACACCGACGCCAACTTCTCCAAGACCGCGCTTGACACCACCGGCGATGTCCTGGCGGCCAAGGGCGACGCGCTGGACGTGGCCCCTTGGACGGTGACGGTCGGCGCCCAGTACAACTTCCAGTTGGCCAACCGGCCGGCGTTCATCCGCGCGGACTATGAGTTCAAGTCCAAGCGCACCACCCCGATTCCCGCCGAGGACTATGCCGGCGGCAAAAACCCGAACTACGATCCCGGCCTCGTGCCCGACCCCGCGACGAATCTGGTCAATCTGCGTGCCGGCGTGACCCTGTCGAACTTCGACATCGCTATATTCGCGAACAACGTGTTCAACGCCCATCCGCAGCTCAATCTGACGCACGAAGACTCCTCGACCCTGCTTTACGAAGCCCAGACTTTCCGCCCCTTGACCGTCGGCCTGGCGGCGACGTTCAGGTATTGAGCAGGCGTCTCCTCCCCCTCTGGGGGAGGGGGACCGCGAAGCGG
>JBOHLC010000127.1:0-16371 GCA_050729395.1 Caulobacteraceae bacterium
GATCCTGGCCGACGCGGGCAGCGATCTCATCCTCGGGGCCCACATGATCGGGCCGGACGTGAGCGAAATGATCGCCGAACTCTGCGTGGCCATGGAGTTCTCCGCCGCATCCGAGGACGTCGCCCGCACCAGCCATCCGCATCCGACGCGCTCGGAAGCCCTGCGGCAGGCGGCCATGGGCGTCGAGGGCTGGACCATGCAGGCCTGAACGAGCGGCCAAGTTCACGCGCCTGACGCCAGCCCCGGCGATTGATCGAAGTCCCACCCGCCGCCCTGGCATGATTTGGAGGGACCGTTTTCCGGCGAGAAGCGAAAGGCAGGGGTCTACCCAACGCGGACGTTTGCGATGTTGGCCGGGCCTAGCGCTGGGGCGGTGGCAACGCCTAAAATGCACCATGTCGAGTAGGGACGCATCAAGCCGCTCATGGCTGCGCGGGCTAACCCCTCATTATGCGTTCTATTTCGTCGTGCTCGGCGTTCCGTTCGTCATTGGCGTTCTGGTCTCGCTTAGTCCGACCCTTCTCATAGTTGCTATACTCACGGTCGCCCCGATCTGGCTGGTAGTGGCGCTCGTTATGCTGATTTGGGCGATAGCCTCACTAATACGGCGAGACTTGGGAGGGGCGTTATGGCGGGGGGCCATTTTCGCTGCCATGCTGGTTTCGCCTTGGCCGCTTATGGACGTGGGTCAATACAGCGGGTGGCAAGCTCATCTATTAATTGGTTTGCCCTATTATGAAGCACAGATTAACAAGCTTCCTGTCGCCAAAGATGATCGCGTTAAAATGTTCTACTGGGGAAGCTACCTGATATTCAACGACAACTACCTTGCCTATGACGAGTCAGACCAACTCAAGTTACCGGAACCTGAGGAACGTCCGTCGTTCCGAGCTAGGGTCGCCGCGCAAATTGTCGACCCCCATTGGGACACCTGGGCCCATCTGTGGGGTCACTATTATGTCGTGGACGGCCATGGGTGACCGCCGATCGGCCCGCAATCCAGCCTTTGCGGACCTTCGTTTTGTGCCTCGTTCCGGATGGCCGCCTCCTAGCGCCATTCATTGCGAGCGCCACATGAACCGCACGCACTGTTGGTCGCCAAGGAAGTCGATCATGATCTGAACGTGGGCGTCCTGAACCGGCGCGCCGTCGACCGTCGGGGGGCGCATCTTCGTCGGCTCCAGGAAGCTGAGCGCGGCCTCCGCGAAGCCCTGCCCCTTCGGCGTTTCCTCGACGACGGCGCAGGGCTTGAGCTTTCCCTTGTCGTTGATGACGCAATCCAGCCGCACATGTCCGCTCATGTGCGCCATGAAGGCGTAGCCGGGCCACACCATCTCATTGGAATGCGGCGCGTTGACCCACTGAGCGTGGGTGGACGACCGAATCTCCTCGCCCCGAGCCGGCGCGCTCTGGGCGAAGGCCAGACCCGCCGGCAGCAGTGACGCAAACGCGGCGGCCGCGAGAAGGATCGAGGCCCTCAAAATTCATCTCCCGGGTTAGTGACAGCTGGCGCCATTTATTCGGACCGAACGCGGATGGGGCAATGGGCCTACCGCGTTCGGCAATTCCTCCTGTTCGCCCATCACGCGTGGTTAGCCAAGCGAGCGCACGCATTCTCATCCGCCGGCGCCGATCTTCCGCCTATTTCGATGGCGAAGCGGCGGCGGCTGGAGCGCCGGCGGCCAGGTTGAAGCGAATCGGCAGGGCGATCGTCGCGCCATCCACCGGGCCGCCCTCGTCGGTCCAGGGGTTCATCGCCATGGCCGACGCGATGACTACCGCCGAATGGGAGAAGCCCATGCCGTCGGGATCGCCCGGCATTTCCTGGCAGTCGGTCAGAGCCCCATCCGCCGCTACAGAGCACTTGGCGACGCCACGCCCGGTGGTGATCCCTTTCGCGGCCGCCGCGGCGGGAAACACCTGGGCGACCTTGGTCGGATCCAGGGCGAGGCGCCAGGTCGGCGCGCCGATCCGGCGCTGCTTGAACTCTACGCTGCTGGGATCGATCAGCAGGAACGGCACGTCGACATAGGCAGGACCGCTATCCTTCGCCGGGAGAGACTCCGCTGACATACGGAATCGGGGGACCAACGTCTGGGCGGCCCGGGCAAAACCCTTGCCGCGTGGTTCCTCGGCGAACGTGGAGCAAATCTTGAGCGCGCCATCCCGAACGACGCGACATTGCAGGACGACATGGCCCGCCGCGCCCGCCGCCTCGGCGGGATAGGCGGCGCCGACGTCGGCGAAGCTGGGAGCGGTCGCCCAGACGGGGTGGACGATGAGAGTCTTCCCGTAGTTGGCATAGCTGGCGTCGGACTTCAGGGGCGACAGTCTGCTTCCGCCGCCGTAGGGCGACTCGCTCGGCGTGGAGGTGGGTGCGGAGCCGGACATCAGGAATGTTATCGGTATGTTGATCCTGGCCGGGACCGGTCCGTTAGGCCCGAAGGCTGGGTTCATACTGAAGGTCGGCGCGAGCAGCAGTGCGGCCGCGCCGAAGCCTTCGCCGGACGGCGACTCGGACGTCACCTGGCACGACTCCAACAGACCGTGCACATCGACGATGCAATTCATCTCCGCGCGCCCGCTGATGTGGTGTTGCGCGGCGTAGGCGGGATAGACCCGGGCCAGATCGTTACCCGTCGGCCTCTTGCGCCAGTCCGGATGGGTGATGAGCTGCGGGCTTGCGGCGACCGCCGCGGCGGCGAGTAACGAGACCAACATGGGTAAATCCGTATGCCCACAGACGGCCACGCGGACAAGAGGCCCCTTGGTACAGCCTGGCTACCCTGGCGGCGGCGGCATAGGCCAGTCCTCCAGCGTGACGTAGCCTGGGTCACCGAAGGCGATGAGCCCTGGCTTGCGCCCGGTCCAGTACACCAGGACGCGCCCAGCCAGCGCATCGTCGCGCAGAAGGCCGAGCGCCGCGTTGGCGATCTCCTCGAGCGTCGTCAAGGTTTCGGGTATGCCGTCTCGACCGCGTTGTTCCGGTCGTAGCGAGTCGAAGTAGCCCTTCACGTCCGGACTTGCGACGAAATCTGGAACAAGACAGTTGACCCGGATGTTCATCTTGTCCTTCAGCCACGAGAGCGTGGTGGTCAGGCGCATGACGCCGGCTTTGGCCACATCGTAAGCGGGCGCGCCACCGGAATGGACACGTCCGTGGGCAAGCGCGGAGGTCGAGCCCATGTTCAGGATCGCGCCGCCGCCGCGCTTCATCATGGCGTCGATGGCGTGGCGCACCCCGTACATGGCGCCCAGGAGGTCCGTCTCCACCGTCTCGAACCAATAATCCAACGGCGCCTCGGGGTGGTAGCCAGGCCCCGACGCGTCGTTCACGAGGATATCAAGGCCGCCGTAGGTCTCTTCGGCATGCGCAATCAACGCCTTGACCTCCGCTTCGCGGCGGACGTCGGCGCGCAGGAAAGACGCCCGCCCGCCGGCCGCCTCGATCGTGCGAACGGTTTGAAGCCCGCCGGCCTCGTCGATGTCCGAGACGATCACGGTCGCCCCGACGCGCGCCAGACTGTGTGCAATTTCGCGACCGCAGCCGCCGCCCCCCGCGCCCGTCACGATCGCGATCCTATCGGCAAGCCGCATCTCGCCTCCCGTAAAGTTACGGCGCCCGGCCGATGATGTACCGGAAAACCGCGCCAAGGCGGACGGTCCCGTCGGCCTTCACATATGGCTGGAGGGCGGCTTCGTGAGCGCGAGTCACCGCCTCTTCTCCGACCCGGTCGGCGGCCGACCGGGCCGAGCCCGCCGAGTTCAACCCCCGTATCGCCGTCGCGAGGTTCGGGTAACTCCATTCCGTATTGATATTCTCAACCTCGAATGGGCCCAGGAGACCGCTGTCTTCCGCGAAGCGACGCAGTCCTTCCTCCTCCGTAAGCGTAGCGGACTTCGGCGACGAAGCCCGAGAGCCTTCCAGAAGTCGCGCGAGCGCGGCGAAGACAGAGGCGACCGCCTCCTGGCGTCCCCAGAGGGCGATGGCGACCGGGGCGCCTCGCTTGGCGGCGCGACCGGCTGCCGAGAGCGCGGCAACGGGGTTGGCCGCGAACTGAAACGCGTTGAAGCCCGTCACGGCGTCGAAAGACCCGTCCGGGAAGGGAAGGACTTCGAGCGCGCCCGCCATGAAATTCGGGAGACCCTCTCCTTGAGGCCAAAACGATGGGGCAATCAGACGATGCGCCCAGCCCGCGCCAGGGTACACGCCGGCCCGTGCGCCAGAAACCCGGCATCGGCGTTTCCGGAGGGACGCACGCTTCCACCGGCATATTCGGGTGAATGGCGGCGCCCGCGTTGTAGCCGTCCCTTGGTTGCGTGGTAGGATGCGCGCACAGCATGACACTGTCGTATCGCCCAAGCGCCGTGATCTTCGATATGGACGGTCTGCTGTTCGATACCGAAGCTCTCTGGCAAGAGGCGCTTCTGTCCGCCGCCGCCGAAGGTGGGCGCGAGATTCCGGACGAGGTTTACAACAGGTCGATCGGCGTGCGGCGCTCGCAATGCAGGGGTCTATTCCTGTCGCACTTCGGCGCGGATTTCCTCTTTGACGATTTCCATGGAAATTGGAGACGGCATTTCTGGCTGATCGCTGAAAACAAGCTCGCCCTGAAGCCGGGAGCGCTCGAACTGCTGGAAATGCTGGACCGGTTCCGGCTGCCGCGCGCGATCGCCACCTCGTCGTCGCGAACGACCGTCGAGCGTCACCTGACCTCGCACGGGCTGACGGATCGTTTCGACCAGCTCATCTGCCGCGGCGACTACGAAAACGGCAAGCCCGCGCCCGATCCATTCCTGAAGGCCGCCGAACGGCTGGCGGTCGAGCCCCGGTCATGCCTGGCGTTGGAGGATTCTCATGTGGGCGTGAGATCGGCCTCGGCGGCCGGCATGATGACCGTGATGGTCCCCGATCTGCTCGAAGCCACCGAGGAGGTTCGCGCTCTGTGCGTCCTTGTCGCGCGCGATCTGCATCATGTCCGCGATCTGGTTCTGGCGTGTCTGTGAGGGTGGCGGCTTTCCGCGGGACCGGGCCGCGCGTCCAGGTGGTCAGCTTTCACGGGGACTGGAGCACCTGTTCCCCGTTTCCCCTGAAGTTTGATCGAAGTCCTTTCCGCCGCCCGCCACGATGCGGAATGTCCGCCTTCCGGCGGGTTCCGCGTCAAATCGTCAACCTGCGGACGTGTTTGGCCGTCCGCGCCCAGCCTTTCGGGAGGCTGCTTGTGTAATTGCATATCCATAATTATATGAAGCCATGATCAGCGTTCAATTTGAGTGGGACGAGACCAAAAACCTCTCAAATCAACGCAAGCATGACGGTGTGAGCTTTGAGGAAGCCCGGCAGGTATTTGAAGATCCGCTGCATGTCTCGGTGCAAGACCGCATTGAGGCCGGCGAGCAACGGTGGCAGACCGTTGGGGCGGTCCAGGGCTTCGTGATCCTCGTGGTGGCGCACACGGCGACAGAGGAAGACGCCGACGGCGGATCGGTTGAAATCATCCGCATCATTTCAGCGCGACGAGCCACGCCGCGAGAGAGGCGACGCTATGAAAATGAAGCTTGATAACCCCGACGCGGAATCGCTGGCTCCGCTGACCGACGCACAGCGCGAGCACCTGGCCGAACTGGCGGCGATGCCTGACGAGACGATCGACACCAGCGACACGCCTGAGCTGTCCGACGAGGCGTGGAGCGCCGGCGTTCGTGGGCGGTTCTACCGGCCCGTAAAGCAGCAGATCACGGCCCGCGTGGACGCCGACGTGCTGGATTGGCTCAAGTCGCAGGGGAAGGGCTATCAGAGCCGCCTGAATGCCATCCTGCGGCGGGAAATGCTGGCCTCGCTTAGGCAGGCGCGTCGGGCTTAGCGGCCCGGCGCGGGTACCGGTTTACAGCCACTTCCTGCTCAGTTGAGACGCGGAGGCGGTTTGCGCTCCGTGCGTCCTTGTTGCGCGCGGTCTGCATCATGGGAGACAGCTCTCATGTGGACTGGAGCACTTGTCCCCCCTGCCGGTTGGCGGCGTCGACCTCGGTGTAGCGCTGAGCTCTCACGGGGATTGGCGCACCTGTTCCCCGTTTCCCCTGACGACTGATCGAAGTCCCGACCGCCACCCGGCTTGATCTGGAAGGCCCGCCTTCCGGCGAGAGGCCAAAGGCAGGGGTCGACCCAAACTGGAATTTGGACGGCTTCATTCAGCCTAAAGCTGCAACTCCTGACCACGCCGCCGCGCGACGTCAATGAGATCGACGATCCGAGCCCGTTCCTCCTAACTACCCGAACTCCGTCATTCGGAAGGTCCGCTCCTCGGCCGGGGGTCAACCGTTGGATCTTCACCCCTACGCCCTGGGATGGGCCTTGCCGTAGGCGCTGAGCAGGCTGGCGGCGTCGACCTCGGTGTAGCGCTGGGTGGTCGACAGGCTGGCGTGGCCCAACAGCTCCTGGATCGAGCGCAGGTCCGCGCCGGCGCCCAGCAGATGGGTGGCGAAGGAGTGGCGCAGGGCGTGCGGCGTGGCCCGCTCGCCGAGGCCCAGTCGTCCGCGCAGCCGCTGAACCACGGCCTGCACATGGCGCGGCTTCAACGGGCCGCCGCGGGCCGCGCGGAACAGGGCGTCCTCGGGCGCCAGAACCCAGGGTAGGGCGGCGACGTAGGCGTCCACCGCCTCGCGCACGATGGGCAGCACCGGCGTCAGTCGTGTCTTGCCGCCCTTGCCGAGGATGCGCAGCGAGTCCGGCAGGGGGGCGTCGCGGCGTTTCAGCGCCATGGCCTCGGAGATGCGCAGGCCGCACCCCCACAGAAGGATGAGGACCGCCTGGTCGCGCAGGCCGATCCACGCCGGCGCCTCGCTGTGCATGCCCGCCTCCGCCACCAGGCCGGCCGCCTGATCTTCCGTCACCGGCCTTGGCGCGCCAGGCCTTATGCGCGGTCCGCGCACCAGGGCGATGGAGGTGTTGGCGACGCCCAGACGCGTGTCCAGGAAACGGTGGAAGGCGCGGATGGCCGAAAGCGCCTGGCTGACGGAGCGCGGACCGAGCGGATGGGCGCCCATGCGGCGGGCGGCGAGATAGGCGCGCAAATCGGCCGCGCTGACCTGACCCAGCGCCGGGAGTGACGTGGCGTCACCCAGATGTCGCTCGAGAAAGCCGAGGTAGGCGCGGACGCCGGCCTCGTAGGCTTCGCAAGTGCGCGGGCTGGCCCGCCTCTCATTCGCGAGATAGTCCAGGAAGGCGGCCAGCGCCTCCAAACCGGTCAATTAAGTCCCCGCCCCAAGTCCCTCAAGCTACTGGATTTGACTACACCACCGTTCGGCTGTGCGTTCAACCACGCGGGCGAGGAAAGTGACCAGGTCCGATCCCATGTCGGCGGTGAAGGCGTCGGTTTCGATGCCGGCAAAGGCGATCACGCCGTCGCGCCGCTCCGGCCCGATGACCAGGCGCACCAGGGCCACGCTGCCGACGATGGGACCAAGCTCGCCGAAAAGGCCGATCGCGGTGGGCACGGCGCCCATGCGGAAGGGCTTGCGGCGGCCGATCAGGAGGTCGACCTGGCCGGGGGCCAGCTGCCTCCAACCCGGGGGCGAGCATTCGGCGCTCTCCAGCGCGACAACGCCGGTCAGAAGTCCGAACTGCAGGCGGGCCACGCAGTCCGCGCGCCGGGCAAGATCGGCCAGGTCGACCGCTTCGATGAGATCGATCACCGAGGCGTGGGTGCGGGTCTGGGCGGCGAAATTGGCCCGCGAGACGGCTTCGAGGCGCTTGCGCTGATTGGTTTCGCGCTTGTGCGCCGCCGCGGCGCGCGACAGAGCCACCGGTCCGAAGTCGACGATGTTGGCCGCGTCCAGGCGCAGACCCAGCTCGCCCAGCAGATCCTGGTCCTTCAGAATGACGTCGCGGTGGGCGCGCAGCAGCGCCCTGACCGCGTCGCCCTCGTCGGCCGCCTCGGCCCGCGCGGCCCCCACCACTTCCATGTCTTCGACCCCCAAGCCCGCCAACCGCCATGTCAACCGGCGCCGGCGAGGCCATCAAACCGCGCCCACGGTTAACGTCCGCTTGAAGCATGGCGAAAAACCTTCGAAGACCGGCCGATGCGCGAACCGGCCAGTCCTGGCGAGCAAGGAACGATCGTCCAGGTGCTGTTGCCCCTGCCGCTCGCCGAAGCCTTCGACTACCTCGCGCCGAGCGATGTGGCGCTGGCCATCGGCGACCATGTGGCGGTTCCGCTCGGGCCCCGCCTGGTGCGCGGAGTCGTCACCGGGCTGCGGGGCGGCGCGGGCGTCAATCGGGCTCTCAAGACGGTGGCCGCGCGCCTGGACGACCCGCCGCTGCCGGCGCGCACCGTGGAGTTCGCGCAGTGGGCGGCGCGCTACGCGGTGGATTCGCCCGGGCGGGCGCTGGCCATGGCGCTGAGAGGACTTGGCGCGGCCAGGCCCGCGCCCAGGCGGAAATTGACGGCGACTGGCGCCCTTCCGGCCAGGCTGACGCCGGCGAGGGCGCGGGTGTTGGCCGCGGCCGTCCAGCCGCTGAGCCCGGCCGAGCTGGCGCGGGCGGCGGGCGTCTCGCCGGGGGTGCTGAAGCCGCTTGTCGCGGAGGGCGCCCTGGCCGAGACCTGGATCGAGGACCGCCCGGCGGCGGGCGCACAACCAGATCCCGATCTGCCGGGTCCATCGCTGAACCCGAGCCAGTCGGCCGCCGCCGCGGCGCTCCTGGGCATGATCGACGATGGCGGCTTTTCCGTCGCCCTGCTCGACGGCGTGACCGGGTCCGGCAAGACGGAGGTCTATCTGGAAGCGGCGGCGGCTGCGTTGCGCCGCCGGCCGACCGCCCAGGTGTTGGTGCTGCTGCCGGAAATCGCGCTCACCAGCGCGGCGCTGGAGCGGTTCGAGCGCCGTTTCGGAGCCGCGCCGGCCGAATGGCATTCGGCGGTCGCTCCGCCGCGCCGGCGAGAGGTTTGGGAAGCGGTGGCGCGCGGCGAGGCGCGCATCGTGGTCGGCGCGCGCTCGGCGCTCTTCCTGCCGTTCGGCGATCTCGCGCTGGTCGTGGTCGACGAGGAGCACGACGGCGCCTACAAGCAGGAGGACGGCTTCATCTATCACGCGCGCGACCTGGCCGTGGCCAGGGCCAAGATCGAGGGCTGCGCGGTGATCCTGGCCTCGGCGACACCCTCCCTGGAAACCCTGTCGAACGCCCTGGCCGGCCGCTATCGCTGGCTGAAGCTCGAGCGCCGGCACGGTTCGGCGGTGTTGCCGAAGATCACGCTGCTCGACCTGCGCGGCAATCCCCCGGGGGCTGGGTCGTGGCTTTCGCCGCCGCTCATCGAGGCCATGGCCGACACCCTGGCGCGCGGCGAGCAGACCCTGCTGTTCCTCAATCGGCGGGGCTACGCGCCGCTCGTCCTGTGTCGCGCGTGCGGCGAGCGCCTGAAGGCCCCCGATTCGGACTCCTGGCTGGTGGAGCATCGCTACAGCGGCCGCCTCGTCTGCCATCTCACCGGCTTTTCCATGCCCCGTCCCAGGCGCTGCCCGCATTGCCAGGCCGAGGACTCGCTGGTTTCCGTCGGACCGGGCGTGGAGCGAATCGCGGAGGAAGCGGCCAGACGCTTCCCGGACGCGCGCCTGGCGGTCTTCTCGTCCGACACGGTGGCCAGCGCGGCCGACGCGCGCGCGCTGGTCGAGGCCATGACGGCCGGGGAGATCGACATCCTGATCGCCACGCAGGCCGCGGCCAAGGGCCACGATTTTCCCCATCTCACTTTGGTCGGCGTGGTGGACGCGGACCTTGGGCTGCGTGGCGGAGACCTGCGCGCCGCCGAGCGCACCTTCCAGCTGCTCACCCAGGTCTCGGGCCGGGCCGGGCGGCGCGAACGCCTGGGCCGCGCGCTCGTGCAGACCTGGGCCCCCGACCACCCGGTCATGGCCGCGCTGGCCGCCGGCGATCGCGACGCCTTCACCGGGATCGAGCTCGAGGAGCGGAGGGCCTCCGGCTTGCCGCCGTTCGCCCGCCTGGCCGCGGTCATCGTCTCCGGACCCGACGCGGCCGGCCTGGAGGCCTTCTGCGCCGCCATGGCGCGCGCGGCGCCGAGGTCGGAAGGTGTGGATGTCTATGGTCCGGCCGACGCGCCTCTTGGCGTCGTGCGCGGGCGGCGGCGAAAGCGCTTTCTCGTCCGGGCGGAGCGCTCGGTCGATCTGCCGGCCTTCATGGAGGCGTGGCGCGCCCGCGTGAAGCCGCCCGCGGCGATTCGCCTCGCCATCGATATCGACCCCTACAGTTTCCTCTGATTTGGCCTGGTTCCCAGCCTCGCCGGCCAAACTCTTGGCTCGTTACGCCACGCCAAGAGAGCGGGCGATTGGCGCCGCTCGCATGCTCGCTACCGGAGTCTGACGGCCAGTTAACTTTGTCCGCAAGCTGACGTGCAGGTGAAGCCACGTTCAGGCGCGCAAAAACCGTCCTTCAAATCCGATTTCAGTTGGTTTCAATTCAAGGAGAAGGACGACGAAGACCAGAAATTGGGCAATGTAACAAAGTACAAAGCAGGCCATCGCCTCATTATCGCGCCCAAATATTAGGTATTACCCCAGTGGAGCAGGACGGGGGAGCGTGAGTTATCCACAGCAAGCGTGGCTTCGCGCAGCTCATATATCGCGCGGGACAGTGCCCTCGCTCACGAAGTCGCGAGCGGATCACGGCATAAAGACTCTTTTCATTTTCCCGGTCCAAGGTTAACCCTTGGCGTGCAGATCGGGGATTTAGGGCCGAAATGAACTCACGCACGAGAACCCGCATGGGTTCCCTCGCGATCGCCGTGGTCATCGCCTTCAGTCCCGGGGGCGTGTTCGCGGCCGACTACTGGCAGTGCGTTCCCTTCGCGCGGCTGATGTCGGGCATCCAGATTTTCGGCGACGCGCGCACCTGGTGGGCACAGGCGGCGGGTCGATACCAGACCGGCTACACCCCGAAGGCGGGCGCGGTTCTCTGTTTCAAGCCGACCGACCGGATGCGGCTTGGCCATGTCGCGGTGGTGACCCAGGTGCTGACCGACCGGGTCATCCAGATCACTCACGCCAACTGGTCGCTGATCGATGGCGATCGCGGCCACGTGGAGAAGAACGTCACGGTGGTCGACGTTTCGCCGGCCGGCGACTGGAGCCAGGTGAAGGTGTGGAACAACCCGTCGCGCGATCTGGGCGCGACCACCTATCCGACCTACGGCTTCATCTATCAGGACGCCTACGCCATGGCTTCGGCCAGGCTGGCGCAAGCCCAGAACGCCGCTGTCGCCCTGGCCCAGAATGCCGCCAATCAGGTCGTGGCCGCCGTCAAGCCAGGCGCCTCCCCGCTCAACATGTTGAGCCAGGCCGCCGATTCGACCGACCGCATCGCCGCCCTGATCCAGCGGGCCACGGGTCAAGACACGCCGGCGAAGAAATAGCCGCCGGGCCTCGCCCTTCGTTTTCGCGCCGAGCGATCGCCCTGCCCGGGCGCGGCGCCGGCGCGCTCGCGGTTCTGGACTTCGGCCAGCCAGAGCGCGCGTGCGATTTGATTTTCCTGCACGCGAACGGCTTCAACGCCCTCACTTACCGGCGGATATTGGCGCCGCTGGCGGAGCGCTTTCGGGTCCTGGCGGTCGACCAGCGCGGGCATGGCGCGACGACGCTGCCGACGGTCATCGAGGGCCGGACCAGCTGGGACGATTTTCGCGACGACCTGTTGGCGCTGCTGGATGTCCTTGACGCTCGCGACGTGGTCCTGGCCGGCCATTCGATGGGCGGCGCCGCCTGCCTGGGGGCCGCCGCGCGGGCGAGCGAGCGCGTCCGCCGCCTGGTCCTGTTCGACCCGGTGATCTTATCGCGCGAAACGCTTGCGCGGGCGCGGGAGGGCGGCCTTCCCCACTCGCGCCTGATCGAGGCCACGCGCCGCCGACGCGCGGAGTTCCCGAGCCGCGCGGCGGCGCTACATGCCTTGCGCTCTCGCGGGGCCTTCGCGAGCTGGCCGGACGACATGCTCGCCGACTATGTCGAGGCCGGCTTCAAGGATCTGCCTGGCGGCGGCGTGCGGCTCGCCTGCGAGCCGGCCTGGGAAGCCTCGACCTTCACCGCCCAGGCCAACGATCCGTGGGACGATTTCACGCGCGTCCGCTCGCCGATCGAGATCCTCAAGGCCGAACGGGACTCCACCTGCCAGACCGACGCCGAGGCGGCGCGCCTGACCGCCGGCGGGCGGATCAGGATCGAGACCATCTCGGGAACGAGCCACTTCCTGCCCATGGAGCAGCCGGCTCTGGCGAGCGCGCGGCTCGAGAGGGCGCTCGCGGGCTGACCCCGGCACAGGGCCGGGGATGACGCGTTGATCGTTCTGGTACGCCCAAACTAGAGAGATAGGCCCGGGATGATCCGTCCGGCCAGCCGCGACTTGGCTTCTTCCGTCACAGGCAAGATCTTTCGCGCGGCCAAGTCGAGGGAGACGGCAACCACCTCGCTGGTCGCCCAGGGCGCGCCCGTCTCCGGATCCAGGACCCAGTGCGCCAGCCGCTGCACGCGATCGTCGAAGCCGATCAGGCCGGATCGGACGATAAAGGTATCGCCAGCTCGCGGCCAGGCGGCGTAGGCCAGCCGGTACTCGAGAACCGCGCCGCCGGAGTTTGCCGGCGGTGGCCCGGCCTGACCGCCGAGCGCCGCGCTCAATCCCGGCACGCCGTCGACGATGCACCCGATGATGCGCTCGGCGCTCACGCGCCCGAAGAGATCGCAGTCCCGCGCCGCGAACGCGCCGGCCGCCAGATGGATTAGACCCAGGCGATCGGCTTCTTCCACGCTGGCGCGGCCCGAAGGCGGATCAAGGCCCAGGCTTCGCGGCGCGGCGCGCTCCGGAACGTCCATCGCCAGCTTCTTCGCCAACTCGCGAGCGTCCGCGGACCAGGGGAACGCGCGCTCCTCCCGCGCGGTGGCGTGGACCGCCAGAGTCTGAAAGCTGGCCGCCAGCTCGCCGCTAAGCGCGTGAAACAGAAGCTGGAGTATCAGCGCCTCGCTCTCGCCCATGGCGATGACCCCGGCGCGCATGAACAGTGGATCGCCCGCCCGCGCCTCGCGCTGGAAGCGGATGTGGTGGTCCTTGACGATGAGCGTGGCCTCGCCGTGCGGGCGGAAAGCGGCGGTGAGACCCATGGCCGCGGCCAGGCCGGCCACGCCTTCCATGGCGCGCGCCATGTAGAAGCGCACGTTCATGTGGCCCATCTGGTCGCATTCCCAGGTGTTGACCGAACCCCGCCAGACTTCGACGCCCGCCTCGCTCACCAAGGAGTCCTCGCCCCCAGCGCGCCCTCGGCCCGGCAGACGGCCAGGTCCGGTCGTGGGCCGGCGGCGCGCACGGCGCTGAGCTGGACGCGAGCCGCCGCCAGGTCGGAGCGGAACGCCTCGTCGCCCTCCAGCGCCGAAACCACCGTGTCGGCGGCCAGACGGCCGGCCGCCACCGCGCTTGCGTTATGGACGCCGCACACCACGCGGCTTTCGCCGAAGGCGCGCGCGCGCCCCAGGATCTGGCCGGCCCGGTCGGGCGCCGCTCGGGCGAGGATCAGACCCACCGCCCAGGACCACGTCGCGTGTCCGGACGGGTAATCAAAGCTCTTCGCGAAGCCGCTCGATCTGGGCACGCAGATATCGCCCGCATCGCGCGTGAACGGTCGCGCCTTCCTGTAGATATCCTTGGGTGTGTTGTAGGCGGCGGAGATATCCGGCGCGGCCTTGATGATGAGCGCCATCAGCCGCGGGACGTCCTCGCGTGTGAGCGTGACGCCCACGGCGCAGCTGAAATCTCCGAGCAGTTTGAAAAGATCGGCGTCGGATTGCGCCAGTCTCCAACGTGGCGTGCCTTCCAGGCCGCGGGTCTGGCGGAAGATGGCCCGGTCGGCCCGGTCGCGTGGCGAGCCCGGCGCGGGCGGCTGTGGGATCACGGCCAGGACATCGGGTTCGTGGCCGTTCAGATAGCCGCCGCCACGCGGCGCGCTGGCGCCGGCCGCGCCGGCGACGATCAGAAGGAGGATCGCGCTCGAAAGCGCTTTTACCAATCGCAAGACGCGTCTCCGGGATGGCGAACGCGCCCAGCCTCGCCGCGAAGCGCGATCGAATCAACCGCTCTCGAACAGCTTCGCCCAGCGGCGCTTCGGGCGCCGCCGCCATGCCCCGCGATGGTAGGCGTCGGAGACGATCAGTGGGGCCACCGTCGTCGCCTCGGCGAAAACCATCTGCTCCCAGGTGACATCGATCTTGCCCCAGGAGCAGGCCTCCTTGAGGGTCGAGGACGAGCAGGCCCCGTCGCGAACGTCGGCGACCGTGATCTGCACCGCGTATTTGTGCATGTCGGCCTCGACGCCCAGGATCTCGGCGCACACCACGGTGTCCTGGGCGAAGTTCTTGGGCACGCCGCCGCCGACCATGAACAGGCCCGTGGTCCCGGCGGCGATCTTGACGTCAGTGAGTTCGCGGAAGTCGGCCACGGAGTCGATGGTCAGATAGGGCTTGCCGGCCTTGATGCGCTCCGCCTGGTGCTTGACCAGACCAAAGCCCGCCGAGCTGTCAGTGAAGGCCGGGCAGAAGATCGGGCAACCCTCGGCATAGGCCGTCTCGATCAGGCTTCCCGGCTTGCGCGCCTTGCCGGAGGCGAGCCAGCGGCCGATCTCATGGATGAACTCGCGCGAGGAAAAGGCACGCGGCTCGAGCCCGTCGGCGATCTCCTTGATTGCCTGGTCGCAGGCCTGCAGCTCCTCCTCGTCGATGTAGGTGTCATAGATGCGATCGATGTAGAGCGCGCGCAGGTCGCGGTCGTCGACCGCCGCGTCGGCCCGGTAGTGGCGAAAGCCGAGGGCCTCGAAGAAATCCATGTCGATGATCGAGGCGCCGGTGGCGACCACGACGTCGGCCATGCCGTATCTCAGCATGTCGCGCCAGACGTGCATGCAGCCGCCGGCGCTGGTCGAGCCGGCCAGGGTGATCCACAGCGAACAGGCCTCGTCCTCGAGCGCCATGTTGAGGATCTCGGCCGCCCGGGCGGTGTCGCGCGAGGCGAAGCTCATCTTGCGCATGGCCTCGATGACGGGCCGCGCGTCATAGGCGGCGATGTCGACGTGCTCGACCGTCTTGGACAGCAGCTCGGCCTTGGTGTTCGAGGTCGCCATTTTAGTTTCTCGCGTCAGGGAATCCGCGTGGCGACGCTCTAGCGCCGCCGGCGCTTCCTGCCACGGGCGCGCGACAGCTTGACGACCGTGGATACCTCGCCGGGCGTGCGGATCGAGCGCGGGGCGAGGCCGAACATGGAGGCCATGGGCGCGTCGGCGACCTCGACCGTCTCCAGTTCGCCAAAGCCGTTGAACCGCGTGGCCATGGCCACGCCATAGGCGCCCAGCATGCCGATCTCGACATGGTCGCCCTCGTCGATATCCTCGGGCAGCCAGAAGGGGCCGGGCATCTGGTCGGCCGAATCGCACGTCGGCCCATAGAGCTGGAATGGCTTCAGGGGCGCGTCGCTCTCTCCGTCGGCGCGCAGCAGCCTGGCTGGAAAACGCCACTTGGCGTGGGCGGCGTCGAACAGAGAGCCATAGGCGCCGTCGTTGAGATAGAGGGCGTCGCCCTTGCGCAGCTCGACCCTGGTGAGCAGGGACGAGCCCTCGGCGACGAGCGCACGTCCGGGTTCGCACCAGAGCTCGGTGGTCTCGTGCACCATCATTTCGGCAAAGCCGCGGTCGATCGCGGCCACATAGTCGGAAAGATCAGGCGGAAGCATGCCCGGGTAGATCGACGGAAAGCCGCCGCCTACATCGACCACGTCGGCGAACACGCCGGCGCGGACGAGGGCGCGCGAAGCCTGGGCCATGGCCGCCTGGAATGCCGACGGGCGCATGCACTGGCTGCCGATGTGGAACGTCACGCCCATCAGATCGCCGGTGGCCCGTCGGGCGGCGAGCAGCAGGTCCGAGGCGGCGGCGAAATCGACGCCAAACTTGCCGGTGAGGGCGTAGGCGGCGCCCGGCGCCTCGACCGCGAGGCGCACCATGAGCGTCAGATCGCTCGCCCCGCCGGTGGCGTGAACGATCTTTTCCAGCTCCTCGTGGCTGTCCAGAGCGAAGACACGCACGCCGAAATCGGAATAGGCGCTGGCGATGGCCCGGCGGCTCTTGATCGGATGCATGAAGGCCAGCCTGGCGCCGGGCGCGTGTTCGCGCGCCAGTTCGATCTCGTGGATTGAGGCCACGTCGAAGCCGGCCACGCCGCTTTCATGCAGCGCGCGGATGACCCACGGCGAGGGATTGGCCTTCAGCGCGTAGAGCGCATCGCCCTTGAAATTTGCCTGAAACCAGCGCGCCGCAGTGCGCACGGCGTCCGGTCGCACGA
>JBOHLC010000128.1:0-4071 GCA_050729395.1 Caulobacteraceae bacterium
AGGCCGGCCTGCTTAAAGCGGACTTCTCCCCGGCGCCCGGCGCGCCGCAATCCTTCGCCGATATCTTCGCCAAGGTCTCTCCGGCGGTGGTGTCGATCAATGTCACCTCCAAGGCGGAAGCCAATCCGCTGGCGAAAATGGTTCCCGGTTTTAACTTTCCCTTCGAGGTCGTCCCGCGCGGGCAGGGCCAGGACGGGGGCGAACAGGATCAGGGACCCGCGCCCAAGCAACTGTCATCGGGATCGGGATTCTTCATATCGTCTGACGGCTACATCGTCACCAACAACCACGTCATCGACGGCGCCGAGGACATCAAAGTCATTCTCAAGGATGGCAAGGAGTTGAAGGGCACGGTGGTGGGCCGCGACGAGGGCACCGATCTGGCGGTGATCAAAGTCGAAGGCCACGATTATCCCTTTGTCAATTTCGAGAACTCAGCCCGGCCGCGCGTCGGTGATTGGGTGCTGGCGGTCGGCAATCCGTTCAGCCTCGGCAACACGGCCACGGCCGGCATCGTCTCGGCCTACAATCGCGACCTCGGCGAGAACTTCGTCGACTACATCCAGATCGACGCGCCGATCAACCGCGGCAATTCAGGTGGCCCGACCTTCGACACCTACGGAAGGGTGATCGGGGTCAATACGGCGATCTTCTCACCATCCGGCGGATCGGTCGGCATCGGCTTCGACATTCCCGCCGACGTCGCAGCGCAGGTGACCAAGCAGCTGATCGCCACCGGCCACATCCAGCGCGGCTACATCGGCGCGACCATCCAGCCGCTCAGCGACGAAATGGCCCAGTCCTTCGGCCTCGCCGGCAAGACGGGCGCAGTGGTGGCCGATGTGGTGCCGGGCGGTCCAGCCCAGCGCGCGGGGGTCGAATCGGGCGACGTGGTGGTGGCCGTCAATGGCCAGCCGATCGCCAGCTATACCGAGATGACGCGCGAGGTGGCCAAGGTGCCGGCCGGCGACGTCGCCCGCCTAGACATCTTCCGTGATGGCAAGGAGCGCACCATCGACGTGCGCACGGCGCTGCGTCCGTCGGAAGATCAGCTGGCCCAGAACGGCGGTCAGGGCGAGGATGAGGGCGGCCCGGGCTCAGGCCCGCACGCCACCCCGGGCGCCGACATCCTCGGCATGTCGCTCGCGCCGCTCAGTCCGGCCGCGCGGCAGGAGTTCAACCTGTCGCAGAATGCCCACGGCGTGGTGGTCGAGGGCGTCAAGGGCACTTCCGACGCCAGCGACAAAGGGCTGCAGCGCGGCGATGTCATCGTGCGCGCGGGCGATCGCGAGGTGGCCTCGACCGGCGATGTGGCGGCGGCGGTGACCGAGTGGAAGCGGGAAGGCCGCAAGGTCATACCCGTGGCCATCAACCGCGGCGGGCGCACGCTCTTCGTGCCGCTCAAGATCGAAGGCTAGATCCAGGTCGGGTCTTGGGGGCGTCATGCGGGTTCTGATCGTCGAGGACGACCTCGAGGCCTCGGGCGCCATGGCCAAAGGCTTGGCCGAGGCCGGACATGAGTGCCGCGCGGCGGCCGACGGCGAAGTGGGTCTGGCGGCGGCGACTACCGGGCGGTTCGACGTGCTGATCGTCGACCGGATGATGCCGAGGCTCGATGGCGTGGCCATGGTCGAGCGGCTGCGAGCGAGCGGCGACCAGACGCCGGTGCTGTTTCTGTCCGCCCTCGGCGAGATCAACGATCGCGTTTCCGGCCTGCGGGCCGGCGGCGATGACTATCTGGTCAAGCCCTACGCCTTCGCCGAGCTGATCGCCCGGGTCGAGGCCCTGGCCCGGCGGCGCGAGACCGGTTCGGTCCAGACCGTGCTCAAGGTGGGTGAACTGGAAATGGACCTGTTGGGCCGCGAAGTGCGTCGGGCCGGCCGGGAAATCGATTTGCAGCCGCGCGAATTTCAGCTGCTCGAGTTTCTGATGCGCAACGCCGGACAATCGGTCACCCGCACCATGCTGCTCGAGAAGGTCTGGGAATACCACTTCGACCCGCAGACCAACGTCATCGATGTGCACATCTCCAGGCTGCGGTCCAAGATCGACAAGGGCTTCGAGCGGGCGATGCTGCAGACCGTCCGCGGCGCGGGCTACCGGCTGGAAGCATGATATCGCGGCCTGGCCCATCATCGTCGGTGTCAGAGGCCAATCTGATCGATCATGCGCTAGCCTGCTGATTCTAAAGAAAATTATGTCGAGCTAGATGTTTTCATCTAGATCGGGTTTGCTCTAGCCTGATGCGCCTGCCCCGGGTCCTTCGGACCACTCCTTTTCGCCTGACGCTTTTATTTCTGGCGCTGTTCGCGGCGGCCGCCTGCGCCTTCCTGGCCTACATCTATCTCGCCACCGCCGGCGAGGTGACTCGCCGCGCCGACAGCGAGGTGCTGGCGGAAATCCGTTCGCTCGAGACCGTCTACGCCAGGGGCGGCTTCACCGCCCTCAACCAGGCGGTGATCGAGCGCTCATCCAGCGATCACGTCCTCGTCTACCTCCTGATGGACCCCGCCGGTCGGCCGGTGTCCGGCTCCATCGGCGTTTCGCCAGTGAGGCGTCGCGACCAGGCCAAGACCTGGGCCAGTTTCGTGCTCACCGAGACCAATCCCGACGGCGCGGTGGTGCGCCTGCCCGCGCGCGGGCTGCAGGAGCGAATGAGCGGCGGCGAATGGTTGTTCGTCGGGGCCAATGTCGGCGAAGCGGAAGGCTTCGTCGTCCGCATCCTGCGCGCCATCTGGGGCGCCGGGGCGCTGGTCATCGTCCTGGGTCTGGCCGGCGGCATACTGGTCAGCCGCGATGTCAATCGCACAATGGCCAGCCTGATCGACGTGATCGACGCGGCCCGCGGCGGCGATCTGGGCGCGCGGGCCAAGGTGCGTGGGGCGGGCGACGAATACGACGAACTGGCCGGCGGGCTAAACGATATGCTCGAGCGGCTGGAACGCTCCGTCGGTGGACTCAGACATGCCGGCGACGCCATCGCCCACGACCTGCGCTCGCCGTTGACACGTCTGCGCGCGCGGCTGGAGGCGGCGATGATCGAGGCCGACGCCGGTCGGACCGATCCCAAGGCGGCCCTGCATCAGGCGCTGGAGGACGCCGATGGCGTGCTGCGCACATTCTCCGCCGTCCTGGCCATCGCCCGGCTGGAAGCGGCGGGAGATGCGCCGGACCAGGCCCCATTCGATCCAGGCGTTCTGGCCGCCGATGTAGCCGAGCTGTACGAGCCCTTGGCCGAGGATAAAGGCCTGGAGTTCAGAGCCGAGCTGACGCCGGGTCTCAGCGTCAAGGGCAACCGCGAGTTCGTCGCCCAGGCGCTGTCCAATATCCTCGACAATGCGGTCAAATATACCCCGGCCGGCGGGGCGGTGATGCTGCGTGTGCGGCGGCGCTCCTCCGGCGACATCGAGATGTCGGTGACCGACACCGGGCCGGGCGTCGCGGCGCAAGACCGCGCCCGCGTGATCGAGCGCTTCGTCCGTCTCGAACACAGCCGCAACCTGCCGGGGGTCGGCCTGGGCCTTTCGCTGGTGGCCGCCGTCGCCCGCGCACACCACGGCCACCTGGAACTGGATGAGGGGCCTGGCGGCCCGGCGGGCCCAGGCCTGCGCGTCGCGCTCGTGCTGCCCAAGGTCGGGTGATGGAGGGGGAGCGTCCGCTCGGCCAGGTCATCCGCCCGTGCGGGCCGATCATGGATCCGGGCGCGGCCGAGCGGGCCCGCGCGCTGCTCGACGGCGCGGGTCTGTCGCTTGACATCGCGTGGCCGGTCCTGGCCCCCGTCTTCGGCGCGGCGCCCTATCTCGCCAGTCTGTCCACCCGCGATCCGGACAGGCTTGTTCGGATACTGTCTCGTCCCGCCGGACAGAGCCTCGAAGCCATCCTGGCGGCGACGCGCGCCTGCGCCGCCGAGCCGGACATCGAACGGGCCGCGGCGCGCCTGCGGGGCCTGAAGGCCGACCTGCACCTGCTTGTCGCCCTGGCCGACCTCGGCGGCGCCTGGAACCTGACCGAGGTCACCGGCGCGCTAAGCCGTTTCGCCGACGCGGCCGTGCGGGCGGCGCTCACCCAGGC
>JBOHLC010000129.1:0-4093 GCA_050729395.1 Caulobacteraceae bacterium
CGGAAGCGCCGGCGCGCGGCTTCCGCCCCCCTCACCGCTTCGCGGTCCCCTCCCCCCGCTTCGCAGGTGGAGATCGGATCGCCGGCGATCCCCGCTTGATCGATGGCGACGGGGCGGGTCTTGTGGCCAGCATGTCCGAGCTTCCTCCCGAGACGCCCGCGATTGGCGAGGTGCGCGCCAACAACCGCTTTGACGTCGAGCGCCTGCGCGCCTGGCTGGCCTCGCGGCTCGACGGCTTCGACGGGCCGGTTTCGATTTCCCAGTTCACCCGGGGCGCGTCGAATCCCACCTTCCTGATCGGCGCCGGCGAGCGCCGTTACGTCCTGCGCAAGAAGCCGCCGGGCCAACTGCTGGCCAGCGCGCACCAGGTCGACCGCGAGTTTCGGGTGATGAAGGCCCTGGGCGGGATCGGCTTTCCCGTGCCGGCCATGCGCCTGCTGTGCGAGGACGAGAGCGTCATCGGCCAGGCGTTCTACGTCATGGACTTCCTTGACGGACGGATCTTCCGCGACGCGCGCATGCCGGGCGTCGCCGCGCACGAGCGCGCCGCGCTCTACGATGACCTCAACGCCACCCTGGCGCGCCTTCACCAGGTGGACTGGAACGCCATCGGGCTGGCCGACTACGGCCGTCCGGGCAATTATTTCGAGCGCCAGATCGGCCGCTGGACGCGCCAGTACCGCGGCGCCCAGACCGAAGATATCGCCGACATGGAGCATCTGATCACGGCGCTTCCGGCGCGCATTCCGGCCGACGACACGGTGACCATCGTCCACGGCGACTATCGGCCGGAAAACGTGATGTTCCATCCAATAGAGCCCAGGGTGATCGCCGTGCTCGACTGGGAGCTTTCGACCCTCGGCCACCCACTCGCCGACCTCGCCTACAACTGCATCCTCTATCACTCGGTATCCGAAAGCTGGGGCAGCCTGGTCGGCGTGGACTTCGCCTCCAGTCTGATCCCGACCCAGACCCAATATACTGAAGCTTACTGTCGCCGTACCGGCCGATCGGGCGTGGAGGATTTCGATTTCTACCTGGCGTTCTCGCTGTTTCGCCTTGCCTCGATTGGCCAGGGCGTGTTCAAGCGGAATCTCGACGGTATCGGGAACGCCGACCCCCCACCGGACAATCTTGGCACGCATCAACTTGCCCGGACGGCGCGCGATATCCTCGAGCAGTGAGCCTTGCGGCAACAGGCCGCGCTGTAGCAGTCGCCCGTAGCGTATAGATGAGTTGACGTTAACGTCATCGGGGGGGTTGGTTGCGGTTTCCGCGGCTAGGCGCACGGAGGGGCGGGGGCTGTCCATTTTGGATTGCGCTTCTCGCGCTTCTGCTTGCCTGCTTCGCGGGCCAATCCTTCGCCAGGCACACGAGCCACCGGCCGCACCGGTCAGGCGTCGCCAAGTCGGAGACTTCCAAGCCGATCCGGCTCGGCGAAGCGGTGGTCATTCTCAACGGCCCGTGGAAGTTCAGCACCGGCGACGATCCGGCGTGGTCCGATCCCGCCTTCAAGGACGCCAAGTGGGAGAGCGTCGATCTGGCGCCGCCTCCGGGCGCCCATGACGCCGATGCCGGTGTTGCGCGCCATGTCACCGGCTGGGGCGCGCGCGGGCACAGGGGTTACGCGGGCTATGCCTGGTACCGGTTGCGGGTTCCGGTGATCGGGCTCGGCGACACACCCCTGGCGATCGCCGGGCCCGCCGAGGTGGACGGCGCCTACCAACTATACGTCGACGGCAAGCTGCTGGGCGGCCTGGGCGAATTCCGCGACGGCGCGCCGCCCATCGTGCATGGCGACCAGCCGCGTCTCTTCCAACTGCCACCACCGCCGCCGAAGGTGAAGGTGAAGGTGAAGGTGAAGGTGAAGGCCATCTTCGTCGCCATGCGCGTCTGGACTCCGGTGGGCATGGCCACCGGCGATGGCGGCGGCGTGCGCATGGCGCCGATCTTCGGGCGGCTGGACGGCGTGCAGGCGCTTTATCGGGGTCAATGGGTTCAGACCTTCAACCGCCATGCCGTCGACGCGGCGGAAACGGCGGCGCTGCTCGTCCTCGCCTGCCTGGTGCTGGGCCTTTTCGCCGCGCGGCCGGACGACCGGTCATATCCGTGGCTGTGCGCCGCGCTGACGCTGGCCGCCTTCGCCCAGGCGAACCAGGTGTTGTTCTTCTGGACACAGAGCGAGAGCCTGGAAACCTACGGCGTGCTGCGCGACGTGGTCCTGGCCCCGCTCGCCCTGACCTGCTGGACCCTGGCCTGGCGCTTCTGGCTGGGTGGGCGCGATTCGGACTGGCTGACCATCGCCTTGGCCGTCCTGCTGGCCGGAATCACCGGCCTCTACATGGCCGTGGCCCTCGGCGCCCTGCCGTGGTTCGAGCCCGACAGCCCGGCCCACGCCCTTTTCCGCCAATTGGTCACCACGTTCAGGGTGGCGATCGCGGCGCTCTATCTCGCCGTCCTCGTCGTAGGACTGTGGAGGATCCGCACCCTCGACGCGGCCATGGCCTGCATCGTCGCGCTGATCGCGGCCGCCGCGCTGTTCACGGGCGAGCTGACCACGATCGGCATGAAGGCGATCTGGTTCCCGTTCGGCGTCGCCGTGACGCGCACCGAATATGTTTACGCGGCGCTGATCGTGGCGCTGTTCATGCTGATCCTGGAGCGCTTCGTCAGCCTGACCCACGAAGTCCGTCTCGTCCCCGATCCCGACCTCTGGGGCAAGCCGCCGCCGCACGCGCCCTACAAGCCCGAGGCCATATCCTGGCGCCGCGCCGCGCAACACGTGATCGACCAGGAGGATCGCAGCTCGAAGTCTTGACGCGCCCGGCGCTTTGCCGAACCTGCGCGCGGCCTGAGATGGAGTTCGCCCCATGCGCCTCACCCGCCGGACGCTCGCCAAAGCCGCCGCCGCGGCCGGCGTGCTCGCTGTGCCGATGGCGCGCGCCGCCGCGCCCAGGCGCAAGCTGCGCATCCTGATTCTCGGCGGGACCGGCTTCATTGGCCCGCACGAGGTTCGCTACGCCCTCGCGCGCGGCCATGAGGTCACGCTGTTCAATCGGGGACGCCAGAAGGAAGATTGGCCCGGACCGGTCGAGGCGCTGATCGGCGATCGCAACGCCGGCGACCTGAAAGCGCTCGCGGGCCGTACCTGGGACGTGGCTATCGACAACCCCACGACCCTGCCGTTCTGGGCGCGCGACGCCGGCGCGGCGCTGCGCGGCAAGGTCGGCCAATACATCTTCATCTCGACCATTTCGGTCTACGCCGCCAACGACAAGCCGGCGGACGAGAGCGCGGCGCTGGCCCCTTACACAGGCAAGGACGCCATGGCCGAGACCATGGCCAGCCTGAAAGCCGATGTCGGCGGCCTCTATGGACCGCTCAAGGCGATCAGCGAGGGCGAGGCTCGGAAGCAGTTCGGCGACGCCGCGACGATCGTGCGCCCAGGCCTGATCGTCGGCCCGGGCGACCAGACCGACCGCTTCACCTACTGGCCCGTGCGCCTGGTGCGTGGCGGCGATGTGCTGGCCCCTGGCGACGGGACCGATCCGGTGCAGTTCATCGACGCGCGCGATCTGGCCGAATGGACCATCCGCGTGGCCGAGACGCGTACGCTCGGCGTCTTCAACGCCACCGGGCCTGCGCGCCCGTTCGACATGCGGGGATTCATCGCCGGCGTGGCCCGTGGCGTCGGCGCGCGGCCCGAGTTCACTTGGGTCCCGACCAAGTTCCTCGACGCCCAGAAGGTCGAAGCCTGGTCCGACCTGCCGGTATGGGTCCCCGGCCAGGGCGACTCGGCCGGCTTCGCCAGACGGAGCATCGCCCGCGCCCTGGCCGCCGGCCTGACCTTCCGTCCCCTGCCGCTGACCGCGTCCGACACGCTGGCGTGGTTCCGAACTCAGCCGGCCGAGCGCCATGCTCACCTCCACGCCGGCCTCACGCCCGAGCGCGAGGCCGCCGTCCTGGCGGCGTGGAAAGCCAGCCGGATCTGATCCTCCCCACCTTCTACCGTCATCGGTGGGCGTCAGTCCCGCCGATCCATGAACATGTTCGTGTGCTGATCCTCCCCCGTTCACGGGGGAGGGGGACCCCG